>NZ_JAZETR010000003.1:0-392400 GCF_036864375.1 Alteromonas sp. S167
ATCGTATTCTACGTGTGAAGTAGAGATGGTGATACCACGTGCTTTTTCTTCAGGCGCGTTATCGATTTGATCGAAAGCCTGTGCGTTACCACCGTAAGTCTTAGAAAGAACTGTAGTGATTGCTGCAGTTAGGGTAGTTTTACCGTGGTCAACGTGGCCGATTGTACCCACGTTTACGTGGGGTTTCGTACGTTCAAACTTTTCTTTTGCCATTTTTCTCGTTTCCTAAGTTAAAAGTCCGACCCACAAATAGACCGGACCGAACCTTCATTTAGATTAAATTCTAGATTCAATAATAGCCTGCGCCACATTGTTAGGCGCCTCAGAATAATTGAAGAACTCCATAGAGTATGAAGCACGACCTTGTGTTTGTGAACGCAAATCAGTTGCGTACCCAAACATTTCTGAAAGCGGCACTTTTGCACGTATTATTTTAACACCTGCTACGCCATCTTCCATACCTTCGATCATGCCGCGACGTCGATTAAGATCACCTACAACGTCACCCATCCAATCTTCTGGAGTAGTCACTTCAACTTTCATTGTGGGTTCAAGTAACACCGGATTTGCTTCTGCGGCGCCTTTTTTGAAACCCATAGAGCCGGCGATCTTAAACGCCATTTCAGAAGAGTCAACATCGTGGTATGAACCGTCGAACAACGTAACCTTTACATCAAGTACCGGATACCCTGCAAGAACACCACTTCGCATCTGCTCCTGAATTCCTTTATCGACCGCTGGAATGAACTCTTTTGGAACCACACCACCGACGATTTCGTTCATAAACTCGTAGCCAGCCCCTTCTTCTTGAGGCTCAATGCGTAACCATACATGACCAAACTGGCCGCGGCCGCCTGACTGACGAACGAACTTCCCTTCAACTTCAACAGATTTACGAAGGGTTTCGCGATAAGCAACCTGAGGGTTACCTACGTTACATTCAACTTTGAACTCACGCTTCATGCGGTCGACAATGATATCTAGGTGAAGTTCACCCATACCAGAGATGATTGTTTGGCCAGTTTCATCGTCAGTTTTCACTTTAAACGACGGATCTTCTGCCGCAAGCTTACCTAGGGCAATACCCATTTTCTCTTGGTCAGCTTGTGACTTAGGCTCAACCGCAATTGAAATTACCGGCTCTGGGAATTCCATACGTTCAAGTGTGATTACATTATTAGGGTCACACAACGTATCACCGGTGGTAACATCTTTTAAGCCGATAGCGGCAGCAATGTCACCTGCGCGTACTTCTTTAATTTCTTCGCGGTCTTTAGCGTGCATCTGCACGATACGACCGAAACGTTCACGTTTACCTTTTACGGGGTTGTATACCGTATCACCCGTATTTACTACACCAGAGTAGCAGCGGAAGAATGTAAGCGTGCCCACAAATGGGTCGGTCGCAATTTTAAATGCTAGAGCTGCAAATGGCTCGTCGTCGCTTGAATGACGCTCAGCTTCGGTCTCGTCTTTATCGTCAAGCACACCGGTAATGGCCTTAACTTCAGTAGGAGATGGAAGGTATTGAATAACAGCGTCTAGTACAGCCTGAACACCTTTGTTTTTGAAGGCACTGCCACAAGTGGCAAGAACAATTTCGTTGTTCAGTGTACGCTGACGAAGGCCTGAACGGATTTCTTCCTCGGTTAGCTCTTCGCCTTCCAAGTACTTGTCCATTAGCTCGTCTGATGCTTCAGCAGCCGCTTCGATCATCTCGGTGCGGAACTGCTCAGCAGTATCTAAATATTCAGCCGGAATGTCTTCATAGGTAAATGTCATACCCATGTCGTCTTCATTCCAGTTGATGGCTTTCATCTTCACAAGGTCGATTACGCCGTGGAAATTCTCTTCAGCGCCCATGTTGATTTGAATCGGAACACAGTTTGCGCCCAAACGCTTGCGAATTTGACCCACAACACGTTCAAAATCAGCGCCAGCCCGGTCCATTTTATTAACGAACACAAGGCGTGGCACTTCATATTTGTCAGCCTGTCGCCAGACTGTCTCTGATTGAGGTTCTACCCCAGAAGACCCACAGAAAACAACCACTGCACCGTCTAGTACACGTAATGAACGCTCTACTTCAATAGTAAAGTCAACGTGCCCAGGGGTGTCGATGATGTTGATTCTGTGTTGATCGAACTGTTGCTCCATACCAGACCAGAAACACGTAGTCGCAGCAGACGTGATAGTAATACCACGCTCCTGCTCTTGTTCCATCCAGTCCATGGTAGCAGCACCATCGTGCACTTCACCGATTTTGTGAGACAGTCCTGTATAAAACAGAACACGCTCTGTGGTCGTGGTTTTACCCGCGTCCACGTGAGCCACAATACCAATATTGCGATAACGCTCAATCGAGGTCTTACGAGGCATAAATCTCTCTCAGTTAAATAACGTTGATTACCAACGGTAGTGAGCAAACGCTTTGTTTGCTTCGGCCATACGGTGAACGTCTTCACGTTTCTTAACCGCTGAACCTTTGTTATCTGCTGCGTCTAGCATTTCAGCCGCTAGGCGTTGTGCCATAGACTTTTCGCCACGTTTACGTGCAGCTTCAACCATCCAACGCATACCTAGCGCGTTACGACGAACTGGACGTACTTCAACTGGAACCTGATAAGTTGAACCACCAACACGACGAGACTTAACCTCTACTGTTGGGCGGATGTTATCAAGCGCTTCCTCGAAGATATCTAGGTGTGCTTTGCCGGTTTTTTCAGCAACAATATCAAGCGCACCGTAAACGATTTTTTCAGCGACTGACTTTTTGCCGTCGAGCATTACGACATTCATGAATTTCGCAAGCAGTTGTGAACCAAATTTTGGCTCTGGTAGGATTTTACGTTGACCTACGACTCTTCTTCTTGGCATTTTCTATTCTCCGTATGAATTCAGGGAAAACCCAAAACTCTAAAACTTCAGTTTGGCCTTACTAACGGAGAACCGTTAAGACTTAGGCTTCTTCGCGCCGTACTTAGAACGGGCTTGTTTACGATCGTTTACACCTGCGCAGTCAAGAGTACCGCGAACTGTGTGATAACGAACACCTGGTAGGTCTTTAACACGACCACCACGGATAAGAACTACACTGTGCTCTTGTAGGTTGTGACCTTCACCGCCGATGTATGAAGAAACTTCAAAACCGTTAGTTAGACGTACACGACATACTTTACGTAGTGCAGAGTTTGGTTTCTTAGGCGTAGTAGTATATACACGAGTACATACACCACGTCTTTGTGGACAAGCTTGTAGAGCAGCTACGTTGCTTTTTTCAACGGGCTTTCTACGCGGCTTGCGCACTAACTGGTTAACTGTTGCCATTAACTAGCTCCTGATTAAAAACTACGAAAACCCAATCACTATGATTGGGTCCTATACTTGCGACTTTTTAACATTGTCGCCCTGTTGTTGTGAACATTGTGCTCGTCAACATTCACTAGGCGCTAATACAAAAAACCGCGACCGTTTTTAGTGCCAAATTTAGGCTATCAAAAATCGGGTCGCGGAATATTAATGATCATCGCCCTGACTGTCAAGGTGTACAAAGGTTAAGCAGAAAGTTTTCATGCTTTTTGTACGCCTGACATGCCAATTTGTTAGGAGCACGTTAACGCACTCCCATGATCATGCCTTATTCGGCAGTATCTTCGTCTGCACCTGCATTAAGCGCTTCGGTTAGTGCCTGTTCTGCTTCAGCAGCAGATACTGACATCTCTTCGATTTGCTCTTTGCGTTTTTGTGCACGGCGCTCGTGGTAAGCGAAACCTGTACCCGCTGGAATTAGACGACCAACGATTACGTTTTCTTTCAGACCGCGTAGGTCATCTTCTTTACCTTGAACCGCAGCTTCAGTTAGAACACGTGTTGTTTCTTGGAACGATGCCGCTGAGATAAATGACTCAGTAGACAGTGACGCTTTAGTGATACCAAGCAGCTGTGTTTCATACTGCGCAGGGATCTTGCCGTGTTTTTCAATTTCACGGTTAGCCACTTTCACGTTCGATACTTCAACCTGTTCGCCTTCAAGGAACTGCGTATCGCCTGGGTTAGTGATAATACACTTACGTAGCATCTGACGGATAACTACTTCGATGTGCTTATCGTTAATCTTAACACCCTGTAGACGGTATACTTCCTGAACTTCGTTCACGATGTAGTTCGCTACTGCTGAGATACCACGTAGACGTAGGATATCGTGCGGAGACTCTGGACCATCAGCGATAACTTCGCCTTTTTCCACTTTCTCACCTTCGAACACGTTAAGCTGACGCCACTTAGGAATCATCTCTTCGTATGCATCACCCTCAGCAGGTGTAATTACAAGACGCTTCTTACCTTTGGTCTCTTTACCGAAGCCGATAGTACCTGAAATTTCAGCAAGGATTGCAGGCTCTTTAGGCTTACGTGCTTCAAATAGGTCCGCAACGCGCGGTAGACCACCCGTGATATCACGAGTCTTCGAGCTTTCCTGAGGAATACGTGCTAGCACGTCACCTTCGTTAGCCACTTTACCTTCTTTCGCTTCGATGGTTGTGAAGCTTGGAAGACGAATTTCTTGAAGACCGAACTCGTCGCTTTCAAGAATTAGCTTAGGCTCTTTAGAGTTTACTTTCGCAAGGTCTTTAACAACGATACGCGTTAGACCAGTAAGCTCGTCTTGTTGCATTTCGGTATTAGAGTCATCAATGTCTGCGAAGCTGATCTTAGCTGCACGTTCAGTGATGATTGGGTGACTATGCGGATCCCAGTTAGCAACAACATCGCCAGCTGCAATAGTCGCACCGTCATCCACGCTAAGTACAGCACCGTAAGGTACTTTATAGCGCTCTTTCTCACGGCCTTGCTCGTCGATAACAGTAAGTTCTGTTGAACGAGAAACGATAACCACTTTGCCGTCAGAATTACGTACGAATTTAGCATTGTGTAGCTTAAGGCTACCCGCTGTCTTAACTTGTACGCTGTTCTCAGCAGATGCTCTTGATGCCGCACCACCGATGTGGAACGTACGCATGGTAAGCTGTGTACCTGGCTCACCGATTGACTGTGCTGCAATAACACCAACCGATTCACCGCTACCCACCATGTGACCACGTGCAAGGTCACGACCGTAACACTTAGCACAAACACCGAAGTCGTTGTCACAAGTGATTACCGAGCGAACCATGATTTGGTCAACTGAGTTAGCTTCAAGCATGTCTACTAACGCTTCGTCTAGAAGAACATTACGCTCTACTAGTACTTCGTTAGTACCTGGCTTAAGTACATCTTCTGCTACTACACGACCTAGTACACGCTCGCGTAGTGGCTCAACAACGTCACCACCTTCGATTAGTGGTGTCATTTGAACACCTTCGAATGTGCCACAGTCGTCGTTAGTGATTACCAAGTCTTGTGCAACGTCTACTAGACGACGCGTTAGGTAACCCGAGTTAGCTGTCTTAAGTGCGGTATCCGCTAGACCTTTACGAGCACCGTGAGTTGAGATGAAGTACTGTAGTACGTTCAGACCTTCACGGAAGTTCGCCGTAATTGGGGTTTCGATGATTGAGCCATCTGGCTTAGCCATCAGACCACGCATACCAGCTAGCTGACGAATCTGAGCGGCACTACCACGAGCACCCGAGTCGGCCATCATGTAAACAGAGTTAAATGATGATTGCTCTTCTTCTTCGCCATCGCGGTTAATTACGATGTCAGTCTTAAGGTTATCCATCATGGCCTTTGCAACTTTTTCGTTGGCATTTGACCAGATATCGATAACTTTGTTGTAACGCTCACCCGCGGTAACAAGACCGTTTTGGAACTGTTCCTGAATTTCGATAACTTCTGCTTCCGCTGCATCGATGATGTCTTTCTTAGCAGCAGGGATAACCATATCGTCGATACCAACAGACGCACCCGCGATCATCGCGTAGTGGAAACCGGTATACATGATTTGGTCAGCAGCAATTACTGTATCTTTCAGACCTAGCGTACGGTAACAAGCATTCAATAGTTTTGAAATTTGCTTCTTGCCCATCGCTTGGTTGATGATTTCAAATGGCAGACCCTTTGGAAGAATCAATGAGAAAATCGCACGACCAACAGTAGTGTCTGTCAGTGTTACTTTCTCAGTTTTGTTGCCATCTTCATCGATGTCATATTCAGTAATACGTACTTTAACGCGTGAGTGAAGCTCAGCATTACCTGTACGGTACGCTTTTTCTGCTTCATTCGGGCTGGTGAATACCATGCCTTCGCCTAAGCCGTTTACTTTGTCTCGTGTTAGGTAGTAAAGACCCAATACAACGTCCTGTGAAGGTACGATAATTGGCTCACCGTTCGCAGGTGACAGAATGTTGTTCGTCGACATCATAAGTGCACGAGCTTCTAGCTGTGCTTCGATTGTCAACGGAACGTGTACCGCCATTTGGTCACCATCGAAGTCGGCGTTGTACGCCGCACACACTAGCGGGTGAAGCTGAATCGCTTTACCTTCGATTAGTGTTGGTTCGAATGCTTGGATACCCAAACGGTGAAGTGTAGGTGCACGGTTAAGCAGTACCGGGTGTTCGCGGATAACGTCATCTAGTACGTCCCAAACCTCTGGTGCTTCGCGCTCTACAAGCTTCTTAGCAGCTTTGATTGTTGTCGCAAGACCACGACCTTCAAGCTTACCGTAGATAAACGGCTTAAATAGCTCAAGTGCCATCTTCTTAGGAAGACCACACTGATGAAGACGTAGTGTAGGACCAACGGTAATTACAGAACGGCCTGAGTAGTCAACACGCTTACCAAGAAGGTTTTGACGGAAACGACCTTGCTTACCTTTAATCATGTCTGCAAGCGACTTAAGTGGACGCTTGTTAGAACCGGTAATCGCACGACCACGACGTCCGTTATCTAGAAGCGCATCTACAGACTCTTGAAGCATACGCTTTTCGTTGCGTACGATAATGTCTGGAGCAGCTAGGTCTAGAAGACGCTTAAGACGGTTATTACGGTTAATTACACGACGGTATAGGTCGTTAAGATCAGACGTTGCAAAACGGCCGCCGTCTAGTGGTACTAGAGGACGTAGGTCTGGCGGTAGTACCGGAAGTACCGTCATGATCATCCACTCTGGCTTGTTACCAGACTGTTGGAATGACTCAAGCAACTTAAGACGCTTAGTAATTTTCTTACGCTTAGTTTCAGAGTTGATTGAAGGCAGCTCTTCACGCATAGCCGCAACGTCTGCGTCTACGTCTAGTGCTGTAAGAAGATCGAATACTGCTTCAGCACCCATCTTCGCTTCAAACTCATCACCGTGCTCTTCTAGTGCATCCAGGTACTCTTCTTCGTTAAGAAGCTGGCTGCGCTCAAGCGTAGTCATACCTGGCTCTGTTACCACGTATGATTCAAAGTAAAGTACACGTTCAATATCACGAAGTGTCATATCAAGCATTAGGCCGATACGAGACGGAAGTGATTTAAGGAACCAAATGTGTGCAACCGGGCTAGCTAGCTCGATGTGACCCATACGCTCACGACGTACTTTAGTCAGTGTAACTTCAACGCCACACTTCTCACAGATAACACCACGGTGCTTAAGGCGCTTGTACTTACCGCAAAGACACTCATAGTCTTTAACCGGACCAAAAATACGCGCACAGAACAGACCGTCACGTTCAGGCTTGAACGTACGGTAGTTGATTGTTTCAGGCTTTTTAACTTCACCAAATGACCATGAACGGATCATGTCAGGTGAAGACAGACCGATTCGAATATTATCGAATTCTTCAGTCTTGTTTTGTTGCTTTAGAAACTTTAATAAGTCTTTCACATTACTCTCCCAGCGGAGTCAGTCTCTAGAGCCCGGCGCAAGCACCGGGCCATCTCATAACATTACGCGGCAATTGCCGTATTACTTTTCTTCAAGCTCGATGTTGATACCCAACGAGCGAATTTCTTTAAGTAGTACGTTGAATGACTCTGGCATGCCAGGCTCCATTCTGTGGTCGCCATCGACGATGTTCTTGTACATCTTGGTACGGCCGTTAACGTCATCTGACTTAACAGTAAGCATTTCCTGAAGGGTATATGCTGCACCGTATGCTTCAAGTGCCCACACTTCCATCTCACCGAAGCGCTGACCACCGAACTGTGCTTTACCACCAAGAGGCTGCTGTGTAACAAGGCTGTATGAACCAGTAGAACGCGCGTGCATTTTGTCGTCTACTAAGTGGTTCAGTTTCAGCATGTACATGTAACCAACCGTAACTGGACGCTCAAACTCGCGACCGGTACGACCGTCGAACAATGAAATCTGACCGCTTTCTGGAATATCAGCAAGCTTCAGCATTTCTTTGATTTCAGATTCACGTGCACCGTCGAATACAGGCGTTGCTACTGGAACACCCTTACGAAGGTTTTCAGCTAGACGACGTACTTCGTGGTCTGTGAAACTGTCGATGTCAACTTCTTGGTGATTCTCACCAAGCTCGTACACCTTCTTCAAGAACTCACGTAGTTCAGCCAGCTCACGCTGCTCTTTAATCATGCGATCAATCTTCACACCAAGACCGTGTGCAGCCATACCCAAGTGAGTTTCTAGGATCTGACCGATGTTCATACGAGACGGTACACCTAGTGGGTTAAGAACGATATCTACCGGCGTACCGTTAGCATCGTATGGCATGTCTTCTACAGGCTGGATAGTCGAGATAACACCTTTGTTACCGTGACGACCGGCCATCTTGTCACCCGGTTGGATGTGACGTTTAACCGCAAGGTAAACCTTAACGATCTTAAGTACGCCAGGTGCTAGGTCATCGCCTTGAGTGATCTTACGACGCTTAGTTTCAAACTTCTTATCGAAGTCTAATTTGATTTCAGCGTGTTGATCAGCAATTTGGTCTAGCTCTAGCTGTGCATCTTCGCTGTTAAGTGCGATTTCAAACCACTTTTCACGCGGAAGGCTGTCAAGCTTAGCTTGGTCAACACCAGCACGTAGAAGTGCAGTTTGCGCACGGGCAAAGATACCGTCTGCAAGAATTTCAAACTCGTCAGTAAGGTCTTTCTTAACCTGACGTAGCTGCATGTCTTCAATTTCTAGCGCACGCTTATCTTTCTCTACACCATCACGGGTAAATACTTGAACGTCAATTACCGTACCGTGAACAGAGTTAGGTACACGTAGAGACGTGTCTTTAACGTCAGACGCTTTTTCACCGAAGATTGCACGTAGTAGTTTTTCTTCTGGCGTAAGCTGAGTTTCACCCTTAGGCGTTACTTTACCTACAAGGATGTCACCGCCTTTCACTTCCGCGCCGATGTAAACAACACCTGATTCATCAAGCTTGCTTAGTGCAGATTCACCCACGTTCGGGATATCAGAAGAAATTTCTTCTGGCCCAAGCTTAGTATCACGAGCGATACAGCTAAGCTCTTGAATGTGAATAGTAGTGAAACGGTCTTCTTGCGCTACACGCTCAGAGATAAGGATTGAATCCTCGAAGTTATAACCATTCCACGGCATGAACGCGATACGCATGTTCTGACCAAGTGCAAGGTCACCTAGGTCTGTTGAAGGACCGTCAGCTAGCACGTCACCAGTAACAATCGGGTCGCCAACACTACAGGTAGGCTTCTGATTGATACACGTGTTTTGGTTTGAACGCGTGTATTTAGTCAGGTTGTAGATATCAATACCTGCTTCACCTGGAAGCATTTCATCTTCGTCTACTTTAATAACGATACGGCTGGCATCAACGTAGTCAACCACACCACCGCGCTTAGCAACTACAGTAACACCTGAGTCAACCGCGATAGTTCTTTCCATACCGGTACCAACTAGCGGCTTATCAGCGCGTAGAGTAGGTACTGCCTGACGTTGCATGTTCGCACCCATTAGTGCACGGTTTGCATCATCGTGCTCTAGGAATGGGATAATGCTTGCAGCAATTGAAACGATTTGCTGTGGCGAAACGTCCATGTACTTGATGTCTTCTTTAGGCATCAAGGTAGTTTCACCGCGGTGACGACATGGAATAAGGTCGTCTACCAACTCGCCCGCTTCAGACAATGCAATGTTTGCCTGTGCGATTGCGAATTGACCTTCTTCAATTGCAGATAAGTAATCGATTTCGTCTGTTACCACACCGTCTACAATGCGACGGAACGGCGTTTCTAGGAAACCAAAGTCATTGGTACGCGCGAAGCTTGCCAATGAGTTAATTAGACCGATGTTCGGGCCTTCCGGCGTTTCGATTGGACATAGACGACCGTAGTGAGTCGGGTGTACGTCTCGAACTTCGAAGCCAGCACGTTCACGTGTAAGACCACCCGGGCCTAATGCAGAAATACGACGCTTATGCGTTACTTCTGATAGCGGGTTGTTTTGGTCCATGAACTGAGAAAGCTGTGATGAACCGAAGAACTCTTTAACTGCTGCCGAGATAGGCTTAGCGTTAATTAGATCTTGTGGCATAACGTTGTCCAGGTCGCCTAAGCTTAGACGCTCTTTAACTGCACGCTCTACACGTACAAGACCAACGCGGAACTGGTTCTCTGCCATTTCACCAACAGAACGGATACGACGGTTACCTAGGTGATCGATGTCATCTACTTCATCTTTACCGTCACGAATCATTATTAGCTGCTTCATTACAGAAATAATGTCGTCTTTGTCTAGTGTACCTGAACCGATTAGCTCTTCACGGCCTAGACGGCGGTTGAACTTCATACGACCAACTGAAGATAGGTCGTAGCGCTCATCAGAGAAGAACAAGTTATCGAATAAGGTTTCGGCTGCGTCTTTTGTTGGTGGCTCACCAGGACGCATCATACGATAGATTTCAACTAGCGCTTCTAGGCGGTTAGTTGAAGAGTCGATACGTAGTGTATCTGAGATGTATGAACCGTGATCTAGCTCGTTAATGTAAAGCGTTTCGAAGTCTTTGATACCCGCTTGGCTTAGTGCCGCTAGGTTTTCAAGCGTTAGTTCTTCGTTCGCACTTACAATTACTTCGCCAGTGTCTTCGTTTACGTAAGTTGCTGCATAAACACGGCCAATTAGGTAATCGGCTGGCACTTCAAGCTCAGTAAGACCGGCTTTTTCAAGTGCACGTGTATGACGCGCAGAAATACGACGACCAGTTTCAACAACAACGTTGCCTTCACCGTCGATGATATCAAAAGCAGCCGTTTCACCACGTAGGCGATCTGGAACAACTTCCATCATCAGTTTGTCTTTATTGATACGAATCGCTACTTTGTCGAAGAAAGTATCTAGGATTTCTTCAGACGTCATTTCAAGCGCGCGTAAGATAATAGTTGCAGGCAACTTACGACGACGGTCGATACGTACAAATAGGTTATCTTTCGGGTCAAACTCGAAGTCTAACCACGAACCACGGTACGGGATTACACGTGCGTTATAAAGCACTTTACCTGACGAGTGGGTTTTACCTTTGTCGTGATCAAAGAATACACCAGGTGAACGGTGTAGCTGTGACACGATAACACGCTCAGTACCATTGATAACGAACGTACCGTTCTCAGTCATCAATGGGATCTCGCCCATGTACACTTCTTGTTCTTTAATATCTTTTACTGTACCTGGCGCAGCGTCTTTATCGAACAACACTAACCGTAGTTTTACTCTTAACGGAGCAGAGAATGTGACGCCACGAATTTGACATTCTTTAACGTCGAATACCGGCTCTCCCAGGCGATAGCTTACATACTGAAGCTCTGAGCTACCTGAGTAGCTTTTAATTGGAAAAACGGAACGAAATGCTGCTTCCAAACCGTATTGAGCATCTGCGTCGATCTCAATAAACTTTTTGAAAGAATCAAGCTGAATTGAAAGAAGGTATGGAATTTCCAATACCTGTGGGCGTTTGCCAAAATCCTTACGGATACGTTTCTTTTCGCTATAAGAGTAAACCATGGGTTCCTCAGCCTGCTGATTTTTGACCCAACCTGCTGCTAAATGCTTTAAAACGCGTGCTATGGGCTAAAAGCTACGTTCTAAATGGCGCAATAAGCAACAAACTTCCACAACCCTTTTTCGGGCAGATACACCAGCATACAACAAAATTTAACCAATTATTAGTTAACTTGTTGGATTTTTATGCTTTTTATGGGTATGTCCGAATGGCGCTTTTATGTAGTGTAGACAAGGGTTAAATTCTACACACTATACAGCGCAAAAAGGCTGGTGGTTTAAAAAACCACCAGCCTTGCCGTCTCAGGCAATAATTTGACTATGTCAAATTACTTGATTTCTACTTCTGCACCAGCTTCTTCAAGCTCTTTCTTAAGTGCTTCAGCTTCGTCTTTGCTTACGCCTTCTTTGATAGCTTTAGGAGCAGACTCAACTACTTCTTTAGCTTCTTTAAGACCTAGGCCAGTCGCGCCGCGAACTGCTTTGATAACTGCAACTTTGTTGCCACCGAATGAAGTCATTACAACGTCGAATTCAGTCTTCTCTTCAGCTGCACCAGCGTCGCCGCCAGCAGCTGGACCAGCAACAGCAACAGCAGCTGCAGCAGATACGTTGAATTTCTCTTCAGCCGCTTCAATTAGTTCTACCAGTTCCATTACCGGCATTTCAGCGATTGCGTTTAAGATATCTTCTTTAGTTAGAGCCATGTTCTCTAAACTCCTGGGTATAAAATGTTAAAAAAATCAATATGCCAAAAACGCCAATTACTTGGTGTCTTTGACCGCCGCCAATACGCGCACAAACTTGCCAGGAACTTCGTTGATTGTTTGAACGAATTTCCCAACTGGTGCTTTGAAGGTTGCAAGTAGTTTCGCAAGCGCTTCGTCGCGGGTAGGTAGTGCTGCAACTGCGTCCAATTTCTCTGGACCAAGAAGACCGCTACCAATTGAAAGTGCAGTAACTTTTAGCTTATCGTTAGTCTTACCGAAGTCTTTGAAAAGACGTGCCGCACCGCCTGGTGCGTCGATAGAGAAACCATAGATAAGCGGGCCAGTTAAGGCGCTGTCTAAGTCTGCAAATTGACTGTCTGCTAGAGCACGTTTTGCAAGAGTATTACGTACAACCTTTAGGTATACGCCTTGCTCACGAGCTTTAACACGTAGTTCAGTCAGTTCACCAACTTCCATCCCACGGTATTCAGCAACGGCTACGGATAGAGCGCGAGACGCAACTTCAGAAACTTCTGCTACGATCTCTTTCTTTGCTGCTAAACCTAGTGCCACTGAGTTCACCTCTTTGTATCTGACTTTGTTTGTAGTTACCTACATACGTCATCAGGGTTCACAGATTGATACCAATCCTCATGATTGATACCGCTCTACGGTGTTTGTTACCCCAGAGAGTCTGAGTCAAACCACCGTCTGCGCAGGTTGTTGTATTAAGCAGCGTGTTGACTGTGAAAGTTCTCTTACCTCTTTCACCACACCGCACCTGCGGTCTTGGACGGGAGCTGCTTATTAGCACTGCTAATTGTCACAGCTCCAACCCATAACCTTTAAGAGATTTCGATGAGCGTTAGCTCAGCGAAATTAAAGACCTACAGAAGCCTTATCAAGAGCAACACCAGCACCCATTGTAGTGCTTAGGCTGATCTTCTTGATGTATGTACCTTTAGCAGAAGAAGGCTTAGCTTTCTTCAGTGCTTCAAGTAGCGCTTCAAGGTTTTCTTGAATCTGGTTCGCTTCGAACGCAATCTTACCGATGCTAGCGTGGATGATACCGTTCTTATCGTTACGGTAACGTACCTGACCAGCTTTCGCGTTCTTAACTGCTGTTGCAACGTCAGGCGTTACAGTACCAGTTTTAGGGTTAGGCATTAGGCCACGTGGACCTAAGATTTGACCTAGTTGACCAACAACACGCATCGCGTCTGGGCTAGCAACTACTACGTCAAAGTTCATTTCGCCTTTCTTAACTTGCTCAGCTAAGTCGTCCATACCAACGATGTCTGCACCAGCTTCTTTAGCTGCGTCAGCGTTTGCACCTTGAGTGAAAACTGCTACGCGAACGTCTTTACCAGTACCGTTAGGTAGTACAGTTGCACCACGAACGTTTTGGTCAGATTTCTTCGCATCGATACCAAGGTTAACAGCTACGTCAACGCTTTCTGCGAACTTAGCAGTCGCTAGTTCTTTAAGAAGCGCAACTGCTTCGTTGATTTCGTACTCTTTAGCAGAGTCAACTTTGTCGCGGATTAGGCGAGCGCGTTTAGTTAATTTAGCCATTCGATTAGTCCTCTACGTTCAAGCCCATTGAGCGAGCAGAACCCGCGATAGTGCGTACCGCTGCATCTAGGTCAGCTGCAGTAAGATCTGGCTCTTTAGTTTTAGCGATCTCTTCCAGCTGAGCGCGAGTAACTTTACCCACTTTTTCAGTGTTAGGACGGCCAGAACCACTCTTGATGCCCGCTGCTTTCTTAAGCAGGTAAGACGCAGGAGGAGTCTTAGTTTCGAATGTGAAAGAACGGTCTTCGTATACAGTAATTTCTACTGGTACCGGAGCACCTTTCTCAAGGCTGTCAGTTTTCGCATTGAAAGCCTTACAGAATTCCATGATGTTTACACCGTGCTGACCTAGTGCAGGACCAACCGGTGGACTTGGGTTAGCAGCGCCAGCTGCAACCTGAAGCTTGATAATACCGCTTACTTTTTTAGCCATTTTACATGCTCTCTTGTTTGGGTCTAACGCCTCGCAAATACAGAGTTTATTTGCTCAATCGGCTTCCCGTTTCCATTTAAAAGGGCGCGCATTATATAAGGTGACCAATTACTATGCAAGAGCTAATTAGCGTAAAAAACCACCTAAGGGTCAGTATTTTTCAATGTGAAAGTAATTCAAAGTTTGGATAGCTTCACACAGGTCGTGCGGAGTCGGCTATATTTATTTAAATAAGGATTAATTAACAATGGAAAAATTAACTGAGTTAAACAAAGATGAGATCTCGCAAGTTTCTGGTGCTCTTTGGGCCAATGCTTTAGGCGCGCTTGCTGGCGGAATAGGTGGATTCTACGGGGCAATTATAGGCGGTGGACGGAGCGCGACGTTTAGTAGTATCGCTACAGGAACACTTGCCGGAATGGGTGCTGGCGCTTTGAGTCCTGTTAAAGGTTTTAGCACTCTCGCAACATCTGTAGGCGGCGGTTTGATTTCGGGGACGATAACAAGTGTAGCATCGGAAGTTGAGGATTTATTGACAACAGATGAATGAAGGTTAAGTTTATAATGGTAGATATCCAAGCTGTTTTAATTTGGACCCTATTAGTGTGTGGGACGAACCTAATATTAAAACGTGCGCTAGGTGTTGGGTTTTGGGACTCTTTTACTGAGAGCGATAAGATTTCTGAGAAGATTGCTACAGTGCTACATTTTCTGTTCATATTTCTTTCGCTCATCAGTTGTTACTTCTGGCTTATTTAGTTCAAAAAAGACCCTTTGGGGCTTTTTCACAATTCTTGTTCCGGTCTAGGTGCTCTAACACTTATTACTAAATAATAGGTGAAACAAAATTGGGGAATAATTGGGTTTATCACCGTTATCAAGGCTTAACATAGCTTGCGCTATGTTGAGCCTGTTTTCCTTTAGCGCGTTTATTGCAAATAATAGCCTTTTACTTTCAATCAATTATTCAGGGGTTGCAGCGATACTTTGGATCCGGCTATTTAGTTCGAGAGCTCATATAAATCAGTTAGAGCGCTTTAAATTTGCGCGTATAATTGTCACAAATTTCTTATTCGTAACCGCTTAAACTATTGGTTTAGTAGTTAATGAAGATTATAAATGGTGGGTAGTACTGACTGCTTTCATCTTATCTTTCGTAAGTTATAGCTGCCCTATCTATCTGAAAAAGCTCAATTAAAAATTTAACAGATGTTAGCGAAATTTCGTTCTTAGAAGAAAAGGGTTAACACGGATTATTGCGGCTCAGGTATATATTTTTCCCTTGATTTGAGCAATAGCATTGGTCGCTTTAAACTTTGTTTTGAAAGGCTGGGAAAATGTTGGTTTTTAGGACTCCTATCACGATAGCACAGTATGTCCTAAATGGGTTTGCCATAACTTATACGTCCTACCTATTTCTTTTGCTTTGCTAGCAATATGTTGAACAAGAAACCCATTATACTAGTTCGATAGATAAAAAAGCTCCTATTTAGTAGGAGCCTTTTGAAAACTCTTAGGCAGAAAAGCTTAGCCTTTCTCTACCTGACCAAACTCTAGGTCTACTGGTGTAGAGCGACCGAAGATAAGTACCGACACTTTTACGCGGCTCTTCTCGTAGTCTACTTCTTCTACTACACCGTTGAAGTCTGCAAATGGACCGTCTGTAACGCGAACCACTTCACCTGGTTCAAACAATGTTTTCGGTCTTGGCTTATCAACGTTCTCTTCAAGACGATTTAGAATAGCGTCAGCTTCTTTCTGTGAAATAGGCATTGGACGGTCAGAGGTACCACCAATAAAGCCAAGTACACGTGGTACGCTTTTCACTAGGTGCCAAGACTCTTCAGTCATTGCCATTTCAACTAAAACGTAACCTGGGTAGAATTTACGCTCAGACTTACGCTTCTGACCAGCACGCATTTCAACTACTTCTTCAGTAGGTACTAAAACCTGACCAAATGAGTCTTCCATGTTGTGCATTTTGATATATTCAAGCAGGGTCTTCTTAACGCGAGACTCATATTGTGAATAGGCTTGAACCACGTACCATCTTTTCTTTACTGCTTCTTCTTCAGACATACGCTTATGCTCCTATTCCAGTAATAAAGCCAACTACACGAACGATGATGCCGTCTAGTCCCCATAAAATCAGTGCCATAACCAACGTCGCTGCAAGTACGATAAGCGTAGTTTGGTTTGCTTCTTGGCGAGTCGGCCACACTACCTTACGAACTTCAGTGCGAGACTCTTTAGCAAAGCTTAAAAACGTGCTTCCCTTAAGTGTAGAAGCAGCAATAAAGCCTGCAACAGCAACTACTACAACAGCAGCGATAGCACGGTAAAGTACCGAGATCTCACCGTAAACTGTATTTGCGGTTACTAAACCGGCAAGTAGTGCAAATACCACTACCCACTTAAACATGTCCAATGAGTTGGACTGATTTTCCGTCTTTTCGCTCATGTTACGATCCTAGCACTACAGCGTCGTTGTCTTGCGCACCTAAAACGGGCGCAACTAATAAATTTGTTCATAAGTAAATTTGGCAGGGGTGGAGGGACTCGAACCCCCAACCATCGGTTTTGGAGACCGCTGTTCTACCAATTCGAACTACACCCCTGTGGTGTCTAAGTGACAAAATTTACTTACACTACCCTTGTGAATTGTGCGTCTTTTCGAAGGAAAGTGCGGTATCGCAAGGGAGGGACGCGTATTATACTTAACCACTTTCAAGATACAAGCGGTTTATCTCTTCACCTATCAAGTAATCACGTAGGTTTAAAATGGATATAATGCGCCCCGTCTACTTATTCAATACCTAAAAAGCCACCCGTTTGATGCGCCCATAGTTTGGCGTATATGCCATTGTGCGCAATAAGCTCTGCATGGGTGCCCTGCTCTACTATTTTCCCTTTGTCTAAAACAAGCAACCTGTCCATTTGCGCTATGGTTGAAAGACGATGAGCAATAGCCATTACTGTTTTACCTTCCATAACCTTATCTAAACAGGCTTGAATGGCTGCTTCTACTTCTGAATCAAGGGCTGAAGTAGCTTCATCTAACACCAACACTGGCGCATCTTTTAATAGCACGCGCGCTATGGCAATACGCTGACGCTGACCGCCAGAAAGCTTCACGCCTCGTTCACCAACATGTGCATCATAGCCAGTGCGGCCATGACTATCGGTAAGGGTAAGTATAAAGTCATGTGCCTCAGCCTGCTTAGCGGCGCGGATCATATCGTCTTCAGTGGCATCGGTACGACCATATAAAATGTTGTCTCTTACCGAACGGTGCATCAGTGAAGTGTCTTGCGTCACCATGCTTATTTTTGCACGTAACGTCTCTTGACCAACGTCGGTAATGTTTTGACCATCAATAACAATTTTACCGCTTTGTGTGTCGTAAAAACGCATAAGTAAATTCACAAGTGTAGATTTACCCGCACCTGAGCGACCCACTAATCCCACTTTTTCACCCGGCTTTATAGCCAAATCGAGCTTTTTGAAAACATCGATAGGTTTATCATCAGCGCCAGAGTAAGAAAAATCGACTTTCTCAAAGCTAATACCGCCGCCACTTACCTCAAGCGCATTAGCTTTAGGTTTATCTTTAACACTGATTGGCTGCGCTAATGTATTCATACCATCTTGCACCGTACCCAAGTTCTCGAACAAACCAGAAACTTCCCACATTACCCAATGCGACATGCCGTTTAAACGCAAACATAAGCTTATAGCAATAGCGATATCACCAGGGCTTGCGATGCTTTCCATCCACAAGTACACAGATAGTGCGCCCACGGCAAAAATCAAAATGGCATTGGCCATTTCTACACAGAATTCTAAAACAGTTACCAAGCGCATTTGTGGGTAAACCGTTTTTAGGAACCCGTCCATACTCTCTTTGGCATAATCAGCTTCGCGCCTACTGTGCGAGAAAAGCTTCACCGTGGTTATATTTGTATAACTGTCTACGATGCGGCCAGTCATGAGTGATCGGGCGTCAGCCTGACGTTGAGACACATCTTTAAGCTTGGGAACTAATACACGCAAAATGCCGATATAAACAAAGAACCATACAATTAATGGCATGGCCAATCGCCAGTCTGTACTAAAAATAAGCACAACCATGGAGATAAAATACACACTGATGTAGACCAACAAGTCGAGTACTTTTGTAACTGTTTCACGGACAGATAACGCGGTTTGCATAACTTTAGTAGCAACGCGCCCAGCAAATTCATCGTGGAAAAAAGTGAGGCTTTGTCCAAGCAAGTAACGATGAGCCTGCCAGCGAATTCGCATGGGGTAATTGCCCATTAACGACTGACGCGAAAACAGCGAACGAAGCAGAATAAATAGGGGTATGAACACCAAAACGGTGAGCCCCATGCCTATAAGCGTGAACTTTTGATCGGCTAGGAAAGTCTCGCGGTTCTGCTGTGAGAACCAATCGACAAGTTGTCCAAGAAAACCAAACAGGGCTACTTCCAACATAGCAACGATAGCACTTAACACGGATACCGTTAAAATAACGCCCCACATGCCTTGGGTGTAGTATTTACAAAACGCAATTATACCCGTAGGTGGCTGAGTAGGTGGTGCATCGGGAAAGGGCTGAGTAAGCCTTTCAAAAAATGAAAACATGTAGAACTCGTCTGTTATTTGGTGGCAAACGCGTAAGTGCGTTTCGTATATCAGAATCAGTACGTAATTCTACACGATATGTTCATTGAATGTGATGACGCCAACTTACAATCTACGAATTACTACTCAGGGATATTTATTTTTATAAACAAAGCGCAATGATAAACACGCTAAGGTTTCATATATTTGCGATTAACCTGCTTTAGCAAACGCAGAGTTTTGTCCATACTTTGCGCGCACAAAAATTAAAACTAAAAAAACAAGTGACATCATTTTTCATGGACACCACGCTTTTTCCGCCAACGCGTTGGCAAAACAAAATTCGCTCAACCGCTTTATGTGTTGCTTTTTGCGCCCTGCTTGTATCAACGCAAGTTAGTGGGGCCTTAGACGTTCAACTTCAATCTTCGCAACAAGCGTCGCAGCAATCCTCTCAGCTATCTTCTCAACAGAGCTCCTCGGCACCTCCAACAGTAGTGACCGAACGCCTTGATGATGACAAGGACAACGGCAGCGAACGTACCGACAGTCTAGTAGTGCCTTTTCTGGCACAAAAAATAGAACTGGATGGCATTATCGATGAAGATGCGTGGAATGACGCGGCGAAGATACCGTTAAATTACGTAACACGCCCCTTTGAAAATACAACGCCGCCAGTTCAAACCACTGCGCGCATTTTTGAAAACGGCGAAAACATTTATATTGCGTTTACGGCTCAGGATAACGATGCCTCTCAAATACGCGCATTGTTTAGAGACAGAGACAGCGTGTGGGACAACGACCTTGTGGGCGTAAAAATAGACACATTTGGCGACAGTCGATTGTCGTATCAATTCTTTGTTAACCCACACGGCATTCAGTCTGACGCTATTGAAAATCAAATGACCCGCAGTGAAAGCGATAGCTGGAATGCCATTTGGGATGCCGAAACACAGCTTACCGACGAAGGCTATACGGTAGAGATTGCTCTCCCCTTTCGCATAATGAATTTTATCAACAGCGATGGCCCAAAGCAGTGGCGCGTTGAATTCGTGCGTTTTTATCCACGCGATAATAATTTGCGTATCTCTAATAGACCAGTAGACCGCAACAATTCTTGCAACCTATGTCAGATGGGCAAAATGGAAGGCTTTGCCTCTGCCAAGCAAGGCAAGAATTTGTCTATTACGCCCTATGCTGTGGCAGGTTATGCTCGAAATCGTGCAGCAAGCACGGCTACCTCGAACGACTGGCAATATCAGAACAATCAGGAAGTGGGTGTAGACATTAACTGGGGTATTTCATCAGATATGCTGCTTCAGGCAACGGTTAACCCTGACTTTTCTCAAGTAGAAGCCGACGCAGGACAGCTAGGCATTAACAACCCTTTCGCACTCTTTTTCCCTGAGCAACGCCCTTTCTTTTTAGAGAACGCAGACTTCTTTAGCACGCAATACGATTTGGTTTACACACGAAACATTGGAGCACCCGATTTAGGTACTAAATTAACGGGCCGAGTAAATGATCACACCTTTGGTATTTTGGCCGCAAATGATGAAAGTACTACGTTTCTAGTACCAGGGAACTTAGGTTCAAGCGTGGCAAGACTCGATCAAGAAAGCACTAACATTGCGGCACGCTATCGCTACGACATATCTGACGATTTATCGATTGGCGCCATTATTACAGGTCGTCATGCCGACGATTACCACAATATAGTGACTGGCCTTGATACGCGATATCAAATTACACCTAGCGACACGCTTCGCATGCAGGTACTTCGTTCAGATACGCAATATCCAAATCAGTTGTTTCAGGATTTTTGCCGCAACGACTGCAGTGAAGACACCGACAAAAGTGAAATTACACTGCGTGCCCTGCATGACGACAATTTTGCAGGCAGCACATACAAAATTGACTACCGCCACGAAGAACGCGAGTGGTACATGTATGCCAACAGAACAAGCACACAAGCCGATTTTCGTGCTGATTTAGGTTTTGAAAGCACAGTAGATAGACACAAAAGCGTGTTAGGCGGCGGTTTAGTGTGGTGGAAAGATAACGCGTGGTGGAACCGCTTTGAGTTTGGCGGCGACTGGGACATTACGCATAACGATAACGGCGAGTTAATAGAGCGTGAAGTACAGGCTCAAGTAGAGCTAAATGCTGCTTATCAGAGTTATTTTAACTTCCAGTGGGTTAAACGAGACACTGTAGGATTAAGACAAAATGGCGCAAGCTTAGTCATAGACGGTAACACCACACGCTTTACCGAAGAGCAGTTTTCGTTTTATTTCGAAGCGCAGCCTAACCGCACAATTTATTTCGAAAACTTCGCACGAATTGGCGACCGCATTGATTTGCGTAACAACCGTTTGGGAGATCAAATTCTACTTGAGCCATCTATCACGTTGAATTTGGGTGACCATTTAGAAGCCTCTGTCTCGCATGAATACAATAGAATAGATGTAAATAACGACATGCTGTTTACCGCTAACTTGACCGATTTGCGGTTGAGCTACCAATTTAGTGCCAAACAGTTTGTTCGTTTGGCACTTGTGTACGCCGACGTTAAACGCAATACCGATAACTATTTAGTGCAGGTAGATGCTCGTGACCGAAGCCTAGGCACACAACTTATTTACTCATACATGATAAACCCGTTGTCACGCCTTTTTATTGGCTACGGTGACTCTGCCTTTGCTGATGATGAGAACCCAGGCTTAATGCGCACCGAACAAGCGGTATTTATGAAATTTAGCTACGCGTGGCTGTATTAGCACACGCGTAAACTCGCCCTAAGCCAGCTAGCTATCGTCAAACCCTAGTGAAGCAAGCGTAGATTCTACTTTTTCTGAGTGCTGCGCTTGCCACTGCGAGAGTGACATAGCTTCGTCTTTGTCAGCGCGCGCTTTCGCAATTTCGAACGCAGATACCACTTGGGCTTGTGGAATAACGGCAATACCCTCCTCATCTGCAACAATGATATCTCCAGCGTTTACCGTTACGCCGCCACACTGAATAGGCTGATTGAGCGGCGAGACACATTTTTTAGCGCCGGGCTTTGGTACTACGCCACGGGCAAACACAGGAAACTTGTTTTCACGCGTTTCGGCCAAGTCGCGAATAACACCGTCAATAACAAACCCTTTAATGCCTCTTGATTGCGCAATGGCACACACGTTTCCACCAGCGACTGCAAATTTATCATCAGCTTGCACCACAATAATATCTCCGGGGCTTGCTCGATAAATGGCAGCATGCAGCATTAGATGGTCGCCTGGCTCGCACTTTACAGTAAAAGCAGGACCTGAAATACGAGGCATACCTTGCCATAGCGGTTTGATAACGTAGTCCATAAACTGCTCTCGTGGCAAGGCATCAGCATATTCGCAGGGCGAAATGGTATCAAACGGAAGCTTCTGCTCAGACATAAGGTTTTCCTTGTATTCATGCATGCTTAAATAAGGTTAAAACCACTATAGCGAATTACGCATTACAAGTTGTTACAAGCTGTGTATTTTCACCATAAACACTTTTTCTATTACCCCTTACATGCTACAAATTAAGCCAGCCAAATGCCGTAAGTAGGCAAGTATTATAGATGTGCAGCAGCAACGATATGCCGCAATAATGTGTAGCAGCTTTATGAACAATAAAGAACACACTGGCTTACTAGGCTCGAGCAACAAAACAATAAGTCAGAGAATGGGTAATACGCCTATTAATTCTAGACAGATAAGATTTAAAAAAGGAACCTCACACCATGTTACGAAGCGTTTTAAGCTTAAGCGTGGCACTCGCATTGACCGCGTGTAGCCCCCAATCCACCACCCCAGAGCAGCAAACTGAAACGGCTAAAGAAACAGTTCAGCAGCAAACTTTGTCTTCGGGAATCATGAAAGAAAACATGGACTTGTCTGTCGACCCAGGTGATGACTTTTTCCGTTACGTAAATGGAAAGTGGTTTGATAATTTCGAAATTCCGGCTGATAAGTCGAGCTATGGCTCGTTTGTTATTCTTCGCGATGAAGCACAAGACCACGTGATGGATATCATTAAGTCTTCAGCAGAAGGCGATTTCAAAGCGGGCAGTGACGAGCAGAAAGTAGGCGATTTTTATCGTGCTTACATGGACATGGAAAACCGTAATGCGCTTGGCACAACACCGCTTAAGCCAGAACTTGCAAAAATTGAAGCCATAGAAGACTACACCGACCTTGCCGAATACTTTGCTTATGCCGCGCGCTATGGTTACGGCACGCCATTTAGCCTTACACAATACCCAGACTTAAAGTCACCAAAAGAGTATTTGATGTACACATGGCAATCAGGGTTAGGTCTTCCTGAACGTGAGTACTATTTCAAAGATGACGAAGCTTCTCAAACAATACGCGATGCATACGTAAAACACATTCAAACCATGTTTGAGATTGCTGGTTTTGATGCACCAGAAGCCAGCGCAAAAATGCTTTTCGATTTAGAAACACAAATTGCTCAGCTTCATATGAAAAAAGAGCAAGCACGTAATTTTGCCGCTAACTATAACAAGTTAACCATCGACGAGCTTAAAGCGCTTATGCCGAATTTCGCGTGGGATGCCTATTTAGCACAAGCGGAAGTAGCGGATATTCCTGCGTTAGGTATTTTGCAAAAAGACTACATGCAGAACATAGACGGTTTAATTCAAGAAACCGCATTGGAAGACTGGAAAACCTTCCTTAAATGGGGTCTGTTAAATGCTTCGGCAACACGCCTTAATGCCGAGTTGGATGAAGCAAACTTTAACTTCTACAGTAAGGTACTTCGCGGCGTTGAAGAGCAGCAGCCACAGTGGCGTAGAGCAGTAAACTTGTCGAATGCTCACGTGGGCGAGCTTATTGGTAAGGTTTACGTTAAACAGCATTTCCCACCTGAAGCGAAAGAGCGCATGATGGAAATGGTGAATAACCTGCTTCTTGCTTACAAAGAAAGTATTGAAAATCTTGATTGGATGACAGACGAAACACGTGCACAAGCACTTGATAAGCTGTCTAAGTTCACCGTAAAAATTGGCTACCCAGACGAGTGGAAAGACTACACTGCACTTACAGTAAATGCGTCTGATTTATTCGGAAACCTCAAGCGTTCAAGCGATGTCAATTACGAAGAAATGCTTAAAAAGCAAGGTGGCCCGGTATGGACACACGAATGGGGGATGACACCACAAACAGTGAACGCCTATTACAACCCACCGCTCAACGAGATTGTATTCCCAGCTGCTATTTTACAGCCGCCATTTTTCGACATGAATGCTGAAGATGCAGTTAACTACGGTGGCATAGGCGCGGTGATTGGTCACGAAATTGGTCATGGTTTCGATGACTCAGGCTCTACGTTTGACGGTGATGGCGTACTGCGCAACTGGTGGACAGATGCCGATCGCGGCGAGTTCGAGGCGCGCACTGCTAACCTTATTCAGCAGTACAACGAATTTGAGGTACTGCCTGACCTTTACGTAAATGGCGAATATACCTTGGGTGAAAACATTGGTGACTTAGGTGGCATCAGTATTGCGCTTAAAGCATATCATTTGTCGTTAGAGGGTGAAGAAGCTCCAGTGCTTGACGGCTTCACCGGCGACCAGCGTGTATTCATTGGTTACGGTCAAGTATGGGCAAGCAAGTATCGTGAAGAAGCGTTACGTAGCCAAGTGCAGACTGATACACACTCACCAACTAAGTTCCGTACAAATGGTGCAGTACGTAACGTACCAGAGTTTTACGAAGCGTTTAACGTAACTGAAGAAGATGCACTATATCTTGCACCTGAAGAGCGTGTGAAAATTTGGTAACACTACCAACGTGAAATAGTGTGCGCTTACAAACATAAGCGCATAAAATTAGCCCCTCGTCTGCGGTTCAGATGTGGGGCTTTTTATTAAAAGGCACATAATGAAAAAAAGATTAGCCGCGGTATATGCAGTACTGTCTAGTATTTACTTAGCCTCTTTGCTTTTTAGCCCCTATGCTTATCAATTCGTTCTCAAAGCACTTCCCGTAGCATTACTTAGTTTAGCAGTTGTAAAAAGCACAGCGGGTATGGCGCGTGTGGTGTTAGCTTTTGCATTAATTTTTAGCTTGGCTGGAGATGTGGTGTTAGCGCTTCCTATTGAGCACAGCTTTCTAGCTGGTTTAGCATGCTTTTTCTTGGCACATGTCACCTACGTTTTGTCATTTTATTGCCTTACAAGACGAGCAGAACATTTACAGCACACAAACGCATTTTCACTATTAGCTAAAGGGCTCATTAGCCTGTGTGTGTTGATATTTGCACTCCTTATAGCGATGCATATTCTTCCTGAAGCTAATACCCTTTTCGTTCCGGTACTTGCTTACGTCAGTGTTATTTTAACCATGGGTTTAAGTGCAATATGGCTTGGTAATACGCGCTTAATTGTTGGTGGAGCGCTACTATTTATTATCTCAGATGCGGTACTAGCGCAGTCTGTATTTCGTACGCCTTTACCATTCTCGCCGTTTTTAGTCATGCTCACTTATTACGCTGCACAGTACTGTCTTGCTGTTGGCTTAATAGTGGCGTTTAACCCTAACAGCGGAAAACTAAAGGCCTAGCTTTTGTAATACCTGTACCGCAAGGTCAACCTTATCAGCAGGCACGAATATATGATCATGGTAAAAAGCAGCTACAACGTTCGCACTTATACCTGCGTCACCCAGCGCGCGAGACATAGCTGCGGTCATACCCACAGCATCTAAGCTAGAGTGTACTTCACAGGTTATACAGCGAAAGCGCCCTTCGAAAGGCAGCGCAGAGCGCTGCGCCTCTGTGGCAGATATAATAAGCGTAGTGCCTTCACTCTCTTGAAACACACCCTTGGCAACAGCGATAAGCTCGCTACTCACGTTGGCTTTAGGAAGCGTTGTAAAAACGTAATCTTCCGCACTGGCTACTGGTGTTAGGTTTTTTAGTAGCGCTTTTAAATCGGTTTCAGCGACCACGCTTTATGTCCTTTTGCGTTTTATTTTGCGTATTACAATAAGCAGTGCAAATTACAGCTTTCTTGCTCTAATTCGCTTACCCTTAATCTTGCCTTCTCTGAACTGCGTCATGGCTTTTTTCACACTACGCGCTTTCACAGCCACAAAGCTCATACTATTTTGAACGGCAATTTTACCCACGTCATCACCCGGTATTTCGGCATCTTTGGTTAATGCCCCTACTAAATCGCCGGGACGAAGCTTTTGCTTCTTACCCGCACTTAATGAAATACAAGTGAACTCTGGCTGTGTTATTTTATTTTTATGGAAACGTAGGCTTTGCGCACCTTTAAGTGGAATATCGCTTTCTTGAAGCACTTCAATTTTTCGCAAGAAGTGCTCTTCCTCGTCACTTACCAAGGTGACGGCCATTCCCTTAGCTCCAGCGCGAGCGGTTCTTCCAATTCGATGAATATGCGTTTCGGGCTCTTCACTTACCGTGTAGTTTATAACGCATGCCACATCGTCAATATCTAAGCCGCGCGCCGCCACGTCAGTAGCTACCAATACTTGAAGCGCATCGCTTGCAAATTGCATTAATACCGCGGTTCTCGCAATTTGTTCCATATCACCTTGCAACCCGGCAGCACTGAAGCCGTCTTCTTGAAGTGCTTCAACCACTTCGGTTACTTGTACTTTTCGGTTACAAAAAACAATCGCGTTTTTAGGCTGATAATGAGTAAGTACTGCTTTGAGCGCCTGCGTGCGTGTGTGCGCTAAAACACTGTAACCTAGCTGCGTTATCGCTGGCTTACTATCTTGCGCTTCTACTTTGCATGTAACAGGGTTTGACAGGTACTGATTTGCTACGCGTTCAATTTGCTCGGTAAATGTGGCAGAAAACAATAAGGTTTGAACGCGACTAGGCATTTGCCCAAAAATAACGCGCAAGTCATCCTCAAAGCCCATATCTAACATTCTGTCAGCTTCATCTAACACGCGCAGTTTTATATTACTTAAATCGATACGACGCTTTTCAACATGATCCATTACGCGGCCTGGCGTCCCCACAATAATATGTGGACTATGCTTAAGCGACTGGATTTGAGGGCCCATGGGTTGTCCACCACACAATGTGGTTACCTTAACATTGCCTATTTCTTTAGCAGCCAATCTGCATTGCTCGGCCACTTGGTCAGCGAGTTCGCGCGTTGGACAAAGCATTAATACCTGCGTAGAAAAGTCACTTACTTCTATCATCTCTAAAGCAGGAATAACAAAGCAAAGTGTTTTACCACTGCCCGTTTGTGCTTGCCCTATTACATCTTTACCTTGCAGTGCGTCGGGAAGTGACTGTGCTTGAATGGGAGATAGCTGGTAAATGCCTTGGGCGTCTAGTGCTTTAACAATGGTGGGTTGTATATTGAGATGCTTGATTGTTTCAACTGTCATTAATTTGGGTTCCACAGGTGTACTACACCGTTTTCGGTATGATGAGCAATGCCAAAGTCCTGCGAGACCATTTCACTCCACGCAGAAAGCTGCTCATTATATTTTTTACTTTTTCTTGCCTTGGCTGAGGCAAGTTTCAGCTTCTCAAGCACTAACACACACGTGTCGGTTTTAGACAGTGCCAAGTAAGCTGTAGAAATATCGTATTCACTGGTTAGCTTTATTGTCTCACATTTAAGTCCATCAGGGTTACAACCAATATCAACAGCTCCCTGAGAACCAAACAGAACATCTATGTCATTTCTAAAAAGCCCATCCACTAGTGCTTGCCACGACTCATAGGCTTTCACCTGAAAACCCAAATCGAGAGCAATGTCATAACGGTAATCTTGCGCTAGCGTGCCTACCCGATACGTTTTGGGTACATCTTGAATGGTAGCAAAGCGTGGCTTGTCGATACCAAATAAGCCATGCAAGTTCTTTGAGACTGGTGTCACCCAATGAAATACATCATCTCGTTCATCGGTTCGAATAACGGAAAAAACCAGCACATTCGACTTGGTAGTTGCTTCTTTTGCTATTCGTTTCCATGGCGCAGATAAAATGGCATCAGGCATGCCCATTTCGTGCAGTATTTCTCGAACAAAGTCTGCTGCAATGCCTTCTAACTCACCACGCTCACTTAAATCGGAAAAAAGTGGCACTAAATCGGCTATCACCCACAAGTTTGACGTATTTGCATGTAACTTACCTACCAAACTAACTAACCCGTATTCTTCCACGCTATTGGGAAAGTCTTTCGATACTTGCGTAACTAACGGCAATACCTGCGCATTAAATTCAGAAGACGTTTTATATTCGCTGACTTTCTCGCTAAGCCACTCAGCATCATGTTCACTATTGTCTGTTTTAGCTAAGGCAATATAAGCCACACCAACGTCTATTTCTTGGCTACCCGCATTGGGGGTGCATGCAAATAACTCGCTACATTCGTAAGCTAAAATTGGCGAAATCCAATTATAGTCAAGTTCGTTTTCTTTTGTTCTTACAAGATTAAATAAAATATGAGGCACATACGCTTGCCCCTTTTGTTTTTGAGTAGCGCTTTTGTTTTCAAAAGAAGCGGTTGGGGCAGCAGACTGAAGTAAGCTTAAAGCAAACGCGTTAATTGAGTTAAATTGCTCTGCAGACACTATTGCCTGTAGGTCGTCAGAAAATGTATAGGCAAAAGATATACTTTTCGCCTGCAGAGTATGGCTCCACAGGCTGCTAGTGAAGAGGAAAAAGACTAGAACTAACTTTGAAACGCGTCGCGCAGTTTCCATTGTAATGTTTGCCCCGCAAAAAATGGAACCATGTCGGTACCATCAGCTAAGGTCACTTGCTCTGGTACCGTCCACGATTCTTTGACTAATGTCATTGTAGTCGTATTTCTAGGTAAACCATAAAAATCAGCACCATAATGGCTTGCGAAGCCTTCTAGCTTATCAAGCACACCTAATTGCTCGAATACTTCTGCATATAGCTCAATAGCCGACCACGCGCTGTAACATCCTGCACACCCACACGCGTTCTCTTTTTTATGTTTGGCATGCGGCGCAGAGTCGGTACCTAAAAAGAATTTTTTGTTACCGCTTGCTACCATCTCACGAAGTGCTTGTTGATGGGTATTACGCTTTAGTACAGGTAAACAATAATTGTGAGGGCGTACTCCACCTACTAGCAGGTCGTTTCTGTTAAGTAGCAAATGCTGAGGAGTTATTGTTGCGCCAACAAAGTCGCTCGCCTGAGCAACGAAACTGGCTGCATCAGAGGTAGTAATGTGTTCAAAAACCACTTTTAACTTGGGGAACGCGTCAACAATTGGGCCAAGGTGAAGGTCAATAAACGCTTTTTCACGGTCGAAAATATCGATGTGGTGTTCAGTAACCTCACCGTGAATAAGCAATAATAACCCTTGCTCTTGCATAGCCTGAAACACAGGGTAAAGCGCTTGAATTCCTTTCACTGCGGCATCTGAGTTCGTGGTGGCCCCTGCAGGATAAAGCTTACATGCGGTAACCCCTGCTTTTTTTGCTTCAACAATATCTTGTGGCGTTGTTTGATTGGTTAAAAACAGCGTCATTAAAGGCTCGAAGTTGCTGCCTTGTGGTCTTGCTGCTTCAATTCGTGTTTTATAAGCCATGGCCATTTCTGCATTAACCACGGGCGGTACTAAGTTAGGCATAACGATGGCACGTTGGAAACAGCGCGCTGTTGCTGGAACAGTTTCGGCTAACATTTCATTGTCGCGAAAATGGAGGTGCCAATCATCGGGGGTAGTAATAGTAAGCGTTTGCATGCCTTAACTCTCTTAGTACTGTGTAAACAACGAAGATGCGCGCAATAATAGCACAATGGTGCCGTATGGCGCAGTTATCCCCAAAACAAAAGTACTTTTTGAATTAAAAAGTTACGCTTTATCGTGTTCAACCCAAATGAGTTTATTTGTGTCATACCCTGCGTTTTGGGCAGTTTGTACAAGCGCCTCTACTGTTGCCTTGCTGATGTTTGGCGAGCGCGCCAAAATCCATAGAAAGTCTTTGTCTGGTCCAGTGATAAGAGCGTACTGATAGTCCTGTTTATCTAACTGCATTATCACGTAGCTGGCGTAGAACGGCCCAAAGAAGGATACTTTTAAATGGCCAGTGCTGCTGTTGCCAACAAAGTAGGCTTTACCTTGTGCTTCATCCCAGCTCCCCTCTTCTGCTGAGTAACCTCTGTTAATAACGCTTACACCGCCGTCGTCACGCATGGTGTAGGTTGCCGTAACATTAGAAAGCCCCTGTTCAAAGCTATGATCGAAACGCGCTATTTCATACCACTTCCCCAAGTAGCGAGGAAGTTCAAAGTCTTGTACCGGGCTCACATTCGTTGGCACGCCCGTGCAACCAAACAAAAAGAAACTCACCAGAACTGCACTTACGACTGACCTAACCACCGACCTGAATTTTCTAAGCATTTCTTCAACCTTTATCTTCTAGTGCTTTTTGTAAATTACCAACTACTGTACGATGCTAGGCGATATCCGGCTTTATTTAACGTTAAAAATAAATGGCAAAGCCTACACAAAATCACCGCTTTCATTAATTCAACAAGGACAACACTATGCTAAACGGCTTTCATCACGTAGCCATTATCTGCAGCGATTACCTACGCTCAAAGGCGTTTTACACCGACGTACTGGGGTTTACTGTAATTGATGAGAATTATCGTGAAGCAAGAAAGTCTTACAAATGCGACCTAGCGCTACCTGATGGCAGTCAAATAGAGCTTTTTTCTTTCCCTGATGCGCCTAGTCGCCCTTCACGACCAGAGGCTCAAGGGCTTAGACACCTTGCCTTTCAAGTAACAGACATAATGAGTGTTATTGATTCGCTAGAACAAAAAGGGGTGGCCTGCGAACCCGTACGCGTAGATGAATATACGGGCAAGCAATTTACCTTCTTTCAGGACCCAGACGGATTACCGCTTGAGCTTTACGAGTCTTGAAGCATACGCACTTCACGTTGAGGAAACGGAATTTCTACGTTTTCTCTCTGTAACGCGTTAAATATTGCCTGATTCAGCGCATAGCGAGTTTCAAAATGCTTTGTGGTTGGCGCCCATACGCGTACACCAAAATTAATGCTGCTGTCGCCGAAGTTATCAATACCTATAGCGGGCGCTTTCTCGTCAGAAATGCCTTCAACACTCTGCACCGCTTGCGTGATGATACTTGCAACATTATCAACGTCACTTGAATAAGCTACACCTATCTCAAGCTCTATAAGCATTTTCTCGGCTGAATTTTGAAGGATCTCCCCCACAATAAGTTTATTAGGTATTTGAATGTGAACATTGTCTTCATCAATCAATATGGTGTACGGCAACATTACCTTATCAACCACGCCAGAGACGCCCTGCACACGAATGGTGTCGCCTAAGACAAACGGGCGAGTGATGATGATGGTAAACCCGGCAGCATAATTTGCCAGCATACCTTGAATTGCCAAGCCAGCACCTAAGCCAATGGCACCAACCGCCGCAATAAGAGGCGTGACGCTAATTCCTACGTTACCTAAAGCAATGATTGTCACGACCGCAAGAATAACGATTTTTACAGCACCGCCAGTGAATCGGCTAAGCGTTATATCGATATCTCGATTTATCATAAGATTTTCAACTGCAGTGCCTATTTTAGTTGATAGCCACCAGCCGATAAGAAAAATAAATAACGCCCCAACAATTTGGAAGCTGTACGTCACAGCAAATTCGATGAGGGTGTCATAAAGTACTTGGGCTTGTTCTAATTGTTCCATTCAGATACACAAATAATGCAGTTGAGACTAATGTCGAGCATAAACAACTGTGTCTTTCTAAACAACACTGCTTCTTTCAACCACATGCTTTTTTTAGCCACACGGCCTTTTTCAAAAACAGCCTTTGAAACATGACAAGCATTTACACTGTGCTGTTTAGATACTACTTCGCGCATGTAGACCTGTTTTTTAAAATTTATGAAGGAAAATATTTGCACCACAAACTTAATCGTTTAAGATAATTGTTAATAGTTGTTAACATATGCCTAAGACCAACAAAAATTGCTTGTGTCTTTTAAAAGCCATAACCGCTTGGTGGTCAAGCGATTGGGAGTAACTTATGAATTATGCTGCCGACAGTAACGTTTGTTTAAACCGTATATTGGCTTCTACGGATTTATCTGATCTTTCAAAGAAAGATGCAGCGTTATTTAAGCGCCGATTAAAAGCGCATTTTCCCACGTTGTTTCAAAAGTACACACACGTGTATGGTCATCAATACGATTGCTATTTCCACCTACAGCAGCTTGTCGGCATTCTTAAAGATGGCATAAAAAACCGTAAGCCAGCGCTAAAAGCGCTAGATGTTAGCCGACTCGAAAACCCGTTGTGGTATCGCGATGAAAGCCAAGTGGGTATGGCCGCCTATGTGGATTTAATGGGTCCAACGCTTAAAGACCTTCACGACCGTATTCCCTATTACAAAGCTCTGGGCATAACTTATCTGCATTTAATGCCGTTATATGATGCACCAAAAGGCGACAGTGATGGCGGTTACGCAGTAAGTGATTATCGCAAAGTTAATCCAGCGCTTGGTACTATCAAAGAGCTTGAGAAGCTCGCGACTGCCCTGCAGAAAGAAGGGATTAATTTGGTACTCGATTTTGTGTTCAATCACACTTCAGATGAGCACCTATGGGCTAAAGCTGCCCTCGCAGGTGATGAACAATACCAAAATTATTACTACCTGTTTGATGACAGGACCTTACCCGATCAATATGAGCAAACGTTAAGAGAGATATTTCCGCAGGTTCGTCGAGGAAGCTTCACCTACAACGAAACCATGGAGAAATGGGTATGGACCACATTTAACAGTTTTCAGTGGGATTTGAATTACAGCAATCCAGAGGTGTTCAACGCCATTACGGCAGAAATGCTGTTTCTCGCTAATATCGGTTGTGCAGCACTACGCTTAGATGCACTTGCTTTTATATGGAAAGAACTTGGCACTAATTGCGAAAACCAAGACAAAGCACATGTGCTAATACAAGCCTTTAACAGCTGTCTTCAAATAGCTGCTCCTGCAGTGGTGTTTAAGTCAGAAGCCATTGTTCACCCTGACGAAGTGGTAAAGTACATCGATAAAGACGAGTGTCAGTTATCTTATAACCCGTTATTGATGGCGTTGTTATGGAATTCTTTGGCAACGCGTAAAACTCGCCTATTAACGCGTTCAATGAAGAAAAGTTTTCCAATTTCTGATGAATGCACATGGGTTAACTATGTTCGCTGTCACGATGACATTGGCTGGACTTTCGATGATGCGGTGGCGCAAGAACTTGGCATCAATTCATTTGATCATCGTTATTTCTTAAATCAGTTTTACACGGGTCGATTTAGCGGAAGTTTTGCCAACGGTGTGCCTTTTGCCGAGAATCCTTCAAACGGTGATTGTCGAGTATGTGGCTCGCTTGCATCTTTATGCGGTCTTGAGGATGCGCTGAAAAATAACAATAAAGCGTCAATTGATGAAGCGGTTAAACGCATGTTGTTGCTTTACGGTATAACGTTTAGCGTTGGTGGCATTCCGCTGCTCTATTCTAGTGACGAGATTGCCAAACTGAATGACTACAGCTACCGCAATGACGATGCTAAAAAACACGACGATCGTTGGGTGAATCGCATCGCCGTTACGCAAAGCGATACCGCGTTGGCACTTGCACCAGAACGCGCAAAAACCCTTCAAGAAAAAGCCAGCATTGATGTGTTTCAAGGTCTTCAGCACATGCTGAATATAAGAAAGTCGAATTCGATTTTTGGGCACGCCAAAACACACATTCTCGAATCGGGAAATCAGCATTGCTTTGCATTTCTTCGTGAAGGGCAACAGGGCGAAAAATTATTGGTTTTGTGCAATTTTAGTGAGCACCAACAGCAGGTAAACGGCGCAATTTTAAATGCAGTTCATCATCAGGATTGTGATGACCTTTTAACCAGTTCACAGGTTAATGGTAAGAGTGCATCCATCAGTTTAGCGCCCTATCAGCAAATGTGGCTTCATGTAAAATAATGCTTTTGTGGTGCTGTTTACGTTGTGTTTAGTCTGCATAAACAGCACTTATTCTCTGTTTTTCACCGCCGAATTTGGCACATCTTTACAGTTTAAAAAACAAACAAACAAACAGTTAAATTCTAAGTCTTCCAATTACTTATCAAATTTTTACTGTATTTATCAGCAGTAATGTAAATACCCACTATACTTAAAGTAAGCAAATAGAATTGCTTTGGTGTTTTGTATTTAGCTAGCGCGCAACACGTTTCATTACGTTCGACCTTGCGCTCCTGACAAAATCGATACGGCTAAAATGCTGAGTCATACGGAAATGTAAACAAGCAATGGATAAGACTATGCAAAGTAGTGATGCTTTGGAGTATATGTGCCCCTACTGCGGGGCAATAAATAATTTTGAACGCACGGCAATACGAGATATGTATCATGAGCAGGAAACGTCGTGCGACTGCTGCAAAAAAGTGCTGGGCTTAACGCCTGCAAACGGTATTGGCGGAAGAATAAACTTAATTATCGAATCTTTAGAAGCGGAAAAATGAAACGCCGCCGTTCGCAAAGGGTCGCGTTTAAAAAACGACTCTACAGGAATAAAAAAGCCGCTCTGTGAGCGGCTTTTTTGCAATCAGATATTGTCGAACGCTATTGCTACTTAGTAAAAAACTATTTTGCGAAGAACTCTCGTTTGAGATCTGCGTCTGTAAGGAATCGGCCGCCAAGTGCAGATGTTTTAGTATACGAATTCGTATCGCGAATACCACGCGCTTTCACACAGTAGTGCGTTGCGTTAATGCTTACGGCAACATCTTCTGTATTAGTCAATGTTTGAAGCGCTACCAACACCTGTTGCGTTAGACGCTCTTGTACCTGTGGACGCTGCGCAAAAAAACCTACAAGGCGGTTTATTTTAGATAAACCAATAACCGTATCTTTTGGAATATAAGACACAGTTGCAACGCCATCAATAGTCACAAAATGATGCTCGCATGTGCTTGTAAGGCTAATATCGCTTACCTGCACGGGCTGGTCGATTTGCATCTTGTTTTCAATGGCTGTTATTTTCGGAAATTTCAGATAATCAAGGCCGCTAAAGACCTCATTCACATACATCTTGGCAATTCGATTTGGCGTATCGCACAAACTATCATCCGCTAGGTCTAAGCCAAGCGTTTCCATAACATCACGCATGGCACTTTCAATGCGCTTGCGCTTCTGCTCGTCTGACAAGCCATTTTCCACCATAGGCGTTTCAAGACCTTTAGCTTCTAAGGCATCACGTACGCGTTGTGCAGACTCTGAAATAGAGGGGTCTAGTGCATCACGCACAATTACCGCTTCTTTTGCTAACATGTGTTTTTCCGTTGTTACTTCTTTTTTGATCTTCTACGATTGCCAAGTCGTTACAGATCCATTACACGGCAACAAAACTTTTATTTAACGTCGTTGCTACCAATCGTGCACTTGGCACAAAATCACATAAACCGTTAATTTAATGAAGGAAATCATCTTGAGCGCACCTATACTAATTACAGGCGCAAGCCAACGATTAGGTTTAGCCATGGCAGAAAGCTTGCTCGACAATCATCAAAATGTGGTTGTTACTTACCGAACCAACAAACCTTCAGTTGCGAAACTTAAAGAAAAAGGCGCAACGGTTATATGCGCGGATTTTAGCACTGAGGCGGCTATTGATCGAGCAATTGATGAGATTAAGGCAATCAGTAATACCTATCGCGCCATTATTCACAATGCTTCTGATTGGGCGCAAGAAAAAGACAGTAACGATAAACATGGGCTTATGACACGCATGATGACCATACATGCCATTGCGCCTTATAGAATAAATCTCGCTTTAGAAGATGCGCTGCTTCGTTGCCCTGAAGGCGCAGATATTATTCACATGACAGACTACGTACAAGACACAGGAAGTGAAAAACATACTGCCTATGCAGCAAGCAAAGCAGCTTTGCACAACCTAACGCTGTCTTTTGCTAAGAAATTAGCCCCGAAGGTAAAGGTAAACAGTATTGCACCTGCATTACTTATGTTTAACGAGCACGACTCTGAGGAATACAAACAAAAGGCAATAAAGAAGTCGCTATTGCAAACAGTTCCTGGCGCACAAGAAGCGGTAAAGGCCATGCATTATCTATTTGACAGCGACTACATAACAGGTCAAACGTTGCATTTAAACGGCGGGCGCCATTTGAAATAGTGTTTCCCCAAACATTAAAATAACGAAGCGGAGTTGAATAATTCATCAACAGCAAGTACCTTAGCGCGCTTACAAAAATAATTATCAAAGGAATGAAGTACGTGAAAGCTGTTATCGCTTATTTGCTCCTCTTTTTATCTGCCCCATCCTTCGCAGATAGCGACATACCTCCTCTTGAAGGCGACGAAGGCTATGCCGTCATTGCTATTTACTCAAAAGGTTATTCTGAAAATATAGTGCTTGAAGGCAGTGGCTTGATGAACAGCCACAAATTTGGGCCACTAAACTATGAACAACATATTGAAGTAATGAAGCTCCCTGCGGGTACCTACACGTGGAGTGAAATATATGAGCGCACTGGCTCTGTTGCTCAAGGCAATATTCTAAAAATATATTACGACATTACTGATCAAGATCTTTCATTTACGGTTCAAGCAGGCAAGCTAAATTACGTAGGCCTGTTAATGATTGATAAAATGGGTATGACCATGCGTACACGGTTGCTCAATAGAACCTCCATTATTCTGAAGATACTTGAACAAGACCACTCGCCGTATCTAGAGCAATATCCATTGGCCAACGGCATCTATCCGAATGATCATTACATTGGCTTTTACCAATCGCATGCTAAGAAAGAAGGAGCCGAATAATGAAGCTTTTTATATCGTTGACGCTCGCTTTTATCCTTACACTTTCAAGCGTTACTTCAATAACACACGCAGCATCACTGACTGAAGAGCAAGCACAGCTTCAAGACTTTTTCAAAGGTGCCAAATACAAGCTTTTCACGGTAAATCCATCAGGCACGGCCGTTGCTTTTATAGAGCCAAAGCTTCGCACTTATGACTTAATTGTTTACGATTTAGTTAACATGAAAGCCGATGAGCCTATTACTTTTCAACGCGCTCAACAGCAGGTAACCCACCGTAACGGCATAAAGTCTTGGCAAAATCACTTTAATAAGATTTACGAAATGAAGTGGCTATCTGATAACTTTCTTTCACTACGACAGCACTCCAACGATCGTTTCCATCGTTATGTCTTGGTAGAGTTTGCAGACCGAACACCGAAAGGAAATCCTCCATTTAGACTATCATTTATAAAACAAAATGGTTATTGGGTAGATACACTGCCAAACCAGCCAACTAAAGCAATTTACGCTAGTTATGAACCCAATGAAGAGTACGATTACCACGTAGACTTGTTTAAGCTCGACATGAGCCAAAAAATTACAAGAAGTGATTTCAGAAAAAAACTAAGACTGAACAAAAGCGGTCCGAAATTACATGAATGGATTTTTGATGCCAAAGGCTGGCGCTTAGCTGGAACACGTGAAGTTGGGCAAGTCACAGAACTGTTTGCCCGCACAGGTTCTAAGCCTCGCAAGTATCGGTATAAAAAAGTGTTCACAACCAACGCCAACGATCACCTTAGTGTGGTAGGTGGCAATCAAGAAGGCACAGAGCTACTTGTGCTTACCAATCACAATAGCGACAAAATAAAGCTAAAGCGCTTTAACATAGAGCAAATGAGCTTTACTGATACGGTTTTTGAGCATGATGCCTATGATTTAACCGGCGCAATTACGCACCCTGAAACAAAAGATGTTATTGGTGTTTCATTCCTTGAAAAAGGTATGACTAAACAAGTTTACTTTTCAGATGACTACAGCAAACTTGCCTCACGCCTGAAAAGCGCAAACAATATTGACGGCGTATACGCCATAGGTATGGATGCAAGTGGCGATAATATGATTTTTGTTGCCGACGACAGTGCTAACCCCGGCAAAACGTTTTATTACAACCGACAAAAAGATGCGTTTGTGCCGCTTGTTGAGTTGTACCCTTGGCTTAACGAAAAGAATCTAGCCAAAACCAAGTTATTGCAGCTAGAAACTGAAGACGGCGTAACATTAGAGGCGTTCTTGACCATACCTGATGTAGAAAACCCACCATTAGTTGTTATCCCTCACGGTGGACCCATTGGGATAAGCGACTCGCGACACTACTCAGGTAACATTCAGGTATTGGTAGATGCAGGTTATGCCACGTTACAGGTAAACTATCGCGGCTCATACGGTTACGGTAAGGCTTTTCTTAAGCAAGGCATGCAGCAGTGGGGAAGACTCATTGAAGATGACATTGAGCTTGCACTGCAGCATACCAAAGATAGTTATCCGATAAATAAAGAAAAAGTATGTATTATTGGTGGCAGCTACGGTGGTTATTCTGCGCTTTATAGCGTAATTCGCTCGCCTGAGTTGTATGAGTGTGCAGCATCATTTGCAGGCGTTACCGACCTTGCGCTTCGCTTCCAACGCAGCGACTTACAAGATGACGACACCGTTCGTGCGCTTACCGATATTATGGGCGATCCTACAACGCAGCAAGAGCAGCTCTTTAGCTATTCGCCACTATATCAGTACAAAAAGATCACTAAGCCTGTATTTATTGCGCATGGCACCGACGATACTGTTGTTGATATAGAACACGCATATCGATTGCACTTTGCCATGAAAGACAGCGGTATCGAGCACGAGTGGATGGTATTAGACGATGTTGGGCATGGCTTCCATTATACTGCGAATGCAGCGGTGTATTATCATGCGCTTATCAAGTTTCTCGATAAGCACCTAAAACAGTCTGCCGTTGTAGCAAACACAAACTAAAAGCCTCTTTGATAATCGCTAGTGCTTAAACAACCCACGGTTAAGCACTAGCGGTAATCGTCACCGCCATTTAATTTCATCACGACTTTTCTTGGTTGCGTGCAATGCCCTCGTTATAATCTACGCTTTATTACTTCTTTAAGCTTGTTGGAATATTACTATGCTAGGCAACCGCACAATGGCGCCTGAGTGGCACGATATCGACGCAGTGATGTTGGCGTGGCCACATGCAAAAACAGATTGGGCTCCTTGGCTAGACGAAGCAAGAGCTACATATATAAACGTAGTCTCGGCGGTTAATCGCAATAACGCAGGCGTTATTATGCTGTGCGCACCCGAAGACATAGAAAGCTTAAAAGCGCTGCTTCCTGAAAACGCTAAGGTTCTTATTATTCCTGCGTCGTATAACGACACGTGGATGCGTGACTATGGCTTTATTACGTGCAAAGACGCCGATGGCAACGGCTCGCCTGTAGAATTCCGTTTTAATGGCTGGGGCAACAAGTTTGATGCTAGCGAAGATAACTTAGCCAACCAACGTTACCTTGCTGCACTTTGTAAGGCTGTACTACGCAGCAGTCCTGTGGTTGCAGAAGGTGGCGCACTTGAAATTGACGAAGAAGGTCACTTGTTAAGCACTGCCCAGTGTTTGCTTAATCCTGAGCGCAATGATGATATGTCGTTAAGCGCTTACGCTGACGCCTTCAAAGACATGCTTGGCTGCAGAAAAGTGACGGTATTGCAGCATGGGCACTTAGAGGGTGATGACACTGATGGTCATATCGACACGCTAGTGCGCTTTACGCCGGATAAAGGCTTAGTTATTCAAGCGTGTAACAACCGCCCACATGATAGTCATTATGAAGGGCTTAAGGCGCTATGCGATGAATGTGCGCTTGAATTACCCGAACACGCACAATTTCATTTGCCTTTGCCCCATATTGAAAATGAAGAGGGTGATAGGCTGCCTGCATCTTATGCGAATTATTTGATATGCAATAACGCTATTTTATTGCCTGTGTATGGTGAACACGAAGATGCCGAAGCTATCGACATTGTGCAAAAAGCGCATCCAAACCATACTGTTGAGCCCATTGATTGCAGCGTGTTGGTAAAACAGTATGGCAGTTTGCATTGTATTTCTATGCAAGTACCCACAAATACGCTGAAAGATTCGATTATTGCCACCTTAAATAAAGGAGTGACACTACATGCGCCCAACTAAGCTGAAAGTTGGTCTGGTTCAGCAGGCCGTTGCCGACAATGATAAAGCAACGAACTGGAACAAAAGTGCCGAACAAATTGCGAAGTTAGCGGCTGAGGGCTGCGAGTGTATATTGCTACAAGAATTGCACAGTACGCTTTATTTTTGCCAGCAAGAAGATACCGACGCCTTTGATTTAGCAGAGCCTATACCGGGCCCTGCCACTGATTTTTTTGGTGAGCTTGCAGAAAAGCATAACATTGTATTAGTGACGTCACTTTTTGAAAAACGTGGCTCTGGCCTTTATCACAACACCGCTGTTGTATTCGATAGAAGCAAAGAAATTGCGGGCAAATATCGCAAAATGCATATTCCAGACGACCCGGGCTTTTACGAGAAGTTCTATTTTACGCCGGGCGATATGGGCTTTACGCCAATTGAAACTAGCGTGGGCAAATTAGGTGTATTGGTATGCTGGGACCAATGGTATCCAGAAGCTGCACGTCTTATGGCGATGGCAGGCGCCGACTTATTGTTTTACCCAACGGCAATTGGATGGGATTTAACCGACACTGATGACGAACGCGCGCGTCAGCACGGCGCTTGGGAGACCATTCAGCGCGCGCATGCGGTGGCAAACTCGGTGCCGGTAATTGTAGCTAACCGCACAGGTTTTGAAGCATCACCTGTTGACGGCGACCCAGGTATTCAATTCTGGGGACAAAGCTTTATTGCAGGCCCTCAGGGTGAAATATTGGCAAAAGCCGAGGCAGATGGCGAAACAACGCTATCGGTAGAACTTGATATGGAACGGACAGAAAAAGTAAAACGCATCTGGCCCTACTTCCGTGATCGCCGCATCGACGCGTACGACGACCTTACTAAACGCTGGCGCGACTAAAAACAAAAATGGGACCAAAGCGGTCCCATTTTTTTGTTTGCGTGAAACGTTATTTTGACTGCAAGCATTTACAGCTTGGACGACGATTATATGAATTTGCCATGAAGAAGCATTCTTCAGACTAGCATTGCATGGCTTTTCTAATGTGTGATAACGTCTGGGCGCTTTTTAAAAAGCTCTAAGCACTAATCAGCGATATCAAGCATCAGCAATAAAAGGATTTTTTATGCGCAAATTGTATTTACCTCTCGTTTTATCAGTATTTTTAAGCGCGTGCGCAACTAAAGGCTCTGCGCCCTATCTCACCTCTGAACCACTCGCTAAACCAGACAGCGTAAGTAATTACTGGGTATCAACAAACAACGAACAGCCACTAAAGTATTTAACTTACGAACAGAAAGAATCGTGTATCGAGCAAAACATCGTCGTAAAAGCTAAGTATTTAATTGACTCACATGGCGATGTATTTAATGTAGAAATTATTGAAGCAAATACAGATGCTGAACTTCAGCGCCTGGTAGAAAAAAGTTTACAGAAAAGAGACTTTCAACCAAGTGAAAGCAACACTGCCTTACAGCCTGTAATCGCCTATTCAAAACTTGAAATGAAGTGCGAGCAGGAAGGGTAAATCTGTGTAACGCGCTATACAAATTAGCTATAAGCGCAGCGGCGTAAATCTTCTTAATAGTAAATTTTACGAATAGTAGATGCTCTTAGTACCCGCTGCCTTGTAGCCCCATTATTTCACCTTAAAAATAATGCTATCGCACAACATAAAAGCATCACGATTTGACGGTGAAATAAGATTTTTTAAAACGTCATCATCAATATCCAGACCGCCGGTGAACTGCCCAAAAGCGGGCATAATAAAAAGGCTTTCGTTGTTTACAAAACACTTCCCAGAAAATCGACGTCGTTTTATAGCGGTGCGCATTTTAGGATGAAAGTGACCAATCACTTGCGCTTTAGGTTCAGCTACTTCTGGCTCGTGCCGAAACACCATGTTGTCTAACACAATCTCAAAACACGGTGTGCCAGGTATGCCTTCAGGTAAATCAGGGTCGTGGTTGCCTTCAACCCACACCCATTCGTTAACGCGATTTACCAAATCACATAAGTAAGTATGGTCGTGCTCTGTCATTCTCGACATGCTGTGTTTATCGTGAAAACTATCGCCTAAACTGATGACGCGGGTAGGGTTATAGTCGTCAATAATGTGTGATAAACGCTGTAATGTGGCGGTAGAATCTAAACTTGGTAAAGGGTTGCCATAGCTTCGCAGAAAGCTCCCTTTTTCTAAGTGTAGGTCCGACACCACCAGCCAGTCACAGGCTGGCAAGTACGCTACACCTCGAGCGTCGAGCACCCACAGATAATCTGCGAATTTGGTAATACTTAGTTGCCTATGCCCTAATTGCTGGGTAAGCCATGTGTCGCTAATTGCCAAATCTTATTCCATTTTTCCAATATCAGGCATGGTTATGCGCTTGTCTTCATTTGCTGTCATGAGAATTGTCACCACCACTCTCATCACGATTGCCCGACAACAATGCTCTTACTTCATCTAACATGCTCTCTGCTTCCGCATACAAGTTTGCCTGTTCGATAATGGCTTGTGCACCCGCCCCTTTTACTTGTTCGCTGCGCACATCTAACACGATGGGAATAGCCATGGGTGAGGGCTTTTCCAAGTTAACCAACGTGGCGCTATCAACGTAGCGTATTAATAAGTTTGCTAAGCGTTTTAAGTCGAGCAGTTCACGCTCGGCATCGGCTCTGGCTACCTTCAACAAAATATGATCTGGGTCGTGCTCGCGCAACGTGTCATAGATTAAATCGGTAGAAAACGTTACCTGCTTCATGGTTTTTTGGCTTGCATGATAGCGCTGTTCCGTTAAACCACTTACCACTGCCACCTGCCTAAACGAGCGTTTAAGCATAGGTGCTTGCAACATCCAATCTTCAAGCTCGTCACCCAAAATATCAGGCTGAAATAATCGCTGTAGCTGTTCTTGCGACACCGTATTAACCGACGCTATCGACAGGCCATAATCGGTAACGCTAAAGCTTAGTGGCTTGATGCCCATTTTTTCCATACGTCGCGTAAGCAACATGCCCAGCGTTTGGTTAGCTTTACGGCCATCAAAGGTGTAATACAGTGTGTAATACGCCTGCCTAAAAGGAAACTGCTCTACCAATACACGCCCTGGCTCAGGCAGCGATGAAAACGCTTGCTGCAAAGTCAACCATTCTTGAACTTGACTAGGTAACGTTCGCCACGATGAACGCTTTGCCAATATGTCGCGTACACCATCGGCTAAATAGGTAGACAATGGCATCTGTCCACCCGCGTAGCTGGGTATTTTCGGCTCTTTCGCCTTGGCAGGTTTTGCGTGAAGCTGCATATCTCTAATGGCTTCATATTTAAGCACCTCGCCGGCAAAGTAAAAGGTATCGCCAGGCGTTAGCTGTTGCGCAAAATACTCTTCTACCTCACCAATAATTTTACCCTGATTGCCACGCCTTATACGCTTTACCTTTAACCTACCCGCTTCAACAATGGTGCCTATGTTTTGTCGATGACGCTGAATAACGCGGCGATTGGCGGGAGAAAACGTACCATCGTTATTTTGAGTAAGTCGCTGATATCGTTCATATGCGTTTAAGGCACTACCGCCATCAAGGGTAAACTGCCACAGCTTTTCAAAATCGATAAGGTCAAGCGACTGGTATGGCGTAGCCTGCAGTATTTGTTGGTATAGGGTATCGGGCGTATCGGCGTTGCTGCATAAGCAATTTAAAATGAACTGCGGAATAATATCTAGCGCGCCAGACTGGGGCGATTCACCGTCTAATTCGCCTTTCTCAATGGCCGTTATCGCAGCCTGACATTCCAAGGCTTCAAATCGATTGGCAGGTATCAAAAGCGCTTCGCTTGGCTCGTCGAGTCTATGATTAGCCCGCCCTATACGCTGCAATAATCGGCTAACGCCTTTTGGAGCACCTACTTGTATTACTTTGTCTACGTCACCCCAGTCTATACCTAGCTCTAGCGCCGACGTACATACCACAGCCCGAAGCATACCGCTTGCCATCATAGCTTCTGTTTTTCTGCGCTGCTCTTTACTTAAACTGCCGTGATAAAGCGCTATGGGTAAAGCTGCTTTATTTGCCTCCCAAAGCATTTGAAATAGCAACTCTGACTGGGCGCGAGTATTCACAAACACCAGCGTAGTTTGCGCTTGCTCTATTGCTTGGTAGATATCGTCAATGGCATATCGCGCCATAAAGCCACCGAAAGGCATGCGTGCTTTTGAATGAAGCATATCTACTTTGGGCTTTTCACCTGCTTTCACTTTCACAATATGCGCTTCCCCGTCGCTTCCCGCTAGCCACGCGCCTAATGTTTCAGGAAACGCAACGGTAGCCGACAGGCCAACTCGCTTTAAGCTAGGTGATAATACGTTTAGCCGCGCTAACGCAAGCGATAGAAAGTCACCTCGTTTATTTGCCATTAAACTGTGCGTTTCGTCGATGATCACGCGCTGAAGTTTTCCAAACAGTTTGTCGGCGTCGGCATAGCTCAACATCAGCATGAGCGATTCAGGCGTGGTAAGCAGTATATGTGGTGGCTTCTTTCGCTGACGCTGGCGTTTGTGTGACGGCGTATCGCCTGTACGGGTTTCTGCTGTTATCGGCAGCCCCATCTCTTCAATAGGCTGCAATAAATTGCGGTGAATATCTTGAGTAAGGGCTTTTAACGGTGAAATGTATAAGGTATGCAGGCCTTTAAACTCTGTGTCGCGCAGTGTTTCTTCCAGCTCAACCAAGCTCGGCAGAAACCCAGATAAGGTTTTACCCGCCCCCGTAGGCGCAATTAACAGCGTACAGGCATGTTGATCTTTTTCTATTAGCATATCGCGCTGGTAATCGCGAAGCTGCCAACCTTTTTGTGCGAACCAATCAGCGAAGACTGAAGGCAGTGGTGTCATTGAATACTCATACATTTTTTACAGCGTTATACGTTGTAATGAGCGGAAAGTTTATAAATCAGAGTTGGTCGAATTTAAGTACTAAACACGTATTCATTGCATAGCTTAACAAAGGAGCGACATCTGCAGTGCATCCATCTACGTGGTTAAAAATTAATGACATAGGCCTTTATTGTGAACCCGGTGATTTTTATATCGACCCTATGTCAGAAGTGGATGTTGCATTAGTCACCCATGGTCATGCAGACCATGCGCGCGCTGGTCACAATACGGTTTACGCCAGCCCAGAAACCCTGGCTATTATGCAAACCCGTTACGGTGAAGATATGGCGGTAAATCAGCATATTATTTCACTGGGTGAATCTATTACCTTTAATGATGTTTCAGTTACCTTTTACCCTGCTGGGCATATTTTAGGCTCTACCCAAATTCTTATCGAGTACGGCGGCTACCGCGTTGTGGTATCTGGCGATTATAAGCGACGTCACGACCCCACCTGCCCGCCATTTAAAGTGGTACCTTGTGATGTTCTAATTACTGAAGCAACCTTTGGTTTGCCTGTGTTTACCCATCCGCCAATAGAAGATGAAATAGATAAATTACTTCATTCGCTTCGCGTATTTCCTGAACGCTGCCATTTGGTGGGAGCCTATGCATTAGGGAAGTGTCAGCGCGTGATCATTGCCTTGCGAGATGCTGGCTACACCAAACCCATTTACCTACATGGCGCTCAATTAAAACTGTGCGAACTGTATAAGCAGTTTGGCATTGATTTGGGAGCCCTTATCCCGGTTTCAGAGGTGTCTGACAAAAAATTATTGGCAGGGGAGATTGTTATTGCACCGCCCTCGGCGCTTGCCGACAAGTGGTCACGCAGTTTGCCCAATGTGCGCACGGTAATGGCCTCGGGCTGGATGCAAATACGCGCTCGAGCAAAACAACGCAACGCCGAGTTACCGCTTATTATCTCTGACCACTGTGACTGGCCCGAACTACTTCAAACCATTGAAGAAGTGGCCCCCAAAGAAGTATGGGTAACACATGGCCGAGAAGACGCATTAATGTATCAGGCACAAAAGATGGGCTTTAAAGCACGAGCACTTTCCTTGGTAGGCTACGATGAAGATGAACAAGGGGGTGACTAGTGGAAGCCTTTAGCCACCTACTTGAACAACTGTATTTCACATCGGGTACCAAAGCCAAAGCACAGCTTATTGCCGATTACATTGCCAACACGCCAGACCCAGATAGGGGTTGGGCCATTGCGGCAATGGCGGGCACCCTAAAGTTCGACTTTTTTAAACGTAACACGGTGAAAAAGTTGATTACCGAACGCACCGACCCCGAATTGTTTGCAATGAGCTATGACTACGTGGGCGAGGTAAGCGAAACCGTTGCTCACCTTTGGCCCGACAGTGAACCTGTCTCTACGTTGCCATCGTTAAGCAGCATTGTTGATACTTTCTCTACTGTAAGTAAACAAAAGGTGTCTGAAACACTAGCGACATACCTTACTATGATGACCCCATCGCAACGCTGGGCGCTATTAAAGTTAGGTACTAGAGGGCTAAGAATTGGGGTTTCAGCACGTTCAATAAAGCAAATTTTGGCTGACTTTGGCGGTAAAGATATTAAGGAAATAGAAACGCTGTGGCATGCGGTTGAACCGCCCTACACCGAACTACTTCAATGGTTAGAGGGCAGAGCAGACAAACCAGATATTCGCAACGCGGTAACCTTTCACCCGGTTATGCTTTCTCACCCTATAGAAGAAAGCGATATTGACAGCTTTTTGCCTAATATCTGGCAAATAGAAAACAAGTACGATGGTATTCGCGTGCAGCTTGCCGTTAATACTGAAAAAGACGACCCAGAAGCTGCGCTTTATTCACGTACAGGTGATGATATAAGTCACTCGTTCCCCGATTTACTAGAGTCACTTTCAGGTAATATGGTGCTTGATGGCGAACTATTAGTTATTCATAACGCTAATACAGCAACTTCAGAATCACCTGCAGAGCCAGAGGTAGACACGTTCAATGCGCTGCAGCAGCGATTAAATAAAAAGAACCCTGCAAAGGCACTTATGCAGTCTAACCCGGTGGGGCTTGTTGTATATGATGCACTGGTACTAGACGGTGAACAGTTAACCGAGCAGACGTTAGCAATGCGACGAGCCAAACTGGAACACTGGTTTTCAAAGCGCGCAATGCCACGGTTGTTTTTATCTACCACGTTACAGGCTTCTTCACCTTCTTCACTTCGAGAGCTACATAAAGCGGTATGTGAAAACCGGGCGGTAGAAGGCCTAATGATAAAACGCCTCGATAGCACGTATGTACCTGGACGGCCTAAAGGGCAATGGTTTAAATGGAAGCGCGACCCACTAGTGGTAGATGCCGTTATGATGTATGCACAGCGCGGCCACGGCAAACGCTCAAGCTTTTACTCTGATTACACCTTTGGTGCATGGCAAGGAGACCAGCTTCTCCCGATAGGCAAAGCCTACTCGGGGTTTACTGATGAAGAGTTAAAAAAGCTGGATAACTGGGTAAGGCGCAATGCAATTGGGCGATTTGGACCAGTGCGTGAAGTGAATAAAGCGCTGGTGCTAGAGGTGGCATTTGATGCCGTGCACCCTTCAAACCGTCACAAGTCAGGAGTTGCCCTTCGTTTTCCGCGTATACATAGAATTCGCTGGGATAAACCTGCCCAAGAAGCCGATACATTGGATAATGTGAAAGCCCTTATCGAAGAATAAGAAACAAAAATAAGTATTCAGAAGCTTCCTAACTGCTCAGAAATCACGGACAATCTTCCAGACTCTAGGCCATTAATGCGCCTGAATTATCAAACAATAGGAATTCGTTATGCCAAAGGCGAGTGAAATTAAAAAGAATAACACCATCGTATTTGACGGTAAGACCTGCATTGTACGCGACATCGAACGCTCTGTACCCCAAGGTCGAGCTGGTGGCAGTATCTATCGCATGCGTATGTACGACGTAGTAACTGGCGCTAAGTACGATGAAACGTTTAAAGACTCAGACATGCTAGATATGGCAGATCTTACGCGTCGCCCTGCAATGTTCTCTTACATTGATGGCGACGAATACGTATTTATGGATAAGGAAGACTACACCCCTTATCACCTAAACAAAGACAGCATTGAAAATGAAGCGTTATTTATCAACGAGGAAACCGACGGTATTCAGGTACTCATTGTAAGCGAAGCGCCGGTAGCACTTGATCTACCGATGAGCGTAGAGCTTGAAGTGGTAGAGACAGACCCGTCTATTAAGGGTGCTTCAGCTACTTCACGTACTAAACCCGCGACACTTTCAACGGGTTTAGTGGTGCAAGTTCCCGAGTACATCAGTACAGGTGAATGGATTAAGGTAAACACTGAAGAACGCAAGTTTCAAAGCAGAGCCGACAAGCACTAGTTCACTTAATAGCTAGCGCTGCCTAATAGCCAGCGCCATACGTTGTGGCGTTGGCTATTAGTAAACATGATGACTACACTAAATCCGCGCTTGTAGGCAGTGCATCAAACGCCCCATATTGCGTTACTGTGTAAGCACCACAGCGAATCGCGAACTCTGTGGCTTCGGTGACATTTTCTACGTTACTTACCCACTCGTTAAACTCACTGCTGTTACTGACTTTTGTGGTAACAAAGTACAAGAACCCACCAATGAAAGAATCGCCTGCAGCCGTTGTATCTTTCACATCTGCTTTTGGTGACGATAATGTACCGTTAAAGTCATGGGTAACAAAGTGAATGGGTTCACCACCGTCGGTGATAAGCACCACCTTCACGCCGCTTTCTAACCACTGCTGAACTTTCGTGTCAGCGTGTTGTGCACCATACAAATCAATTAGCTCTTCACGGCTAGCTTTAATAATGCTTACCTGCTTAGCCATGTTGTCAATTCGCTCTGGCGCATTCGCAGTGTTATCCCAAAATGCAGGGCGGTAGTTTATATCTAAACACACCAACATGTTGCTTTGCTTAGCTTTTTCGAGAATGTAAGTAGTACCCGGCAATAATTCAGGGCCTGACACAGAACCAGAACACAGGTGAAGCACAGTGCTGTCGCTACAGGCGATTGTTGATAAATCACTCTCTGATATGTGCTTATGTGCAGCGTTATCGATGTAAAAGTCGAATGAGCGCTCGCCATTCTCGTCTAAGTTAACAAAAGCCAATGCGGTGTTACCCGCATCGGTTCCCCACACATGTTGGGTGTTAACGTTATAGTGTTCCAGCATGCTTCTTAGAAATTCTCCAAATGTGTCGTTTCCTACTTTCGACACCATGGCGCTTTCACCACCTAACTTAGCAACAGCTACTGCAACATTGGCTGGTGCGCCACCTGCATAGGGCTGAAAGGGCTTCATGGTAGGCATATCACCGTGTTGCGTAGCCGCGCCCTGACTAAGCATATCGATTAATACTTCGCCTAAACACAATACTTTCATATTCACCTCGTTAATAAGCATAAACAGGGGTTAAAGTCGTTTTGAGTAATACCCGTTCGCGCACGCCCAATGCAAAAGCGCCGAGTTGTTCGCACCCATCTCAAGATGGCAGTATTGTTTAAAAACCAGATTAATTCAACCTAGTTGATTTAATCTGGTTTTAAGTCATACCCAGTCGTGGCTTAATTGAAGTCTATTGTGTTAGTCTTCAAACAAATACCATGAACGACACTGATGAATTCAAACGCTTTGAATACACTCCACCTTACTGATGACACTGCTAATACGTTGCTAGATGCACGTTCTTCAAATGAACGCCATGTTTTGTCGCTAATACGCCAGCATGGTTCGCTATCAAAGTCTGATATAGCGCAACACACGGGGTTATCAGCACAATCTGCTAGCGTAATTATCAAGAAATTAGAAGAAGACAAGCTGGTCACCGCACTTAAGGCTGAAAAAAGTGAAGCCCCTGTTAAGAAAAAGGGGCAACCTAAAGTGCCTTTTTCACTCAATGATAACGGTGCTTTTGGTATTGGTCTTAAAATAGGCCGGCGCAGCTATGATATGACACTTCTTGACTTAGCCGGGCAGGTTCGCGCATCGGTGCATGAAAAGATAAGCTACCCCACGGTAGATTCCTTTTTGGAGTTTGTAACGCGTGTGTACCGTGTTGCTGTAAATAAAATTGGCGAGCGCTACGTGAACCGTATTCAGGGTATAGGCGTAGCTATGCCGTCGCATATCTGGCAATGGTCAAAAGAGGTGAATGCACCACAGGACGCACTTGCAGAATGGGAGCATTTTGACCTTCAAAACGCTTTATTTGCACAATACGCATTACCGGTTTTCATACTTAACGATGCTGCGGCAGCCTGCAATGCAGAGTTAAGCTTTGGCAATACAGCACAACACAAAAGCTTTTTATACGTTTTTGTGGGTACTTTCCTTGGGGGCGGCGTAGTTATAAATAACTCGCTAATTAAAGGAAAATCCGGAAATGGGGGCGCTATTGGCTCGCTGCCATTATTGGACAGCGCTACGAATGGTCAGCTGATGTCAAAAGGGTCGTTGTACGTGTTATCGCAAATGCTGGAAGATAACAATGAAAACTCAGACCACATATACGATGATGCAAACCTTTGGTCGTGCAGTGAAGAAGTACTTTCAAAGTGGTGCTCGCAAACAGGTGAAAGCATTGCCTTTGCCGCCCATTGCGCCACCTGCTTTTTAGATTTAGACGGCGTAATTATTGATGGCGCTATACCTGCATCAGTAAAACTGCACATACTCGAAGCAACGCAGCAGGCCATGCTAAAACAAGATACAAGAGGCACTACTCCAGCACAGTTTTCTAGTGGTGTTGTCGGTGTCAAAGCACAATCAATTGGTAGTGCAAGTTTTCCGCTAAGCGCAAATTATTTTTAAACAAGGTCGAGGTACGGGGCAATGAAGTCGTTACATTTTCAACTTCTAGACGGTGGCATGGGGCGCGAGTTGCAGCGCATTGGCGCGCCTTTCAAGCAGCCTCAATGGTCTGCGCTGGCGCTTATGCAAGCACCTAACTATGTAAAACAAGTTCATCAACATTTTATTAATGCGGGCGCCGACATACTAACCACAAACACTTATGCGTTAGTGCCTTACCATATCTCTGATCCCGTGTTTTCAGAGCGTGCTCTTGAGCTTGCAAATGAAGCGGCACGCATTGCGCGAGAGTGTGCGGACGAGGCGAATAGAAAACCCTCAAACGGCCGTGAAATACGCGTTGCAGGATGCATTCCACCGGCTTTCGGCTCGTATCGCCCCGACTTGTTTGATGCCGAGCAGCTAGCCCGTATTCTTTCGCCCTTGATCATCGCACAGGAAAACTACATTGATTTTTGGCTTGTTGAAACCGTTAGCTCCATTGAGGAAGCAAGCTGCGTTATTGAACTCATAAAAAATAAGTCGACCAAGCCTATTTGGCTTTCTTATTCACTTCAAAACCGGCACGACTTTTCAGACCCAGTAAGGCTTCGCTCAAACGAGCTACTTACTGACGCATTGGATATTACCGAACAGCTTGAAGCTCTGTTGTTTAACTGCTCGCAGCCTGAGGAAATGGAAGATGCCATTCGTCTTACACACCAGCACAATGCATCGCTTACGCTAGGCGCTTATGCTAATAGTTTTTCTGAGGTTAAGAGGGAACATGATGCTAATGCCATGCTCTCTACCCTGCGTGAAGATGTCTCCCCTGATAAGTATCGTTCGTTCGCCGAACGCTGGGTTGACGCTGGGGCTTCTGTCATTGGCGGCTGCTGCGGCATTGGGCCTGAGCATATCGCTGAGCTCAATAAGCTCAGAAGATGAAAACTCCTCGAAAAGAGGTTATGAGAAAGGGTTAAAAAGAAAGGCGCTAGTTGCGCCTTTCTTTTTCAACTTTAAATATTCTCACCTAAGAAGTCGAGCAAGCCCTGATACAATTCAGCACGGTTTTCTTCATCGTAAACACCGTGCCCCGCCTGTCTATACTGCAAGTACACTGGTGCTTTACCTGCCGCTGTCAGCCTGTCTGCCAATGCTTCTGAGTTGATCTCTGGCACACGTTTGTCTTTCGAGCCATGGATTAACATCACATTAGCCTTAATCTTATTAACATGATTGATAGGAGAGTAGTCACGAAGCTGAGCCTCGTCATCGCCTAAAACCCTTTTTAAGTAAGACTTACCGCCCCAAATAGACGGAATATCACTTTCGGTGAACATATAGGTTAAATCATAGATCCCTACATACCCAACGGTGCACTTATACATATCGGGTTCACGTACAACGGCCATCAGTGCCGCATAACCACCATAGCTTGCACCATAGGCACACACTTTGTCACCATCAACATAACCGTTGTCGATAGTCCAGCGTGTAGCAGCGTTGATGTCGTCAATCATTTTGCCACCCCATTCACGGTAGCCTTTTCGAATGAACTTACTGCCATAGCCGTCGCTGCCTCTAAAGTTCACCTGCAGCACAGCATAGCCACGACTCGCTAATAACTGTGTTTCACTGTTGTAACGCCAAAAGTCACGTGTTCCTGGCTGGTGAGGGCCACCATGAATCATTACCACAAGCGGCGGCTTTTCCTGCTTTTCAGCAAACTTTGGCAAAGTAAGGTAGCCGTTTATTGTTAACCCATCGTCGGTTTCAAAGCTTATTGGCTTCATTGCTGATAGCGTTCTCGGATCTATCCAACTACTATTTGCCCAAATAAACTCAGCACTTAGGGTGTCTCTGTCAAACAAATAGTACTCACCAGGATTTACGTCACTGCTTACATGAACTAACAGCGTTTTACCGTCTTGAGTACGGCTTGGAATACGCACGGTTTGATTGCCAAATGCATCGACTAGAATTTTATGAATTTGTGCCGTGCGCGAATCTCCTTTTGCATACACATATTCACTTTTTCCAGGATAAGTTATGCCTACAGCAGGCATGCTGTTTTTATCAAATATTGAAAATTCTACATCCGTGCTATGGTCTTCATATACCTTCTCGTAGTCACCAGTCTCAAGTGATAACTTAAATAGGGTTGCAATGCGATCTTCACCCGTTCTGCCCGATAGATATACGTGTTTAGCGTCTTCACTAATGCCAAGCGGAACATAGGTGTCATCAAAATCAAAGGTATTCTCAAAACTTTGCCATGGCGATTCCATGTTTTCACGGTAGGCAGCATAAAACTTATCGTTTTCGTCACGCCAGCCCATAAAGTTCACATCACCAAACTTGTTTGCCAACGCGTAACTATGCGCGTGTGGAAGGGTTTCTAGCTTCTTCTTTCTACCGTTATAGATATTGAGCTTGCTGATAATGGGTTTCTTATTACGGTTGTCGTAATACGTCATAGCGATAAGTTGCCAAGGATATTCAATTATCAGAATATGATCATCGTCACCTTCAAGATAGCTTAATACCTCTTGCGTAGCGTACGTATTATCTTTATTTGAAATACGGCTACCCAACTGTGCATCGCTAGCTCTAAAACCATAAATAAGTTCACGCTTGCTTCCGTCAACATTCATCGCAAATAACTCACCCGTTGGAACTGGTGAGTCAAGCTGGCTGAACTTTTCAGCGTATTCAAATATTAAACGTTCGTTGTTCACCCAATTCACTGTGTGCACAATATCGTTATTGGGCGGGCGAATACCGCTGACTGCTTTCATGGTTTTCGTTTCTAGAATCGCCAACACTATGCGGTTTTCAGTTCTAACGCGAGCAGCAATATGTTTACCATCAGGAGACAACTTTAGGTCTAAATAGTCGCCGTGCTTGGTAAAGTATTCCAAGGGCAGAGTAGTAGATGAGGCACTAGCGCTTAAAAAGGCAAGCGCTATAAACGCAATCCATTTCATGTGAATCCCTGTTGTTTTTATTAGTTCTATTTCTTAAAACAGGAAAATACCGAAATTGTTGCCGCTATTCAAATAGCCAAAAGGCTATAAATAAAGAAGCCTCTAAACAAGAGGCTAATTTGGATGACAAAGAAAAGCGCTTAAAGGGTTCAAAACGCTAGCGTGTTACTACGTTTTTCGCTCCTTTAATTAGCGCTTCTTTGTCTATTTTATTAGGTACTTCTACACCTCGGCGCGCTGCTGGTCGCGCCTCTATGCTGTTTTTCCAACGTATTAAGTTATCTAAACCATCAATACTTACGCCTGACCATTCGTAAGTTCTAACCCAGCACCAATTTGCCATATCAGCAATGCTGTAGTCGCCAGCTAGGTATTCATTATTAGCAAGCTGTGTGTCTAACACCGTAAATAAGCGTCTTGCTTCATTTTGATAGCGGTCTATAGCAACGGGGATCTTTTCTTCCAGATAGCGATAGAATACATTGGCCTGTCCCATCATGGGTCCAACGCCTCCCATCTGAAACATGAGCCACTGAATAACTTGGCTTTTTTGTTTTGGTGAAGAGGGTAAAAACTTACCTGTCTTTTCTGCCAAATAAATCATGATTGCGCCAGACTCAAACACGACATGACCATCGGCTTCTCGGTCGACGATAGCAGGAATACGCCCGTTAGGGTTCATAGCTAAAAAAGACGGTGTTTTCTGTTCGCCCTTCATTAGATTTACGCTGTGCGCCGTATAGTCTAGCCCCATTTCTTCTAATGCCACCGACGCTTTCCATCCGTTAGGCGTAGCTGCTGTATATAAATCTATCATTAGGCTTTTGCACTCGCTCTGTTGCTCACACTGTCATACCAGCGTTTTAGGTTTTCGTGTTTATCGCCTACGCGAATGTTTACTACTCGTGCAAAATCTATTGCACATAACGCCGTTATATCTGCAATTGAAAAGTTATCACCCGCTATAAATGGTTTCACCTCGAGCCTGCGTTCCAAAATATTGAGGTACTTTGCTGCATTAATGCCGGCTTCTTTACCGTATTCAGGCACGGGAACCATGCGGTCTTTGAAGTAACCCGTGGTGTGCTGAAAGCACATCCCAATTTGCATCATAAAAGCGAACTCAACCTGTCGTTGCCACATCGAAATTGTGGCTTTCTCTATAGGTGTAGTCCCCATGAGTGAAGGTTCAGGATGAAGTGCTTCGAAATATGTGCAGATAGCATCTGTCTCTGCAATACAGGTTCCGTCTTCAAGCTCTAAAATAGGGATTTTACCTAACGGATTTTTAGCGCGCATTTCCGCAGTTAGGTTTTCGCCTTTCTGAATATCAACTTGAACATAGTCAACATTAATGCCTTTTTCAGCCAGAAACATGCGAACCCTTCGCGGATTAGGAGCAGTTTTTGTTTCGTATATTTTCATTTTTACACTCGCCAGATCCATACCGTATGTAGCTAGAGTAGTAACACACTGAACATCATTCAAATCACTCTACATAACGGTATGACTATTCAGTAATTTTATGGTTATACCTGTGAGTTCAATCAAATCTTCAGATGAACGTTAGCGAGTTAAAACACGCAACCGCTTTAATTCATTGGCTGAAAAATTTTCCTTTTCATAGCGGCTAACTGCTTCTAGAAGCTCAGCGCCTTCACCAATTTCTTTTGTGAGTTGTTGCTTGAAGTTTTGATATGCCTTAACGCGAGAATCCCAATTCTCTTGTGCTTGCCACGTTTGTATTAAGCGATCTGCTACATCATTACCAAATTGAGCAGCTACAGCATTATAGCGAGATGATAGATCGGGATATTTTTCTTTTATTTTTTTAAGTTCATACATATCTACTGTGGGTTTAAAGGCCTGGCGCTCATTGTCTGATGCATGCTTCAGCGAGTCCATAATTAGGCCTTTTCGTTGTTCACGTGAGAGAGATTTCTCTTTTGAAATTTGCAGTCTTTTTAAAGCTGCTCTATCAATAGAAGCGTCTTCACTGAACAAATAATGATATTCTTCAGCGGTAAAATACCTGTGTCTAAGGTCATCTCTAAAATCCAATTTATACGACACATCAGATAATTCGTGAGAGGCTAAGTCTACGTTCACATCTTCTGTAGAAAGCGCGATTTTATAGTCTATATACCGACTAAATAATGCTATTGCATAATCGACAGATGATTGATTAAAACGACTGCTTGCTTGTTCGCTGTATTTAATGACGACCGTGCTTGCTTCTTCTCCCTCGTGCTCCAAGATAAATCTGTCAAACTCATCTTTAAGACCGAAGTGTAGCTTGAAGTCAATTAACGATGCGCTCTTTGTTGAAAGATAAGACAATAGAGGTGGTGAGATGTCTCCCGTGTTGTTATCAATAGTTGCGACGATGTCGCTCTCATAATTGTGCGCCAAGTCGTTGGAGTCAGTAGCAAAGTATGAGTCACGGCCACTTTCATCAAGGAATAAATATAGTAACAGGGCCAAAGGCCCTGCTATCAAAATCAAATACTTCTTCACTACAGACCGTGTCTTTTGAGTCTTTGTGCATGATTCAAAAACACAGCTACAGGGCTTGTTTCAAACCAGCTAGTGATACCAAGCGTTTGGTTCACTTCGTCTAAATGATTCATTCGATAGTTATCTTTAAGCACTTGCCCCAAGTGTGAACTACATGAAGCTACCAACCCATCGTTTGGCTCACCGTACTCTAAACCTGTGATTGTCAACGGACCATCTACAGGATCGAGGATATTAGTTAGTGTTACTCCACCGCTCCAAGAGAAGTACACTACGCCATTTTCAGCATACTTTTTACCGTCGTTACGGCAATATGCAGACGGTACTCCTTCTGGGTATTTCTCGTTGAACTCAATTGACCCTTCTGTCGTAAGCGAATTTAACGCGGCAAGTGAGTCTGTGGGCTTGTCTCTTGGATCTGAACCAGATGCTAGTTCAATAAGCTCTGCGAACGCGTTAACCGCTAACCCGGCAGCTCCCTCGCCTATACTGCCTTCTGTTAGCGTTTCTCGAAGTTGGTCTGCCGTTTTACTTCCCCAATTTACCCCGCCAACAGACGTAACCGAAGCCACTATTTCAGGCGCAACGCTTGCTACATAGCGCGACGTTGGACTGCCATGGCTGTGCCCGATCAGGTTTACCTTTTGTGCGCCAGTGATTGCGAGGACTTCATTCACATAGGTTAGAAGTTGCTCGCCGCGAACCTCTGAAGAATTAGCGGGAGAAACTTCGGCGACGAAGACCGTTGCACCATTACGCGTTAGGCGTTGTGGAATTTTATAAAAATAGTCCGCGCCTAGGATATCTTCGTATCCGAATAAACCATGTACTAGAACTATTGGATATTTTGTTTTTGCAAACGTGCCAGCACTAACGCCTCCGGATAGAAGCGTTGCAACTAGTAAAGCGGCGGTTAGAGCGCTTTTGATTATTTTCATCGGTATGTCTCACAATAGTTACGCGGAACACGACAGGTGGTCCGTCCTTGTAACTATCATGTAAATCAATTGTGAAGATCAAGCCTGATTAAATTACTTTAATGCAGCCTTTAGGTAAAAAGTTAGCTAATAAGCCCACAGTGCAAAAATAAAAACGCTTTATTACATAGTGTTATCATTTTTTTAACGTATATCACTCCATACTATTTAAAAACTATATACGGTGAATAAACAGGATTTATGTAAACGCATTACCCCTATTCATGTTTCGAAAACGTTTGAATATAGTTAACACTCAAGCTAGGCGTGGTTGTCCATTCCCCTTTCAGAGGATTAAGCTTCATGCCTTTTTGATGCTGTAGTGAAAAGTCAGTGCCTACCCATGCTTCAAGCTCTTGCGGTTTTACAAATTTACGCCAATCGTGAGTGCCAATGGGCAAATAACGCATCACGTATTCCGCACCAACAATAGCAATAATCAAGCTTTTCAGCGTTCTGTTTAATGTTGCCAGTACAAGCAGGCCACCAGGTTTTACCATACTGGCACATTCTTGAATAAGCTGCTGTTGATCAGGCACATGCTCGACTACCTCGGCATTAATAACCACGTCAAACTGCTTTCCTTCTTTCACCATTTCGCTAGAAAGCATATGTTTGTAGGTAACATCGACATTATTTTGTGCGGCATGGCGCGTAGCAACTTCAACACTTACCGCGCTGGCATCAATACCCGTGACGTTGGCCCCTAAACTGGCTAAAGGTTCACTTATCAAACCACCGCCGCTACCAATGTCGATAATAGACAATGATGAGTAACCTTCTTTATTGTGATGAATACCGAAATGACTATTGATTTGAGACTTAATGACTTCAAGCCTAGCGCGATTAAATTCAAGCGCAGTTTTGTATTTGCCCTTAGGGTTCCACCAGCTTTCAGCCAATGCATCAAACTTCTCAATTTCCTCTTCAGAAAAATTAACGCTACCTGTCTTTTGGCTTTTATCCAGCATATATTCTTACCCTTTACCTACTATTTTACTTTCTTGTAGCACAGTGTGCTGAAAGCACAGAGAAGAGCGGTGTCATCCGTTTTCTGTCTTTTACGTACTGATTTACGAATAATCATCGAAACAGAATTACCCCGAGTTCTGGCTTATAGTTGACCCATGGAACCCACGAACGTAATGTGAGTCAACATTGCATAATACGTAGTTTAAGAGGTATTTGATTTTGGCGAACGCAAAAAATGTCTATGGACGTCCACTTCAGTTATGTTGCGGTAATACGGGGTATACCCGAGAAGGGTTTTGCTATGTACCTAGTGCCGATGTTGGCAACCACAGTGTTTGCGCTATTGTGACCGATGAATTTTTGCAGTTCTCGCTTCGTCAAGGAAACGACCTTATTACACCATGGCCAAGTATGGAGTTTCCCGGTTTACTAGACGGCGACAGATGGTGTTTGTGTGCGGCACGATGGTTACAAGCCTATGAGGCAGGTGTTGCACCTAAAGTAAGGCTAGAAGCCACCCACGAAAAAGCGCTCGATGTTATTCCACTTGCGCTGTTAGAAGAGTACGCGGCAGACTAAGCCATAATGAACACAATTTTTACGGTTAACGCCGTAATATGTTTGAAAGTAAAAAAGGCGCTTAGTGCGCCTTTTTCGATCTCGTTCGCTTTTTGTCTAGTTGTGTTTTTTGTTGGTTTGGGGGTTACAACATCGAAATCCAGAGGCTACGGCGTACGAATAACCATAAGTCTTGTTTCCGTCATATCCTCTATAGCATAGCGAATGCCTTCTCTCCCTAAGCCAGAGTCTTTAACACCACCATAAGGCATGTTGTCGACACGCCAGCTAGGTACATCGCCAATGACCACACCGCCCACGTCTAATACATCCCACGCTTTATGTGCTTTATAAATATCCCGCGTAAACACACCGGCTTGTAAGCCATAGCGACTATTGTTTACCTCGTTTAATGCACTATCGTAGTCGTCGAATGGCATAAGAATGGAAAGCGGGCCAAACGCTTCTTCGGCGCTTGCATCGCAGTCCTTCGGCACGTTTTCCATTACCGTTGCCTCTAACATAGCCCCATTACGCGTACCGCCGCATAATATGGTTGCCCCTTTTGACTTAGCTTCTTCAATCCATCCGTGAAGTCGCTCGGCTTCACCTTCTGAAATCATTGGACCGATAAACGTATCTTCTTTTGATGGGTCGCCAGACACCAATGCCTTTACTTTGGTTACATAGCGCTCTTTAAATTCTTCATAAATCTTACTGTGCACTAATAACCGCTGCACGCTAATACAGCTTTGGCCAGACTGGTAATAAGCACCAATGATCACACGCTCAATGGCATCTTCAATGTCTGCGTCTTCATCAACAATGCATGCTGCATTTCCACCAAGTTCTAACACTACAGGTTTTTTACCGGCTTTCGCCTTCAATGCCCAACCCACATCAGGCGAGCCTGTAAAGCTAAGCAGTTTAAACCGTTCATCGGTTGTAAATAAATCGGCACCGTCACGGCTACACGGCAGAATAGAAAATGCGCCTTCGGGTAAATCGGTTTCTGCTAACACTTCGCCAATAATCAGCGCACCAATAGGTGTGCGCGACGCAGGCTTCAGTACGAAGGTACAGCCCGCGGCGATGGCTGGGGCTACTTTGTGTGCAGCTAAGTTAAGTGGGAAATTAAAAGGTGATATAAATGAACACGGCCCAATAGGTACCTTTTTCGTCATGCCTTGATACCCTTTGGCGCGCGCCGATATTTCAAGGTTCACCACTTCGCCATTTATTCTTACTGACTCTTCAGCAGCAATTTTAAAGGTATCAATTAAACGAGTAACTTCGCCTTTTGCATCTTTAATCGGTTTACCCGCTTCAATGCATAGAGCTTGCGCTAATTCATCGGCACGTTCTGTAAAGCGTTTCACGCAGTGCTCTAACACTGCCTGACGCTCGTAGGGTGCCATGGCTGTCATAGCAGGTTGCGCCTTTTCGGCCGCCGCTATGGCTTTATCTATTACGGTGGCATCAGCCATTGCCACCCGGGTTGCAACGTCACCCGTGTATTTGTTTGTTACATCTAAATCGGTATTCGCAAAATAGGCTTTATTTGCAAGGTAGTAGGGATAACTGTCCTTTAACATATCTTGACTCCTTATCTGTTTGCCTTCGCTTAGCGGTTATGGCTTAACGATTGTGGCGTAACGGTTATAGCTTCGCGCTTAATTCTTTTATGGTTTGATTCAGTGTTTTGTCATTCATACTGTAATCAACAGGGCAGTCGATAATATGCACCCCTGGCGTGTTTAAACACGTTTCAACCATAGGAATAAGTACGTCGGTATCATCTACTCGCCACCCTTTGGCACCATAGCTTTGTGCATATTTAACAAAATTCGGGTTGCCGTAATCTAAGCCAAACTCGTCGAACTGCATATTGGCTTGCTTCCATTTGATCATGCCATACGCATCGTCGCGCAAAATGATAACGACAAGGTCAAGTTTCAGCCTAACCGCTGTCTCGATCTCTTGGCTGTTCATCATAAAGCCGCCGTCACCACACACACTAACCACTGGAACATCAGGCTTCACTATTTTAGCAGCGATGGCCGAGGGAAGGCCTGCCCCCATTGTGGCAAGCGCATTATCTAACAGTAAGGTATTTGGGTGATATGCGGGATAGTTACGCGCAAACCAAATTTTATAAACGCCATTGTCTAGCGTAACAATGCCGTTATCGGGCATCACTTTTCTTATGTCTCTTACAAACCGCTCGGGCAAAATTGGGAATCTATTATCATCCTCAGCCTCAGCCCGATGCTTCACATACGCGTCATGTACGTCTTGATAGAAGTCGAGTTTCCAATTGTCTTGCGGGGTAATGCCTTCTTTTATTTGCCAAATACTATTGGCAATATCGCCCACTACCTCTAACTGAGGAAAATAAACGGGGTCGACAGCGGCTGTCTCGAAATTTACGTGGATCACTTTTTTGTCGTTGTGATGCATAAAGAAGGGGGGCTTTTCTACAACGTCGTGACCCACATTAATTATTAAGTCGGCACGCTCAATAGCACGATGCACAAAATCGCCGTCTGAGAGAGCAGTATTACCGGCAAAGCGAGAATCGCTTTCGTTGAGTACGCCCTTGCCCATTTGCGTAGTAACAAAAGGAATACAGGTTTTATCGACAAACTCGCGCAACATTTTCGCTGTAAGCTTTCGGTTTGCACCTGCGCCAATTAACAATAAAGGCGAGTGCGCCTTTTCTATCATGCTTATTGCGTGCGAAATTGCTTTGTATTCCGCGATAGGCCTTCTAGACACACTAGGATCAAGTAACTCTGCCGTTGTTTGTTCGGCGGCAATGTCTTCTGGCAATTCAATATGTACTGCCCCCGGGCGCTCTTCGTGCGCTAATCTAAATGCCTCTCGCACTGTAGATGGAATGCGATCGCCACTAACAATCTGCGTAGTGAATTTGGTAATGGGTCGCATCATATCTACGATATCAATAACCTGAAAACGCCCTTGCTTGCTGGTTTTAATGGGTTTTTGCCCGGTTATCATCAATATGGGCATTGCACCTAATTGGGCATATGCCGCTGGCGTAACTAAATTAGTTGCACCAGGGCCCAGCGTTGATAAGCAAACGCCTACCTTTCCTGTAAGTCGACCATAAGTGGCAGCCATAAACCCAGCACCTTGTTCGTGGCGAGTTAAGACTAATTTTATAGAGGAGTTTCGAAGTGATTCTAGTAAATCGAGGTTTTCTTCACCGGGTATGCCAAATATATATTCAACACCTTCAGCTTCTAATGCTTTAACGAATAAATCTGACGCTTTCATGTACTGCACACTCCTTGTAAAGTGTTGGTAAATTTGACGCGTTTAGTTCATTGCTACGGGTATAACCTTAAAAACGATTTATTTTTGAGATGCTTAGAGCGTGCTACAGTTAATTCGCATCCTGTTGCGCCGCCCATGTTTCGAGCGCTTGCTGCGTTGCCTTATCTACATTAGCCTTGTTTTGTGATATCCACCAGCGTTCCATTACGCGCACATTCTTTTGATTGGCTTTATAGAAGATATCGACAATGTCTCCAATGAAGGGAATAAAGCCCAAAGCAAAGTCGATAACAGAATTTTTGATCATTTGGGCTATGAGCGCTTTAGGCATGCCAAGTGACTTGCCTAACCACACAATGCGAAGTGAGATAAACAGCATAAGCGCATCCCCCGCCCCGGGAATAAGGCCGATTAGCGAGTCTAAACCTATTCTTATAGGAATAATGGGAAGCTTAACCGCCGTATCTAGCAAGTTGGCAAGCTTTTGTGCTTTTAACAGTTCACTTGGCGCTTTTACTTCCATGTCGCTCCCCTTTATCTATCTTCACTTGTCTGGTTTACTTACGCCTGATTACCTATGGCTATTTTTCTGCACCCAAAGCTCGAGCTAAACCAGCTCGCAGGCCATTGTCTGATTGAACAGTCCACCCGTGCAGATTTTCCTTAACAATATCGAAAAGCACATCTATATGTTCTTCATCGCTATTTAACGCTTCGATATATTCGTAACGTTCGCCGCCAGCTTCCATGAAGTATTCATGATTTTCTTCACCTATCTCTTCGATAGTTTCAAGACAATCAGCAGAGAAGCCTGGGCACATGATTTGAATTGCTTTGACGCCTTTACCCGGCAGAGATTTTAACGTTTCATCGGTGTAAGGCTTTAACCATTCTTCACGACCGAAACGCGATTGAAATGTGGTCATGTATTCATCGCTGCTAAGCCCTAACTTTTCTGCAAGCAAACGAGAGGTTTTGTGGCATTCACAATGGTATGGGTCACCATTCATAAGATAACGTTTTGGAATACCGTGATAAGACAGTATTAACTTATCCGCCCTGCCGTGCTTTTCCCAATGAGCTTTTACCTTGTTTGCTAATGCAGTAATAAAGCCGTCTCTGTCGTTATAGCTATTTACAAAACGAAGCTCTGGCAACCAACGGCGCGACGTAAAATCTTTGGCAATAGCGTCGAACGTAGAGCCTGTCGTAGAGGCGCTGTATTGAGGATAAAGCGGCAACACAACAAGCTTTCGCACGCCTTGAGATAACATGCGTTCGATAACATCTGATATAGCTGGATTGCCATAACGCATAGCAAAATCAACCACCACATCATCGCCATAAGCGGCTTTACAACGCTCTGCAATAGCTTCAGATTGCGCTTTGGTAATAGACAACAACGGCGAGCCATCTTCGGTCCAAACCGTTGAATAAGCCTCTGCTGAACGCTTTGGTCTAATGTTCAGAATAATCAGGTTAAGCACAAACCACCAAATGGCTTTTGGCACTTCCACCACCCGTGGATCTGACAGAAACTCTTTCAAATAGGGGCGTAAGGCTTGCTTCGTTGGCGCTTCAGGCGTACCCAAGTTTGTAACCAACACACCAATTTTATCAGCTTGTCCGTGGGTAAAACCCTTATTCGATTTATATTTCATTTACCGTTTTCCAAGAAATACTGCATATTTTGTCAGCAAGACGATGTTATTCAGCGGTGTTAATTTTCAAAGCTATGCTGAATCGAATTTATCATTCACAAGCCGACTACAATTTAATACTAGTAGTATACTGAATATTAGTGTTTTTTGATCTGAACACAGACGAAAACTCACAGATTAAATAGCTGAATTTTGAATACAAAAAAGGCGGCTACCTATTCGGACGCCGCCTTTTTGAGTTTTACTGCTAGAGTCTTATCTATGGCTGATAATACGTTGCCGCGCCTGGACCTACTGGCATGCCTAATAGGAATACCCAAATGTAGAACAGTAAAGTCCAACCAACGATAAACACCATCGAATAAGGTAGCATCATGGCAATCAAGGTTCCCATGCCCAAATCCTTTTTGTAGCGCGCTGCCATAGCCAGTATTAAGCCAAAGTAGCTCATCATAGGTGCTATGACGTTTGTTACCGAGTCACCAATACGGTATGCAGCCTGAATAACCTCTGGCGCGTATCCAATTAGCATAAGCATGGGTACAAAAATTGGTGCAGTTACCGCCCATTGTGCTGATGCACTGCCTAATGACAGGTTTACAACACCACACATAAGAATAAACAGAATAAATACTGACGGGCCATCAAGGCCAGCGGCCTGAAGTAGTGCCGCGCCTTTTACCGCTAATACCGTTCCTAAGTTTGTCCATTTGAAAAATGCAACAAATTGAGCGGCAAAGAAAACAAGCGTAATGTACAGACCCATTGCGCCCATACTTTTAGACATAGCATTTATTACATCCTTGTCGTTTTTCATCGACCCCGTTACTTTGCCATAAACAAAACCGGGAACCGCAAAGGTAATAAATATAAACGCTACAATGCCTTTAAGAAACGGTGAGCCAGCAACTTCACCTGTTTCAGGGTGACGTAAAATACCGTTCTCCGGTACTACCGTAAGCGCCAAAATTGCACATACCACAGCAAAAGAAATACCTGCCCAACGCAGGCCTTTTTTCTCAATATCGGTAGGTGCATCCATAGACTGCTTACCTAAGTCGATAGAGGCTTCAGACTCATCGAATTTCCCTAAACGAGGCTCTACGACCTTTTCTGTTACCAGTGCACCCATGGTCGCGACAACAAAAGTACTGATAAACATAAAGTACCAGTTCACCTCTGGACCAACCGCGTAGTCGGGGTCAATCATATGCGCTGCGGCTTCTGTGATGCCGGATAATAATGGGTCTACAGTACCCAATAATAAGTTGGCGCTATAGCCTGCTGAAACACCCGCAAAGGCTGCAGCAAGACCGGCGAGAGGATGGCGACCTAACGAATGGAATATCATTGCTGCAAGAGGGATTAGAACAACGTAGCCTAACTCCGATGCCGTGTTTGAGATGATGCCTGCAAACACAATGGCAAAGGTTACCGCGCGCTTTGATGCATTCATAACAAGCGCACGCATTGCCGCTGACAGCAAACCAGAATGCTCGGCTACAGATACGCCAAGTAATGCAACAAGCACAGTACCAAGGGGAGCAAAGCCCGTGAAGTTCGTTACAAGGCCTGTAACGATGCGCTGTAATCCTTCGGCACTCATTAACGAGATAACTTCAATCATGCCGTCAGCTTCGCGACCTTTAGCACCTTCTGGGCGTGGATCAGCAACGGCAATATCGAAGTACCCTAATACGCCGCTTAACACTACGATAAACAGCGAAAGCAAAGCGAAAAGTGTTACTGGGTGAGGCAGTAAGTTACCTAAAAATTCTACGGTGGTAAGAAATCGCGAGAATAAACCACCCTTTCCGTCGTTATTATCGACGGAAACTGTATTTGTGTTTTCGGTTGTCAAAACGTTCCCTCTGTCGTTTTATTCGCACCTGCTTATCGAATACATCGCTGGGACGGCAATGCGTCGTACAAATGAGTGGTGCAGCTTTTTTTAATAATTCGGCGGTATTTTACCCGATCTCTAGTGATTTTGGCAGTGATAGCAGTAAATCAGCGCAACTCGCCACCACCAACCACGTAAAGACGGTTAAAGGTTAGTACATAAAAACAGGGGTTTAAAGGTTTACAGCGGCATAAAAAAAGCCAGTCAATTGACTGGCTTTCTATCATTTACCTAGCAAATGTAATTAGTTACCTTTCGACTGATTCATGTATTTGAAAAAGTCGCTGTCTGGCGCAATTACCATTACATCTTGTTTGCTGTTAAAGCTTTGCTTGTAAGCATCCATACTGCGCAAGAAGCTGTAGAAGTTAGCATTTTGCGAATAGGCGTCTGCGTAAATTTGAGCAGCTAATGCATCACCTTCACCGCGAAGCTGTCGTGCATTACGCTCTGCATCAGCAAGCATTACTGTTACTTTCGCGTCTATGTTTGCCTTAATAACTTCAGCTTGTTCCTGACCTTCTGAACGATGTTCTCTTGCCACTGCCGCACGCTCTGCACGCATACGCTGGAAGATTGAATTACTTACTTCAGTAGGTAGGTTAATTTGCTTAACGCGAACATCAACAATTTCAATACCTAGCTCGTCAGATGAAGTAGAAGCTTGCTCCATTGCTTGGTTCATTAGTGCAGAGCGCTCGCCCGACACGATTTGAGCAATGGTACGTGTACCAAACTCTGAACGAAGACCATTGTTCACTTTCTGCTTCAATAGCGCTTCAGCTTGTAGCTTGTTGCCACCTGTAGACAGATAGTAGCGAGCGAAATCATCAATACGCCATTTAACGTATGAATCTACGATAAGATCTTTCTTTTCACTCGTTACAAAGCGGTCAGGTGTGCCATCAAGGGTCTGAATACGCGCATCAAGATGGCGAACAGAGTCAATGAACGGCAGTTTAAAGTGTAAACCAGGCTCGAACACACGCGTATCACCCGTTGCGTCATCGCGCTGAACTTTACCAAATTGAATTACAATGGCTCGCTCACCTTCTTTAACGGCAAACAAAGAGCCCGATGCTAGCAGTACAAGAAGGACAGCAGCAGCAATAAATAAATTCTTCATAGCTATTATCTCCCCTCTCTAAAGCTATTACCGCGAAGACCTGACGTCGGTGATGAATTACGGCTTGCCCCGTTTGCATCAGTTACCGGCGCTTGTAGACCTTCTAGCGTGTTGCGCGAACGCGGCGTATTTGAAGACTGCTGGCGCTCCATGATTTTATCCAATGGAAGATACATCATGTTATTGCCACCTTTGCTATCCACCATAATTTTACTGGTGTTACCCAATACTTCTTCCATGGTTTCAAGGTAAATACGTTCACGTGTTACCTGCGGCGCTTTTTCGTATTGTGGTAGTAGCTCGTTAAAGCGCGCTACTTCACCCTGTGCTTCAAGCGTTACACGTTCTTTATACGCTTGGGCTTCTTCATTCATACGGTTAACTTGACCACGAGCACGTGGTTCAATTTCTCTTGCGTAGGCTTCAGCTTCACGAATAAAACGCTGTTCGTCTTCCTGTGCAGCAATAGCGTCATCGAACGCGTCTTTTACTTGCTCTGGTGGGCGAGCATCACGGAAGTTCATATCAATAATCGATACGCCCATGTTGTAAGGTTCGATAATCGACTGAAGCTCTTCCCAAACGCGTTGGCGTGTAACCTCACGACCGTCGGTAAGTACGTCATCCATTGTTGAGTGACCAACTACGTAGCGAATAGCACTGTCTAGTGACTGGCTTAAGCTTTGCTCAGGGCTTTCAACTGCAAATGTCCAGCGGTATGGATCAACCACTCTGAACTGCATTTCCATTTGAACGCTAACCACGTTTTCATCTTCGGTAAGCATAGAGCCCGATGAAGACTGGTCGCGGATAGATTGAACGTCAACAGGAATAACCGTGTCGATAAATGTAGGTGCCCAACGTAAGCCAGGTTCTACTTGCTGATGGTATTCACCAAAACGCAACACTACACCACGCTCCGCTTCACGGATGGTGTAAAAGCCGCTGATAAACCAAATAGCAACCAGTAGGCCTACAAGTATACCAGCACCGATGCCACCCAAGCTTTTGCCAGAGCCGCCACCGTTACCGCCTGATTTACCAAACTTGCCAAACAAGTTCTTAAATACATCATCTAAATCTGGGGGACCTTGCTCTTTCCCACCGCGATTTTTCCACGGGTCGTTATTATTGCCACCCGGCTCGTTCCAAGCCATGCTGATACTCCATAGATTACTGTTATATTTTTTTGAAATTAGCATGCACCGCTGACGTTAACGCCAACTAATGTCGCACAACATACTCTGATATTCCGTTTTCTAAACGTTTTTCAAGCCTATTCCAATCGGCAGTGGGCATTCTTACGTCAACAACCCAATCTCCCTGACTGTCGTATTCTTCATTAGCAATACAGTTTAGCTCGTAAAGCACGCCGCGAAGTCTGCTGTGCGCTGGCGGAATTTTTAATGTGTAGTTCACCATACTCTTTCCTAAACACTCGGTAAGCGCTTGGCTTAACAACTCCGTTCCTTCACCAGTTCGTGCAGAAAGCCACACACGCACGGGCACGCCTTCATCGTTTCTTTCTATACGCGGATTAACATCGTCTAGTTTATCAATCTTATTACAGATTAGTAATTGTTGAATTTCACCCGCTTCAATTTCTTCAAGTACATCATTTACTTCGTCCATTGTCTCTCGATATTTCGCATCAGCGATATCTACAACATGTAACAGTAAGTCTGCTTCTTGAGTCTCTTGAAGTGTTGCTTTAAACGCCGCCACTAAGTCATGAGGCAAGTGACGTATAAAACCAACGGTGTCTGCTAAAATAGCAGGCCCAACGTCTTTTAATTCAATTTTGCGTAGTGTGGGGTCGAGTGTTGCAAACAGTTGATCGGCTGCATAAACGTGAGAGTCGGTTATAGTGTTAAACAGCGTCGATTTACCCGCGTTCGTATAGCCAACTAAGGATACCGTTGGAATTTCTGCGCGTTTACGAGAGCGGCGACCTTGCTCGCGCTGCTTTTGCACCTTCTCCAAACGACGAAGAATAGCTTTTATACGACCACGTAACAATCGACGGTCTGTTTCTAGCTGAGTTTCACCAGGCCCACGAAGACCAATACCCCCTTTCTGACGCTCAAGGTGGGTCCACCCTCTTATAAGGCGTGTTGAAATGTGTCTCAACTGAGCCAACTCGACCTGAAGCTTACCCTCATGCGTTCTTGCGCGTTGCGCAAAGATATCTAGAATAAGCCCAGTTCTGTCTAACACTCTGCATTTACACGCTGCCTCTAAATTTCGCTCTTGCGAAGGAGACAAGGCGTGATTGAAAATCACTACGTTGGCGTCGTGCGCTTTTACTGCGGCAGCGATTTCTTCTGCTTTACCTGAACCAACAAAAAACTTTGCATGGGGCGCACTGCGTGAAGTGGTGATAACTTCCACCGCATTTACGCCTGCAGATGACACAAGTAGCTCTAATTCACTTAAGTCTTCTTTGCTGTTTTCATCGGAAAAATTTACATGAACAAGTACAGCCTGTTCACCGGCTTCATAACGGTCAAACAAGCGCGTTACCTTTAATTCTATTCACCTTTATTATCTGAATCTCCTGTGCTCGGCATAGTAATAGCACGTGCTGGCACTACTGTTGAAATTGCATGTTTGTATACCATTTGGCTAACTGTGTTTTTCAGAAGGATGACGAACTGATCGAACGATTCAACCTGCCCCTGAAGTTTAATACCGTTTACCAAGTAAATTGATACTGGAATACGTTCCTTACGCAAAGCGTTTAAGAATGGGTCTTGTAAAGATTGCCCTTTAGCCATTTGATATCCTTAGTTTTTATTATTTGCGGTGGCCTTAAATCACCGCAGTAGGTCTAATGTATAACACACTCCAACATTCAAAGTGTGACTTTTGCTGTAATTTTAGTCAAATTATCGTTAGCAAATGTGTCCAACCACGACACTTGCTCCCAACCCCTAAGCCACGTCAACTGCCTTTTTGCCAGCTGCCGCGTTGCAATAATTCCTCGCTCGCGCATTTCGTCTGCGTCAAGCTTGCCATCTAAATGCTGCCACATTTGTCGATAGCCTACTGAACGTATAGAGGGTAAGTCTTCGTGAAGATCATTACGTTCGTATAATTTTTCAACTTCTTGTTTGAAACCTTGCGACAGCATAATGTCGAAACGTTTAGCAATGCGCTGATGCAAAACCGCCCTGTCTTCTGGCGCAATAGCAAACTGCGAGATAGTGTACGGGCATTTTTTACCCTCTTGCTGTTGCCACTCTGTTAACGTTCGACCCGTCGAGCGATACACTTCTAGCGCCCGCATAATTCGCTGAGGATCGTTTGGGTGAATTCTTTCACCGCTTACTGCATCTACGCTACATAATTCGTTGTGTAAAACAGCCCATCCGTCGCGTTTTGCTTGTTCAGCTATTTCATTTCGTACTACTTCATCCGACTTAGGTAGTGGCGAAATTCCATTTATCAAGGCATTGAAGTACATCATTGTGCCACCAGCTAGTATTGGAAGCTTGCCTTTAGCCAGAATTTCACCGATTAACGCGTTGGTGTCGTTAACAAATTGCGACACAGAATAACTTTCAGCAGGGTCAATAATATCAATAAGATGATGCTTAACACCGGCTTGTTCTTCTTGCGTTGGCTTTGCCGTACCTATGTCCATGCCTTTGTAGACAAGCGCCGAGTCAACGCTGATAACCTCGCCATTGCATTTTTTGGCAAGTTCAATAGCTAATCCGGTTTTACCAGATGCTGTCGGACCCATTATCGCTACTACTGGCGATGCAGTTATTATGCCACTGGACACGCTTTGTACCTCATACATCTAGCAGAATAGTTAACGGGCGCACTTTAGCAAATTGCTCAATCGTTTCCCATTGTTTCACTTCGCTTTGCTGATCCAACCAGTACCAAATTTGCCCTGCAACATCAGGGTCAATAGCACTATCAGGTATATCAATACACGTTATGAATTCGTCTCGGCTCATGTCTGACTCAGCAGCGGATGTCGCCAATAAAAATTCGAACCACTTTAGCCATGGCATGTGCCGTGTACCCGCAGGCACTTGCTGCAGTCGATATTTTCCTGCTGCTTTATTTACATCAAAATGAAGCGCACGTAAGTGCGCAAGTACCTCTTCACTTACGTGTTCGCTTGATATTGCTACCGGCATCAGTAGCGGCTGACTATGCTCTGCTTTTAAAAATAGTTCGCTTAACCAAATACTTGCAAGTTTTCCCGCGCTAAGAAGGAAAATTTTTTCATTTTTAGAATACAAACGCTGCGTTGCTGTTAGATTTAAACGCTCTAATGCGCTTTCTTTATCACTGCTTGCATCTGCCATGTCGCCTTTTGGCGTCATAAGCGCGTTGTAGCTGCTTTGATATGCCGCACTTGGTCCTTTCGCTTGACGCTGAAAAGCACCACCGCCACTTCTAGCGCTGGAAGGTGCATTACCACCAAACCCTGCATTGTTATATCCCCCTGGTGATCCACCTGAAGATCCACTTAAAGAGGGGGCACTACCGGTTTGACTATACTGCGACGAAGTAGCTGATTGCTCTTGTAGCGGCCTTATGTAATCGTGGGCGACGTTAGTATCGCCAAAACTGGATTGATGTGAAGTATTTGAGGATGCCATTTCGTCAAATTCTTCATTTGACGTAATAGCATGTAGCGCATCGCCAACGGTTTTACATATAAAGTCATGTACCAAACGACCTTGCTGAAAACGCACTTCGTGCTTTGCCGGATGTACATTCACATCCACGTCTTTTGGGCTTAACGTAAGGTAAACAACAAAGCTTGGCTGCTCAATTACACCCCACACGCTTTCATATGCTTGTCTTATCGCATGCATAATGAGCTTGTCACGCATACCACGACCATTTACAAAACTAAACTGGCAGTCATTACTGCTGCGAAGCATTGTTTCATTGCCAAGCCATGCATCAATGGAAATGCCATCGTATTCAGTATTAACGTGAACGGCGTTCTGTATAAATTTTTGACCTACTACGGCACCAATGCGGGTAGACAAACTTCCCGCTTTATCAGCGATAAAGCGCTTAACCACCTTGTCGTTGTGCTTTAAGATGAACGACACACTTGGGTAGCTAAGTGCAATGCGCTTAATCACATCTTCTATGTGCTGAAACTCTGTTTTCTCTGTGCGAAGAAACTTGCGCCTTGCAGGTGTGTTGTAGAATAAGTCGGCAACGTCAATAGTTGTGCCTACGGGATGCGCTGCTGGCTGCACATTAACTGCCATTTCGCGGCCTTCGCAATATGCTTGCCACGCTTCTGTTTGCGCTTCTGTACGCGACGTCAACGTTAAACGACTCACTGAGCTTATACTTGCTAGCGCTTCACCGCGAAAGCCCAGCGATAGAATTTGCTCTAGGTCATCTAATGTGGCTATTTTGCTTGTAGCGTGACGGCTAAGCGCAAGCTGAAGTTCATCTTTGGCAATACCGCTGCCGTTATCTTTTATGCGGATACGCTTGTGCCCGCCTTTCTCAATGTCGACTTCAATTTTTGTTGCACCAGCATCTAGGCTATTTTCCAAGAGCTCTTTAACCACTGACGCAGGACGCTCCACCACTTCACCGGCTGCTATTTGGTTAGCAAGTTGCGGAGATAAAAGCTGTATAGGCAATGTAATACCCTGTGATAATACTAATTCGTGTATATCACCACATTGCTATGTGATGATGCGTGATAACGTTAATAACGCTGTGCTACCAATAAAAGTGCCGTGCTATCAATAATGGGGGTCCCCATCCAGAGTAACGCTGCCCGTTCTATAACAATGCTATGCAATACGGCCAGGTAACACAGATAATCGGCAATGCTATGTTCTGGGAATAGTCAGTACTTGACCAATTCTTACAACATCACTGTTTAGGTCGTTCGCAGCTTTGATACTGCTCACTTTTACATTGTAGCGCTGAGCAAGCAGCGACAACGATTCACCACTGCGCACTTTATGAGTGCGGTTATTCGCTTTTTCAGCGGCCCACAGTGTACCATCGGGCGGCATTTGTTTGAAATAACGCTTGGTAGCAGTAAACACAGCTGAGGCAAGACGCTCGCGATGCTTAGACCAGTTTAAGTTTTTTTCTTCCTGTGGATTCGAAATAAAACCCACCTCTACCAGAATGGAAGGAATATCGGGAGCAGTTAGTACAGCTAGGCTTGCAGCTTGAGGCTTCCTTTTGTGCAAGCTAGTTACCTTTTTAAGTTCTTCTACTACTTTGTTACCCAGGTCATGACTTGTGGCCATACTATGATCCATCGACAGCCCAAGAATGGTTTCTGTTAAATAACGCTCGCTGGATTTATCGTTAATTACCTCAGCGGCACCACCAAGCAGTTCAGCATGTCGTTCTGATTTCTCTAGCCAGCGACCCAGCTCGGTATCTGCTCTTCGCATTGATAATACCCACACCGACCCACCGCGAGGTTGGGGTTGGCTAAACGCGTCGGCGTGGATGGAAATTAATAGGTCGGCTTTTTTCTCGCGCGCTATTTCTGGACGGCGGTTAGGCGAAATATAGTAATCCTCGCTACGCGTCATTATTGCTCGCATGCCGGGTTCGGCGTTAATCATTGCCTGAAGTTTTTTGGCCACACTTAACGTGATGTTTTTTTCAAAGGTACCGGCAGGGCCAATCGAACCAGGGTCGCGCCCACCGTGACCTGCATCTACTGCAACAATAATGTCGCTATCTCGAGGGCTTGATTTATCGTCGAGTACTACCGAATTACGCGTTGACGCCAACGACGTATTGGTTCGTTTAGGCTCACTGTCGGTTAAGTCGATAACTAAGCGATGGCCGTAGGATTTAGCAGGTGCCACTGCGAACAAATTAGGCGTCGCCTTTCTATTAAGTTCAACAACAATACGTGCCGCTTGCTTATTCTTTGGCGTTGAATAGCGCAATTTCTTAATAAGATCGCCGCTGTTTTCAACAGAGGAGAGTTTGAACGCTTTGTTAGTATTTTGAAGGTCAACAACCAAGCGCAGCGGATTTTTAAGGGTGAAATAGGTGAAGTCTGGATTCGACTTCATATCAAACACAACGCGCGTATTATCCGGCGACGGTGATATTCTTACTCCGTCGATACTATTTTGTGCGGCATGTGCAATCTGCACAAGCAAGCACAACAATAAGACCGAAATTATACTGCGCACCATAATTTGCCTATATGCTTTTGTTATTTTGTGTCTGGCTTTTCAACTGTTACTCAATAGCAGTTTTACGCTAAATGCGCTTGCACTGCTGAAGCAGCTTTGCACCATGAGCGCTTTTTGCTTCGATGGCGAACTGTCGACCAGATGGCGTAATATTTATACTAATCACTAAGTCAGGCGATGCCAAGTATTCGCCGCCTTTTTCAGACCATTCTACTAACGCAATGGCACCACCACCGAAATAATCTCGAATTCCCATGAATTCTAGCTCTTCAGGGTCGGCCAAACGGTACAAATCAAAATGATATATATTGACGTTTTCTAGCTCATAAGGTTCAACCAGCGTATAGGTTGGACTTTTAACGCTACCTGAATGACCAAGAGATTGAATAAAATACCGACTGAATGTGGTTTTACCTGCGCCTAAATCGCCATTCAAATAAATAACAGCATCGGTAGGGAGTTGGCTTGAAACGGCCTGTGCTAGGTCTTTTGCAAGCTGCGCAGTATCGTCTATTTCATTGGCGAAAAAAGAAGTTTGCGGGTAAGACATCAACAATTTTCCAATATAACAAAAAACCGAAAAACGCAGTTAATGCCTACCCGTTTAAGGGAAGATCACAGATGTTTGTGATTAATTAAAGCACGCACTGCGTCGAATAAATCGCTCGCTATCATACCACGTTGCCCATAGAGTTGGGCAATATCGTCACCCGCTTTTGCATGTAATACAACGCCGTACTTTGCCGCAATATCGGTTTCTACACCTTGTGCCAGCAGTGCACCAAGAATTCCGCTTAATACGTCACCACTACCAGCCGTTGCCATACCTGGGTTACCGTGTCGGCATACCCACGTTTTCTTTTCATTATCAATAAGTGTGCCTGCACCCTTCAACACACATACCGCGTGATAACGCTGTGAGCATTGTCTTGCGTAATTAAATCGGTCGCCTTCTACTTCATCTATCGATACACCAAGTAATCGCGCTGCTTCTCCAGCATGTGGGGTGAGTATGCTGTCAGATAGCGTATATGCTGTAGATTGCTTGCAAAGAATATTGAGGGCATCGGCATCGATAACCACAGGCTTGTTGTTTGCCTGACAGTGTTTCATTGTGAGTTCAAATGTGTGGTTAGCCCATTCGTCTTGCCCTAGCCCTGGCCCAATAACAACACACGTTGCCCATGCTAACGCATCTTCAAGATGAGCATCAGACACCATAAGCTCAGGGCGCCCAGCGCTAACTTGAATAACCGATGATTCGTGGGTATACACGCGCACCATACCAGCACCACTTCGCAAAGCAGCTTCACCAGCAAGGCGAATTGCGCCAGCTGTACCTCGGTTGCCGCCTATGCATAACAAACGGCCATAGGTGCCTTTGTGACTGTTAATATCACGTGGGCCCATGCCTTTGAAATGGTCGATATTTAGCATTGTAGCGCTAGCCCTAGCCAGCGATTGAAAGGCTTTACCAATGCCTAAGTCGGCATACACTAGCTTGCCGCAGGATTGTTTACCGGCACCTGTTACCAGGCCAGGTTTTATACCTACGAAAGTAACTGTTATGTCGGCCTGTACACACCTACCTAGACTTTGACCGGTATTCGCATCAAGACCTGATGGCACATCAACACTCACCACTGGCGTAGATGATGCATTGAGCGCATCGATAACGTCAGCAAATTCATTTCGAATGTAGCTATTAATACCTGTCCCTAAGAGTGCATCAATAACCACATCGGCTTTCTCAAGGAAAGCTTCGTTAAATGTGTTAATTTTGCCGCCAGCGTCAGTCCAGCGCTGCTGGGCAATACCTGCATCACCTTCTAACTTACGTTCTGGCTCGATAGCACACAAATGCACTTGTTTACCTGCAAGCTTTGCATTCACTGCGGCAATATACCCATCGCCAGCGTTGTTTCCCTGCCCAACTAGTACTAAATAAACGTCGGAGTTAGGCATTAGTTCTTGGCATTGTTTAAATACAACATCGCCTGCGCGCTGCATTAACGTAAACATGTCGCAGCCAGAGTCGGCTGCCGCCTGAGCCTCGTTTTCTCGAACCTGATCGGCTCTAAATAGTTTGTATGATAAACTTGACGTGAGTTGAGTATCTAGCATGAGCAAATGTCCGCAATTAATTCTATCGACCTCGTTGAGTTAACCAACAATATCAAGGCTTGGGGCATGGCGCTAGGCTTTCAGCAAGTTGGTATTAGCGATATTGATCTACATCATCACGAAGCGCATTTACAAGCATGGCTTGACGCAGGTTACCACGGCGACATGTCGTTTATGGAAAGCCACGGAATGAAACGCGCTAGACCTGATGAACTGGTACCTGGCACGCTGCGTGTTATTAGCGTTCGTATGAATTACCTGCCTCCTGATGCGTCTTTTGCGAAACATTTGAACAGTCCAGATATTGGGTACATTAGCCGCTACGCACTTGGCCGTGACTACCATAAAGTGTTGCGTAAGCGCTTAAAACAGTTAGGTGAGAAGATTACTAACGCGCTGTCTGAAATTGATTCATCGACTACACAATACCGTCCTTTTGTCGACTCAGCACCAGTGCTCGAACACGCCATTGCAGAAAAAGCAGGAATAGGTTGGACGGGAAAGCATAGCCTCACCATTAACAAAGAAGCCGGCTCTTGGTTCTTTTTAGGTGAGCTTTTTATTAATTTACCGTTACCGGTTGATAAGCCAGTAGAAGAAAACTGCGGAAGCTGCACGGCCTGTTTAACCATTTGCCCTACCAATGCCATTGTGGCGCCATACAAAGTAGATGCAAGGCGCTGTATTTCTTACCTTACTATTGAGTCAGATGAGGACATTCCAGAATCGCTACGCCCGCTAATGGGGAATCGTATTTATGGCTGTGACGACTGCCAGCTAATTTGCCCTTGGAACCGCTATGCAGATGTGACTACCGAGGCAGATTTTCACCCTAGGCAGGCATTACATGGGCAGTCACTCAATACGCTGTTTAGCTGGTCAGAAGAAACGTTTCTCAAAAATACTGAAGGGTCACCAATACGTCGAATTGGCTATGAAAAGTGGCAACGCAATATTGCCGTTGCGCTTGGTAACGCACCATTCAATGAAACGTCAATTTCATTGCTTAAAGAAAAGCGAGGCATGGTAAGCGACCGGGTAGACAGGCATATCAACTGGGCGCTTGATCAACAGCTTAATCGCAAAATTGATATACAGGAAAATCGCCAGCAGAAGCGGCTTATACGTGCGGTTGAAAAAGGCTTACCCCGCGACGCTTAAGTTAGCAAAAGCTTGTAGGAAGTTGCCGTTAATCGGCTGTAGGTTGCGTATTGTTTCGTTTATCAGCGCCTGCAGACTGTGACAAAAACAGCATGGTTATTTTCACACCCTTTTCCGCTGCTGTAGTGGTCAACGTGGGCGACATATAATGCCACCAAGGCTCTTGCTCTAATGCAGTTACTACTTCAGTAAGCTCGCTTTCACTTCCATAGTATTCACCCATAAGCTCACACTGTTGTTGTTCACATTGAATACGCTCAAAAATAAAGGACGAGCTTGTAGGGTGAGAGGCAAAGAAATGACTCAAAGCTAACTCTGTGTCCGCTTCACTTTTAGATTGAAAAGCGGGCATTTTTTGTTGCTCGTCATTTAACGTATTCATGGAGTTAGGGTAGAAAGTTTTAAAGTCATTATTTGTTGTCAGCTTCGCGGCTGGCTTAATAACCTTTAACTCACTTGTTTCTGTGACACGAGCGCGACTAAGCACGCTTGTTAAGCGTTCCTTTTCGACAGTAGATTCATTTAAATGCTGCTGGTAGCCGAGATATTTAAACCCAGCTACCAAAATAAACGAGACAAGAGCAAGCAGAAGCCATATTTTCATTGTTGGCTAGCGTGCGCGGCTGTTATTTGTGATATTGCTTGCTGAACTTGTGCACAGCTTCAACAAATACGCCTGCATTTTCTGGTGGCACATCTAAATGAATTCCATGTCCTAAATTAAATACGTGGCCAGTGCCTTCGCCATAACCCGCTAGAATTGTAGATACTTCCTCTTCAATTCGTGCTGCAGGGGCGTAAAGCATAGAAGGGTCCATATTGCCTTGCAGTGCTACTTTGTCACCAATACGAGCACGCGCCTCTTTAATGTCTATTGTCCAGTCTAGGCCAACAGCATCGCAGCCAGTTGCGGCAATAGACTCTAACCACATCCCACCATTTTTAGTGAATAAGGTTACCGGTACTTTTCGCCCTTCGCTTTCGCGAGTAAGGCCGTTTACTATGCGCTCCATGTACTGAAGCGAAAATTCTTTATAGTCGCGCGGTGAAAGTACGCCACCCCACGTGTCGAAAACCATAACAGACTGCGCGCCTGCTGCAATCTGAGCATTAAGGTATTCAGTAACAGAATCGGCTAGCTTCGCTAACAAAGCATGCAAGGTTGCAGGTTCCGCAAACGCCATTTTCTTAATCTTGGTAAAGGCTTTACTAGAGCCACCTTCAATCATGTACGTCGCTAGCGTCCAAGGGCTACCTGAGAAACCGATTAATGGTACTTCACCTTTTAACTCTCGACGAATAGTGCGCACTGCATTCATTACGTATTGTAATTCGCCCTCTGGATCGGGCAGCCCAATTTTATCTACATCAGCTTTACACGTAATAGGGTTTTTAAAACGTGGGCCTTCACCTGTTTCAAAGTAAAGTCCCAAGCCCATTGCATCGGGAATAGTTAATATATCTGAAAACAGAATGGCAGCATCAAGCGGAAAACGTCTTAACGGCTGAAGCGTAACCTCACATGCTAATTCTGCATTTTTGCAAAGTGACATAAAATCACCCGCTTCAGCGCGCGTAGCTTTATATTCAGGTAGGTAACGACCAGCCTGTCGCATCATCCATACAGGTGTCATATCTACAGGCTGCTTTAGCAACGCACGTAAATAACGGTCGTTCTTTAATGCAGGCTTTTCAATACTAGGAATATTTTGCGACATATAACTCACCTAAATAGCTCTAAATACAATGAACAAAGGCCGTGACGGCTCGAAGCCGAGGAGTATACCAGCATTATGTAAGGGGTGTGCTAAAACGTGACCTAAATTATGCTTCATGCGATGAAGATGAGACAAATTACGCTCAACATCACTTGAATTTGTAACTTGCAAGCGCTTTCATTGTTTGTTATGACTAGATTCGTAAGATAAAGAAGCCCTTCAAGGGACCGTGCTATACATATTGAAACCCTGCTTTTGCAGGGTTTTTTATTTGTTGCTAATTAGCGACAGTGTTTCTTCAATCAACTGCCCTGCTATAGAAATTTTAGGTGGGATGTTAGGCAAATTATCTGCGTCAAACCACTGCGCATCATCAATTTCGTTTTCTTGGCAACGAATATCACCACCGTCATACTCAGCGATAAAACCTACCATTAAAGAGTGAGGGAATGGCCATGGCTGGCTGTTAAAATAGCGCAAGTTCTTTACGCGAACGCCCACTTCTTCGAATACTTCACGGTGCACAGCCTCTTCAAGACTTTCTCCGCTTTCAACAAAACCTGCCAATGTTGAATACATATTGGCCTCTTTGTGTCTTACGCCTTTTGCCAGCAGAATTTGCTGGTTATTATGGATAGACACTATGATGCACGGTGACACACGTGGATAGCTTCGGTGGCCACATCGATGACAATGCATTGCCATTTCCCATTCTACTCTTTCGGCCTTAGCACCGCATTGGCCACAATATTGATGGGTACGAAGAAAGTGTATGTATTGCCATGCCCTGCCAATCACCGTGAACGCTATGTCTTGTTCTGTAAACAATAGAGAGCGAAGCGGTACGCGCTCCCATCCGTCTTCTTCGATATGCTGCGAACCTAGGTCAACCACGAAAACTGGCACGTCTCGATGCGCCGAGTCGTTTAAAGGGGGAAGTTGATGGATATCATCAATATACGAATTCAGGAAAGGTAAATCGCTAAAATGCGCTACAGGTATAGTTTGAACACGTGTTTGAATAAGCAATTTGCCGCGGCTGAAAATAACCCACATGGCCTGTTGGGTGTCTAGATTCGCTTTACTTTGCTTAATCATCATTACTACTGTCTCCTGTTTTCGACATTTACCTTAGCACAAATACAACAATATCTAACAAGTCACACTGTGGTAAATATTGCTCAAATACGGCTCATGTTATTCTTTTTCGCGCAAAATTTGTGTCACAAGTGCACAGTGTTATACTGAGAAAAGGTGTCTCTTAAAAGGTAACCATTAACATGTTGCAGCAACTAGAGAGCGTTAAGAATAAGTGGGGCGGAAAACACCAAGTAATTGATAAATGGTTACTTGAACGCCAAGCATTGCTTGTTTCGTACTGCAACCTTGCGGGTATCAATCAGAATAGTGGCTGTTTGCCCGACGCAGATAAAATTTCGCAGTTTTGCGACGCATTGATGGATTACCTGTCTGCAGGACATTTTGAAGTGTTCGATATTATCGCTGGAGATGACAGCGCGGGTGAGGCGTTAAAAGAGCAACTATATCCAAAACTCAAAGAAACTACTGACGCATCACTTTCATTTAATGATACGTTTGCAGATGCTGTAACGGCAGAGCAAGCGTCACACTTCGATGCCGCGCTTGCGCAGCTGGGCGAAACCCTAGAGGAACGCTTTGCCCTTGAAGACGAGCTCATAGCTCATGTTCACACTCATAAGGCGTGATCCTTAAACAGAGCTTTACAATAACAATGAAGGTAGAGTTGACGGTTACCATTGATGAATAAAACCACACTTATCCACAAGGCACGTGCTTATTGCGAGCAACGTGGCGCTAGATTTACCCCTTTGCGAGAAAAGGTTTATGAAATACTCGTGTCGAAACATGGTCCTATGGGCGCGTACGACCTTTTGGACTCATTGAAAGAGACTGAATCAAGCGCCAAACCAGCAACGGTTTACCGTGCATTAGACTTTCTTCTCGATTTCGGGTTCATCCATCGCTTAGAGTCAACCAACGCCTTTGTTGCATGTTACCATTTTGGTTGCAATCACCCGGTACAGTTTCTTATTTGCGACAGTTGCGGTGATGTCGCGGAAATTCAATCTGAAGGTTTACAGGAAACGCTTGAAAATCAAGCGCAACAACACGGTTTTCGTGTATCAAAACAAACAATAGAAGCACATGGATTATGCGCAGACTGCCAACAAACGGAAGATAGCCCTATCAAGGAGAATGCACATGAATGCTGATTTTGTGAACCCGTTTATTGCAGGTTTGCTTAATGTTATGGAAACAATGGCGCAGACCACACTTACCCCAGGAAAGCCTAAACGCAAACAAGACGATATCGCAAAAGGCGATGTGTCTGGTCTCATCGGTATGGTGGGCCCAAACGTGCGCGGCTCTATGTCTATTACGTTTGACGAGTCGCTTGCACTCACCATTATGGAAAGAATGGTTGGTGAGCGTCCAGAACAACTCGACGCTGAAGTGGGCGACATGGTGGGTGAGGTTACCAACATGATATGCGGAAACGCCAAGCGAGACCTTGCAGAGCGAGGCTTTGAATTTGGCATGGCAACGCCTATTGTAGTGTCTGGAAAACAGCACTCTATTAGCCACCAAGTAGACGGCGCAAAGATTATTCTTCCTTTCTTATGCGATGAAGGCCGAGCTCATTTGGAAATCTGTTTTGACAAATAATTTCTGGCAGTCTGAAAAAATTACACTGCCAGCCTATTCCCGCGGTTTTCACCTTATCACTGATAAAGTGACAACCGCCATACCCAGTATAAAACAGGTGGAAGTTGGTTTGCTTCACCTATGGCTTCAGCATACAAGCGCAAGTCTTACGGTAAACGAAAACGCAGATCCTACCGTAAGACAGGACATGGAAGCCTTTTGTAATTATGCGGTAAAGGAAAATTTATCATTCTTTCAACATACTTATGAAGGAGATGATGATATGCCTGCGCATTTAAAATCGAGTATACTAGGCTGCCAGGTTACGATCCCTGTCCAACAAGGCAGACTTGCATTGGGCACTTGGCAAGGTATCATGCTTGGTGAGCACCGTAATAGCGGTGGTAGACGTACAATTATTGCCACATTACAAGGGATTGCAGCCTAACCCATATTATAAATGGCACAACTTGTGCTAGCCATAATGGCTAAACACAACATAAAAAATTATCAAAATTGATAATCACTCAACGTTAAACAGGATGTGACTATGAAACAGCACTTTAAATTGGCAGCGCTATCAATTGCAATGCTTACCTCTACACACGCTCTTGCACAAGAATCAGCTGAACCTGAATACAAGCACTGGTTTGGTATGTCTGGCATGTACTACAACACTGATTCTGCTCGTCCAGCATCACTTACACCAAACGGCACCTATGACGATGGTCGCGGTGTTTCTTTTGAATATGGCTTTCGCTTCACACAAAGCTGGGCAGCACGTCTAGAGTACACTGCGCTTGGTCTAGATACTGTATCTGGCGGCGAAGAGAACGGCGCTCTAGTTGGTGTTGATGCATTATACTTCGCGCCAAACGATGCATGGTATGTTTTCGGTGGTGTAAAACGTCAATCTGCTGGTGTTTCAACTACGCTAGGTAACATGGGTATTGGTAAACACTGGGACCTTGCAGATTCTGTGAAAGTAATTACGGAAATTGCGACTTATCATGATTTCGGTGATGACTACAACGACTACAGCTTAAAACTAGGATTTGCTGTTCCATTTGGCAAAAGCACACCTGCTGCGCCAGTAGACAGCGACAACGACGGCGTTGTAGATGGTAAAGACCAGTGCCCTATGACACCAGCTGGCGTTCGCGTAGATGCAATGGGTTGTAACGTTGACAACGACAACGACGGCGTAATGAATAGCGCTGACCAATGCCCTAATACACCGGCGGGTACAAAAGTAGATTCTACAGGCTGTGCTATTAAAGACGCTGATAAAGATGGCGTAGTAGACAGCAAAGACATGTGCCCTGACACACCTGCAGGCGTTAAAGTAGACGCTAAAGGTTGTACATTGTTTGATGAAGAAACGGTAGAAATCACGCTGCGCGTTCTTTTCGACAACGAAAGTGCTGTAGTTAAAATGCCTAAGGATCCTGAAATTTCAGAATTCGCAGAATTCATGAAGCAGTATCCATCTACCACAGCAGTGATCGAAGGTCACACTTCTGCGCCAGGTGCAGAGTCGTACAACATGGATCTTTCAGAGCGTCGTGCAGCTAACTTTAAAGAAGTAATGGTTGATATGTACGGTATCGACAGCTCACGCCTTGAAACGATTGGTTACGGTGAAACACAACTTCTTGATTCGGCAAGCAACGCTGAAGCACACCGTATTAACCGTCGTATCTCTGTAACGGTTAAAGGTACTGTGAAAGTAGCTGAAGAAAAATAATTCAGCTAACTAGCTAAAGAAAAGGCGCCATCAGGCGCCTTTTTTGTCTCTATTAATAGGCTTTTACAACTAGCTTAATATTCATCAGCGATAGCTGGACCAGCGTAGTTGTCGAAACGCGAGAATTGCCCTTGGAATGTTAAGCGGCAAGTACCGATAGGGCCATTACGCTGCTTACCGATAATAATTTCTGCAATGCCTTTATATTCACTGTTTTCGTGATAAACCTCGTCGCGATAGATAAACATGATAAGGTCGGCATCCTGCTCGATTGACCCTGATTCACGAAGGTCTGAGTTAACCGGACGTTTATCAGCACGCTGCTCTAGCGTACGGTTAAGCTGAGAAAGCGCCACTACTGGCACTTCTAACTCTTTCGCCAACGCTTTTAGTGAACGCGAGATTTCAGCGATTTCTAATGTACGGTTATCACTTAACGACGGTACGCGCATTAATTGAAGATAATCCACCATGATAAGACTAATACCGCCACGTTCTCTAGCCAGCTTCCTCGCTCGGCTTCGAACGTCCATTGGGGTCAACCCCGATGAGTCATCAACAAACAAGCAATCTTTGTCTTTTAACATCGCCATGGTGTTTGAAATACGTGCCCAATCTTCATCATCTAGCTGCGCAGTACGAATTTTGGTTTGATCAACACGGCTTAGTGATGCAAGCATACGCATCATGATTTGTTCTGACGGCATCTCCAAGCTAAATACCAATACCGGCTTGTCTTCCGCTAGCATTGCGTTTTCAACCAAGTTCATGGCAAACGTGGTTTTACCCATTGAAGGACGTGCCGCCACAATAATAAGGTCTGAAGGCTGAAGACCACTGGTCATTTTATCAAGGTCAGTAAAACCCGACGTAACACCGGTTACGTCTTTATTGGTTTTCACCAACTCTTCCAAGCGGTCTATGGTTTTGCCAAGAATAGACTCAACGTCGCGAGGGCCTTCGTTTTCGCCTGTTCTGCGTTCGGCAATCTCGAATACTTTACTCTCAGCTAAATCAAGGATATCGGCGCTATCTCTTCCTTCGGGGTTATAACCCACTTCGGCAATCTCGTGCGCAACGCCAATCAGTTCTCGTGTAATCGCACGCTCACTGATGATTTGAGCGTACGATACAACGTTCGCAGAGCTCGGGGTATTTTTGGCAAGTTCACCTAAGTAGGCAAAACCACCTGCGTCGTCTAACTCGTCGTGTTTTTCCAGCTCTTCCGACACGGTAATAAGGTCGATAGGCTGACTGCTATTAAGCAAACGGGTTATTGCACGGAAGATAATTTGGTGAGAGCGATTATAAAAGTCATTGTCGGAAACAAGTTCGGCAACTTTATCCCAACTTTCGGGGTCGATGAGCATGCTTCCTAAAACAGATTGCTCCGCCTCGATACTATGAGGTGGAACCTTCAATTTTTCTACATTCTTATCGCTTTTAGGAGCAGAAGCCACAATACAACCTTATAACGTCGAACAAAAGTCAGTTGGATATTATGCGCTTTTCGAGCTCTTCCCTCAATACGGGAACTAAGGAATTAGGGTAAAAACAGGAAATTCGAACTAATGCTAAAATACGGCTTTTTCAAGTTTTAAGAAGGTACCGTCAACGTGTGTATAAGCTAATGTATTTTCTTGATACAAAAGCTGTGAACCAATTGAAATGCCATCGTTTTTACATGATAGCTCTACTAAACTGATGTTATCATTTGAGAAGCCTAACGACGCATAGGAAACCTTGTAGTCTAGTTCAATTGCCGATGGCGCTATTGTGCGCTCGGTGTACGTTGGTGCTTCACATAGATATTGGTCTAATCGCGCCGATACAGACGAATAAACCACCGAGCTACCAAGAAACTCATTTGGTTGGGCCACACTTGGCTGAGCTGTGCGCAGCTGCACCGTATTTTTAGCGTTGTCAGCTGATGTATGCGCTGCAGTCACTACCCAAGTACCTTCGTAATACGCGGGTTCATGTATTGCACAACCCAGCGTAAGCGCAGAAATGCTTAATGCACCTAGTACCAAGCTATGAAATCGCCAAAAGCGCTTTAAGTGCCCAATAATATTCAACTCGTTCTCCCGTGTGATGACTTTTTAAAAACGACATCGGCAACTATGAGCAGTACACATTTACCATTAAAAGCTATCGTCTAAACACAAAAAAGGCTGCACTGATACAGCCTTTTGCCAGTTAATTAATAAATATGGACAAAACTTATCATTTCAACTCATTTTAGCGATTGTAATTATGCTTACTTATTCACTTTTGGTCTAGAACAATTCGTCCGTGCACGGTTGAGATTTCTACATCAGCCGCACCGCCGTTATTGATAAAGCGAAGCGAACGGCTTGGACCATACTTAGGCTTTTTAGCTTGCACATCACTGATTTTATTTATTATATTACCACCAGCATGCGCACCAATATCAAACTGTGCAGACACATTAGGCTGGAATTGAAACTCCATTGCGCCGCCCACTGAATTAGCGTTTACGCGTCCATTAGCATTTATCGATAAACTAGCAAACGTGCGGCCGTTTACGGTATCAATATCCAATGAGTCCACATCACCAAGTGCTAAATCGATGCGACCGTTCACCGTTTCAACCGTTACGTCTGGGCTATTAGTCTTTACTTCAACCTTACCGTTAACCGAGGTAAACGACACCGACTCGCTTCCAGTATGCTCAACATCTAAATCGCCATTAACGCTTTCAACTTCCAATCGTCCGCGAACGTTTTTAAGTTCTATATCACCGTTAACCGACTCCACTTCAACACGCTCTGCAATGTCTTGAAGCATTACGTCACCGTTAACTACTTCAACATCAACTGCACGAGTAATGCCACTTGCTTTAACATCTGCATTTACCGCAGTGTAATGTAAGTCGCTTGACGCAGGCACATAAATGGTAAGGTCGTCACCGTCTTTCACTTTCTTGTACCAACTTTGGCTGCTGCGCTCTACTTCGACATGAATAACTACCACATCACCGCGCTGCTCAAAGATAAACTCTTCTGTTCGTTCACCTAACTCTCCAGTTACACGAACCTGCGATTTGTCCCATACACGTATTTCTGCCTTGCCGTTAACGTGCTCAATGTCTACCTTCGGCGAACTAGATGTATCTATGGTTTTATCTACCATCTCGCCCGCGTAAACATTGGCGGCAATGGTAAGTAGCAGCGTTACGCCAAATGCTTTTGCTACATTTTGAGAAAGTGTTGTCTTTAATATTGATTTCATCATCATACCCTTTTTAAATTTGCTGCCACTTTGGCGCGTGCACTCGCTCAATTAAGGCAATTTGCTGTTGATATACATGGTGCAACATTTTAATTAATGCGGAATTGTCAGGATCTTCCTTCAACGCTAACTTAACGGCATCTGCTGCATCGTCTAATTCTTTCAATTGTTGTTGCCAGTCTTGTGTTAAGGCCGGCGTACTTTCATAGCTAGCCAATAAGCTATTAACTTGCTGCTGTTGTTGCGTACTTAGCGCCTCTATCAATGCATAGGTATCGGCCTGTGTGTTCTCGGTTTTAAATGCCAACGGCGCAGACAGCCAAATAACAGTAACTAAACATACGCTAGCAGCAATGGCCAGCCATTGATTATTCGTTACACCATTACTGTTTTGTTTCTCTTCGCCATTACGCTGTGCTTCAATACCAAGCTCTACGCCACGAAATAAATCTCGCTCAGGCTGCTTCTCTTTTGCAAGGCTGCTGAGTTGTTGAGATAGCTGTTCATCGAAATTACTCATCGCCATACCCCATGTAATCTTTTAACAATTGCTTTGCACGAAAGAACTGTGCTTTGCTTGAGCCCACTGCCATATCGAGCATGGATGCAATGTCTTCATGCCGATAGCCCTCTATGGCGTGCAGTACAAATACCATTCTTGCTCGCTCGGGAAGCCTCACAACCATGGCTTCTAAATCTATATCAGTACTCTGCGATTCTGCCGCCATATCGTGAATACCGCTGGACTCTAAATTGAACATCCGCTGCACCCAACCTTTCTGCTTTCGAATGTAAGAAATCGTAATATTCGCCGTTACACTGTGAAGCCACGTTGAGAATTGGCTTTGCCCTTCAAAGTTATCCAGCTTTCGCCAAAGCTGAATAAACACTTCTTGAGCCGCATCCTCTGCCATGCCTTTTTCGCCAGTGAGTCGGTAACACAAAGCATAAACACGACCAATATGCATATCGTACAGTTGGCGAAATGCATGTTTACTGCCTCGCTTTGCTTCCGATATCCAGTGATCTTCGTCTTGCTTACCAAACACCACATTGGCGTGAACTACACGTTGTTGGGTGTGTTCCATTGTCTTCTCATATTCTTTACGTACTTTTCTGCTTTTTAAGCATCGCACTTGTTAGTGTTATAGAGTTAGTCGTACCCTATAGTAGAAAGGTTTAAATAAACAAAATATTTTTTTGGAGAAACCATGCCAACCACCTTCACTGTTGATGCTTTATTTGCTGGAAAGCCACAGCCATTAGGGCCTAGAGGTGCACCAAGCAGTATAGTTAAAAGCCCGGTTAACACCTTAACTGTCAATATCGACGGTACCAATGAAGATGTACAAGCCAACAAAAAGCTACACGGTGGCCCAGAAAAGGTACTGCATCAATTTGCCCCTATAAACTATCTGACACTGGCAAAACATTTTCCCGACGGTGCTTTTGAAAAGGGCAGCATTGGAGAAAATATCAGCGTTGAAGGCATGGATGATTCAACAGTATTTATTGGCGACATTTGGCAATTTGGAGAGGTTGAACTTCAAGTGAGTGCCCCCCGAGCACCATGCAGTAAAATATCTCAACGCTTTGAAATAAAGAATTTGGATAGGTTCGTAGGCGAACGCGGGATAACAGGCTGGTACTACCGCGTACTTAAAACCGGCGTAATTCATGTTGGAGATTCCGTGACGTTACTTAAACGTCAAGAGAACTCGGTAAACGTACATACGCTAATGCAGTGCACACATTTAAAAACCGATAAAGCGCTGGCTGCTAAACTTGCTTCATTGTCTGTATTGGACGATGAATGGCGCACTAAATGCGAGAAAGTAGCGAGTAGGTAATACCGTCAAAAACCTCTATTATGTGATGGGTTCTATTCTCAATGAATGGCGCTACTTGCGCTTCTAATTTTGAAGTGAGTGAGAGTAGCGCGTTCGGTGAGTTAGCATATAGTCGTAGCTCGCATACGTCGCCATTCCAGTAAACGAAATAGCCCACTTCTTTCGCGGTATAGCTCTCAAAAATATCGTCAAGTTCGCGGGCAAGCGTCATTCTTTTTGCAGCTTCAGGAACATAAAACTCAATGCTTGTAGTGCAGCTTTCCTCACAAGACTTATAGGCAGGTAGCGTTGGCGCGGGCTCTTGCTTTAACAAATAGCCGCACACGCCAATATACATTAGAAAGGCGATAACCAAGCCAGAAAAAGAAGCTATTCTAGATTTAAACATTTTTCGTCCCTGAAAAAACTTCACCAAAGGGCGTTTGATGTTCAAATATTAGTCATGGCAGCCCGTAAGTGCAAGTGAATGTTTAAACGCTTGTTTGAAGGTAATTTTAAAATGAAGCGCTCTCACCTTCATTTAATACTACCCAAGGCATTGATGCATTAAGTTGCTGTTTCATGTGCAAAAGACGAAAAAGGGCTGAGTGTGATGTTTTATCGCCCATACGCCAAGTCGCGTTTCCAAAGCCCCAGGGGATAACAACCTTACACCCTAGTTCATTAGACGCCACAATGGCATCTTCTGGCGTAGTGTGCACTTTTCTGTACCACCTAGGAGACTCTTCGCTGTGATAGGACGCAATTGGCAGCAAACAAATATCAATGTTGCCGTAGCGTTCATTTATGGCTTTAAAATGCGCTGAATACCCGGTGTCTCCAGCAAAATAAACACGTTTACCATCGTGTTCTATTAACCATCCTCCCCACAGCGAGGCGTTGTTATCCTCGTACAAGTAAGGCACCCAAATACGATTACTAAAATGATGGGCTGGCACAAAATGTATTTGTGTATCGGCAAGCGCGTAAGACGCATACCACGGCATTTCGTTTATGCTGTAGCCATTATTTGGGAAGTGTTCAGCAAAGCCTAGCGGTACTAAATACTCGGTGTTGTTGCCAATTGTTTCAATATCGTTTTTATTGAAATGGTCGTAGTGAATATGGGAATACAAAACAGCATCTGTTTGCATAATATCCCGCTGGCTTAAGGTAGCAGGTAGGTTTCTATTAAACCCTTCGGCCAAGCGAAACCCCCAGTTTACTGGCCAGTCGAACTGCCCAAAAACAGGATCTACAAGAATTTGCTTGTTGTCGGGCGTTTTTATCACGAATGTAGCATGCCCTAGCCAGGTAATGTCGAAGCCCGTATTTAACTGAACCTTAGGGCGCTTCCCCACATACTGGCAATCCTGCATGCTGCTTTGGCACTTAATGTCCTCGTGAGGTGGGTAACAATTATCAGTGCAGGTAACGGGATAATTTTTAACGTCGTCATACAGGTTGCGAAATCTATCTTCGTACCCCTCATGCTCGCTATATCTAACTTGTGAAGACTCTGATGAAACACGGTTAACCGTGTTGGTAGTTGAACAACCAAGGCTTACTAAAAGCGCAGCAGCACATAGGCATAGGTATTTCACAGATAAACCTTTTTTATTGTTGCTTATGCGCTTATTGATCACGTGCTTTTTGATGACGCGCTTTTTATTGACGAGCTTTCTATTGACAAGAACTTTACCGAAGAAGAATTGCATTATTTCACCCACTACTATCTACGTTGGCTACTTTACCGCAAATTTTCTATTTCGGGTTGGCTCTTGTTACCGCTAAACGTAAGAAAATATTAATTTTTTGCCGTTAATGTTGTACCAGTCTCTTCGAATCGTACCTTTTGGCCAGCACGCAATCTCTCTGCGCCTCTTACAACAACATACTGTAGTGGGTTCACATCACCGAACACTTCAATACGCTCGCCTAAACCAACGCCTGTGCGCACCTTAATTTGCTGTGCTTCGTTGTTATCATTTAGCTGATAAATAAAGGTGCCCGTTTTTCTTAGCACAAGCGCGTCTCGCGGAATGGTTACGCCGTTGTGGGTGTCGCTGCTAGGTAAAGCTACTCTTACCGCGCTACCAATAGGAAAGTCGCCAGACTTTATGGCAATGCGAAGCTCCATCATCCTAGAGTTGGTATTACCAACAGGCACAATAGCCCTTATCGATTCTTCAACTTGATGCGTTTTGCTGTGCACATTAACGGGCATCCCACGCTTTATAAACGGAAGTACGGTTAATGGTGCGCGTACCTGTACTTCGATATTCTCTGGATTAACAACCCTTATTAAATCTTGCCCTACGCCTGTATATTCTCCGGGTGCTTTTAATCGTTCTACAACAAGCGCTGTGTAAGGTACTTTAATTTGACTCTGATCGATTTGATATTGCGTAAAGGCTAAATCAAGCTCTGCCTTTGCAAGTTCTTGTTTGGCGTTTTCTAAGTCGGCGTAAACCGTATCAAGTTCTCCGCGTGAGAGATTATTGTTCGCCTGTAGGTTTTTAAAACGCGATAATCGTGTTTCAAATAACGACACCTGAGACTGCCACTGTGCAATATCGGACTTATTTTGATTTAGCGTAATAGTCAAACGTGTATCGTCTAACGTTGCTAGCGGCTGCCCCGCTTCAATCACATCACCAACGTTTGCCATCCATGTAATGCGACCATCTACTTCCGATGCTAAGTTTGCATCGGTTTGACTTAAGATAGTGCCCGGCACCCATGTTAACTGCGATATAGCTTGTTCCTTAGCTTCATCTACCTGCACCAGCACTACTGCTGGCGTGTTTTCTTGCGCTGCGACAGTACTAGAAGCCACCAACGCACTCCCAGTGCATAAGCCGAATATGGCTGCTTTTATTAATGCTTTCATGAGAGATATTCCTTATAAATGATCGCTGTGTTTATTGAGTTTGACTGCCTGATAAGTACTTCCAGCCGCATTGTCGACTTGAGATATACGCGCTTTTTCAGGCATTTTCATTCGTAATAACGTGGGTAATAAAAGAAGAGTGAAAACAGTACTTACGGTCATTCCACCAACAATTACTGCGGCTAAACCGCGATAAATGACACTTCCAGCACCAGGCAATAACAGTAAAGGAAGCATGCCGAAGATAGAGGTAAACGTACTCATAAAAATAGGACGAAGACGAAGTAAAACTGCTTGTTCCACCGCTTCATCTCGCGTTAGCCCAGCGTGTTCACCCAAGCGTGTTTGATGCACAAGCAAAATGGCATTATTCACCACTAGCCCTAGCAAAATAATGAAGCCAATCATGGTCAGCAAGTCCATGGGCTGGAAGGTGAATACATTCATAATTCGAATAGCTAGCACGCCACCAATTGTCGCTAGTGGAATAGACAACACCACTAACACACTGTCTTTCAGCGACTTAAACAAACCTGCCATTAGCAACAGTAGTAAAACCATAGCGAACATAAAGTTATAAGCCATAGAAGCAATAGCGCCTTTTAGACTATCTGCACTGCCACCATAGGTAATAGACCCGTCTACCGGCATCATTGCCATAATGGCAGGCTCTACTTCCGACTTAATAACCGCCACTGCATCTTCTAAACTCATGCCCTCTGGTGGATTCACGTTTACGGTTAATGTACGACGACCATCAATACGCTGAATCCGACTTGGCCCTACTGCACGCTGAATTTCAACCAGTTCACCTAATTGAACGACTTCGCCAACCGGTGTCATTAAAGGCGTGCTATTTACCTCTTCCGGCGTAGCCCAAGGCTCTGAGCGAAAGATAATGTTCATACGTTTAACGCCGTCGAAGTATTCGCCTACGTACATGCCATCGCCCATAGCGCGCACAAGACTGCCCATAGCACCTCGATTAAGGCCAACTTCCATCATACGTGCGTCATTGGGATAAAAACGAAGCTCGGGTTCGGCTTGTTCTAGTGATGGGTTTGCTCTGGCGTTAGCATTTGGAAAAACTTCCCGTAGTTTATCTAGTCCGGCTTGTGCGGCCACGCCCAGCATCTCTTGGTCTATGCCCTGCAAGTGAATGTCGATAGAACGACCATTTCCAAAGCCACCGAAAAGGTTTCCTTGCTGAGCAAATGCTTGTGTATCGGGAAGGTCTTTTAAAATCTCGTCGCGAACGATAGCTTCAAGTTCTTTCACCTTCGACTGGTCCTTGGCTCTTACACCAAGCGTGCCGCCATTAGGCCAGGTAATAATGTAGTAATTCTTAAGCGCAGGTTGCTTGTCACCGTCCATGTAGGGTTTAAGGCGTTCGACAACAACAGGAATAACTTCCTCAGAGATGAAGTTCTCGCTCGCACCTGCCGGCAAACTTAAGAAAGCGTCAACAGCATCACGCTTCACAGGCGGTAAGTAATCCATTGACGGCATAAGCATTACGCTGCCAGCCACAGGCACTCCCATAAGCGTCAGCACCAGTATTATTCGACGGGTCTGCGTGGCAGAAAGTCGCATTATATTGCCGGTGATTTTTGCCCACAGCCGTTGCAGGCTATCTTCTGGCATCTCGCCCTTCAAATAACGAGATGCCACAACAGGTAGCACAGTAACGGCAACAACAAGCGACATACACACCGCGATGGCAATGGTTAACGCTAAGTCTGCAAAAAGCTGACCTTCTACATCTTCTAGAAACATCACGGGTATGAATATAGCTACGGTTGTCGCCGTTGACGCCATTAGCGCGCCAAACACTTCTTTTGTGCTCTTATATGCGCTCTCTTCATCGCTTGCCACACTTTTGCGAGTTCGTACTATATTTTCAAGCACTACTATCGCCGCATCTAGCACCATGCCTACCGCGAAGGCTAAACCAGCAAGAGAAATAATGTTAAGTGAGCGCCCTGTAATTTGTAGAACAACAAAGGTGCTTAACAAAGAAATGGGAATGGCTAATGCCACGATGAGTGTGGCGCGAAGCTGTCGCATGAATGCCCACAGAATTCCTATGGCCAATAGCACGCCAATAAACAGGTTGCTTGTGACCAACTGTACTGCTCTGTAAATGAATACCGACGCATCGAAGCTTTGTACCATCACCAATTGTTGAGGTGCTAAGTCGTTCGCGTTTATTTGGGCAACTCTGTCTTTAACCGCCTCCAATGTTGCAAGCACATTAGCGTCGTTTTGTCTGTCTACACGAATTGAAATGGCTGGGTTACCGTTTTGCACGCTAGCGTTAGCGCCGTCAGCCCTAGTTATCTTAATATCTGCTATGTCGTTGAGCCTGATAGGGCTTCCATCTCGCCATTCAAGGATCATCTCGCCCATTTGCGTAGGCTGATAGCGCCCCTCAAAGCGCAACGTGTAGCGACGACGACCAACATCTACAAAGCCGCCAGAGACGTCATTTGCTCGCCCGAGTTCATTAGCAACAGCCGTTAAATCGATACCAAGCTGAGCAGCCTTAAAGGGGTCGAAAATAATTTGAAACTCCTCAACACCGCCCACACCGCTTTCCATTCTTGCGCGAGCAACACCTGGAATACTCTCTAATTGTGGTTTAATGACATCGGTAAAGTACGTCACGTATGAGTTAATTTCATTCGGGTTACCGGGTAACCGCTGTAAGAAAAAATAGGTTAACGCTGGCGCATCGCCGCCGCTGCCCGCCAACATAATATTCGGAGAAAGTGCATCTCGAGGAAGCGGTGGTACGCGATTCATGCGGCTAATGACTTCAATTAGCGTTTTCTGCATGTCGGTACCCAAACCGAATTCCAAGTTAATCCAAGCATTACCTTGATTTGACCAAGTTCTCATAGACTCTAAACCCGGAATACCCTGCAGCACCTCTTCCTGTGGCTCAATAATTTCCGATTCAATTTCTAGCGGTGATGCTGCACGCCACGACGTCTGAATATTGATGTTAGGACGTTCTATGTCTGGGAATAGCTGAACGGGCAAATTTAATAAACTATAGAGCCCTAGAAACACCAAAAGGGTTATTCCTATGCCTACGCCCGTCGCGTTCTTAATTGCTAACTTTGTAATGTCCATCAGGATGCACTTATGCTTTTTATTGTCGGGTTTACTATAGGTCGCACAAGTGACAGAAAAAGTTTAAAGCCGCGACAATTAGATTTTTAGCGACTATTAACATTTATTTAATATTTGGTCTAAGAACCGCTATTTATCGCAGATAATTGAACGGATAAAACAGGTTATTTATCGGAAAATGACACAAATGATTACAAATACAGAGGCAAGGTTTTTTGAATAGATTTCTTAAATGGGTTTCTTGAGTAGGTTTCATGAATAGAGAATACAGAAGTTTTCTTCAGGCACAAAAAAAGCCGCTCAAAAGAGCGGCTTTTTTCAAATACGTCAGCGCTTACGCTTCAGCAATGATGATCACTTTGATTGAAGTGATAACGTCAGAGTGAAGTTGTAAGTCGATGTCATACTCACCAGTTTCACGAAGTGTACCAGTAGGTAGTTTAACTTCTGCTTTAGCAACTTCAACGCCAGCTGCAGTAATTGCATCAGCGATGTCACGTGTGCCAACAGAGCCAAATAGTTTACCTTCGTCACCAGCAGGAGCTGCGATAGTAACTTCAGCAAGCTCAGCAACTTTTTCAGCGCGTGCATTTGCAGCATCTAGTTGCTCAGCAATTTTCGCTTCAAGTTCAGCACGACGTGCTTCAAACTTTTCTACGTTGCCTTTAGTTGCAGGAACCGCTTTACCCTGTGGGAAAAGGAAGTTACGAGCGTAACCAGACTTAACAGTCACTTGGTCGCCCAGGCCGCCAAGGTTGGCGATTTTATCTAGTAGGATGATATTCATCTTAGCTAACCCTTATTTTCGCCAAATTACTTGTGTGAATCAGTGTACGGAAGCAACGCAAGGAAACGTGCGCGCTTAATCGCAGAAGACAGCTGACGCTGATATTTTGCGCTTGTACCAGTAATACGGCTAGGGACAATTTTACCGCTCTCAGTGATGTAGTTCTTAAGAGTAGCGATATCTTTGTAATCAATCTCAGTCACACCTTCTGCAGTGAAACGGCAGAACTTACGACGTCTGAAAAAACGAGCCATGGGTGATCTCCTTAAGCGTTGTCTTCAGTGGTTTCAGTTTTCTTTTCCGCGCGGTCTTGGCGAGGAGCAGAATCGTCACGACGCTCACGACGAGGCTCTTCTTTCATCATTGGAGAAGGCTCAGTCACAGCAGTCTTAGTGCGCATAACCATGTTACGTAGGATCACGTCGTTGAAACGGAAAGCATTTTCCAGCTCATCAACAGCTTCTGCAGATGCTTCAGCATTGATTAGTACGTAGTGGGCTTTGTGCAGCTTTTCAATTGGGTAAGCCAGTTGACGACGGCCCCAATCTTCTAAACGATGAATCTGACCACCGTCTTGCTTTAGGATTGTGGTATAACGCTCGATCATACCAGGTACTTGTTCACTCTGATCAGGGTGAACCATAAATACGATTTCGTAATGACGCATTATAGCTCCTTACGGTTGTAGCCTCGACAGTACAGCCGACTGTATGGAGACAAGGAACGAATTGGGATGGCTGTAAGGGCGCGCATTATACGCAGCAGTTGTAAATTGCACAAGCATTAATCACCTTAAAAACAGCGCCAATGCTGCACACAGTAAATAAATTTAACAATACAATGCAAAATACTGTTTATTTGTACAGCATTTTGTTGTACAGTTTTTGTGTCTTTAAAAAACAGGGGACCTACCATGGCCATTACTACACAGTACGTTGTTACACACAAAGGGGTAGAAAAATTGGTAACTACCGACAAAAAAGAAGCCGATCAATACGACAAAATGCTAGACGCAGCAGACAACTTGGCCGAGTACATCAATGCTAAAGGCATTAAGCTTGAAGATAATGTAGTAGAGGAACTCACTATTATGTTGTCGAAAAATAAAGACAAAATAAGCAAAATATTTAAAGGCGCAACTGCAGATAGCGTGCTAGAAGACGAAAGCGCGGAAGTGGTAAAGCTTCAAGCCAACGGCTAACACAATAAGCGCCGACTCATGGCTAAAATAGTAAGTTGAAACACACGAAAACCCGCTATTAGCGCCACAGTGTGTTTCAATTGCCTTCACTAATCTCACACATGTTAGAAATCAGTTTTCACTAGCGTCAATTCAAACAGTATCTTCTCAAAATAAAACGTCACTTTTAAATAAGATGCCGCTCCAATTAGTTATTTGATAACATAACGACGTCGATATCAGCAAAGCGCTGATCTTAGTGTTGAGTTGCACACGTTATGGCTAATCGAAAGTCTTATAGGAGACTTTGTTTGGTCTACACGAATGAAAAGCGTGATGAATTTGGTAGGGGCAGACGTGTCGAATAGCAAAACAGATGAAAAAGCGCCAGCGTTAGCGGTAAACATTGATACACTAACGTTCAGTTATACTAAAGGTAGCCCGCCCATACTTTCTATACCTAAATGGAAAGTGCCTAGCAATCAACATGTATTTTTATCGGGCCCTTCTGGCAGTGGTAAAAGTACCCTGCTGAACCTTCTAAGTGGTACGTTAAAACCTACTAGCGGTAACATCACATTGCTAGACAAACCTTTCTCTTCACTATCACCACGTCAGCGAGATAAATTTCGTGCACAGCATATCGGTGTGGTGTTCCAACAATTTAACCTTATTCCGTACTTATCGGTTGAGCAAAATATTAAAGCAGCGGTGTATTTCGCTAAAAAAGGCGCATCTAGTACCGAAGTGTACGAACGCATGCTTACACTGATTGATGCGCTTCGTCTTCCAACATCGGTATTAAAACAAAAAGCTGATGCACTGAGCATAGGTCAACAACAGCGAGTTGCTATTGCTAGAGCACTAATTAATAGCCCCGAGCTATTGATAGTTGATGAACCCACATCGGCATTAGATACCGCGGCAAGAGATAGCTTTATGACTTTGCTTAAGAGCGTTGCGAAAGACAGCACCATGATTTTTGTAAGCCACGACATGGGTATGGCCTCGCACTTCGATACTACATGCAGTATTAGTGACTTGTCGGACACAAACAATACAAAGCCAATGGGAGCGTTATCATGATAGGCAGTATTGCGCTCGAGAGTTTAAAACGTAGACGCAGTACGGCGCTGCTTACGCTTATTAGTATCACCATTAGTATTAGCTTATTGATTTCTGTAGACATTATAAGAACGCAAGTGAAAAGCAGTTTTACCAGAACGGTATCAGGCGTTGATCTAATTGTTGGCGCGCCGAGCGGGCAGCTAAACTTATTGCTTTCTTCAGTGTTCAACATTGGGACGCCAACAAAAGGAATAGAATGGGAAAGCGTAGCCGCGCTAAAAAATAATCGACAAGTAGATTGGATAATTCCACTTTCTCTTGGTGATACCCACAGAGGGTTTCGTGTTGTTGGCACAACAAACGCTTTTTTTACGCACTTTAAGTACGGTGATAAGCAAACACTAACCTTTAAAAACGGCGCAATGTTCAATACACCACTTGCTACCGTTGTGGGTGCCGACATTGCCGCAGACCTCGGCTACGAAGTAGGTGATAGCATTATTATTTCCCACGGCTTAGGTAATGTGTCGTTTAATAATCACGATGAACACCCTTTTGTAATTTCAGGCATATTGCAGAAAACAGGGACACCCGTAGACAAAGCCGTATACGTAACACTAGAAGGCCTTGAGGAAGCGCATAGTCCACATCAGGGACAGGGCAGCGCTTCTACAGGCATTACCCGCCCAAGCGCAATACAAAACCCCGCATCCGAGCATGAGCATGAGCATGAGCATGAGCATGAGCATGAGCATGAGCATGAGCATGAAAATGCTACAGAAAGCTTGGAAGACTACAACGCTAATGCCTTTACTCCAGAACAGGTTTCCGTAGTGATGATCGGGCTTAAAAACCGCGTAACGGCTTTGCAGCTTCAATATCGTATAAACCAGAATAAAACCACGCCGCTAATGGCTATTCTTCCCGGAATGGCGCTGGCTGAACTTTGGCAAATTATGGGTAATATAGAGGCACTTCTACTTGGGCTTTCAGCACTTATTGTGGCCTGTGCACTTATTGGCCTATCCACCATGTTGCTAGCGTCTATGCGAGAACGATATCAAGAAATCGCCGTGTTGCGCTCTATTGGCGCAGGTCCAGGTACCTTGCTGCTACTTATTCAATTGGAAGCCATGCTTTTAGCAGCAATAAGCACGGCACTTAGCATAGGGTTGGTTGTTGCAATAATGGCGCTAATCAAACCATGGTTAAGCAGCGAATACGGAATATTCTTAAGTGGCGCGCTATTGGGTAAAAGCAGCCTCATTATTATTTCTCTGATGCTGCTTGCTACGTATCTGGTATCGTTATTCCCAGCAATAGCGGCCTACAGACGAGGCCTTCACTCTGGGTTATCTGGCAGATAGGAAATAAGAGTGGTGACGATTAGCAAGTCGGTGGAGCTATTCGCCCACCCGCCTATTAGTGCTAAAACGAGTAATTAGCTCGTGTACTTGATTAACAGTTTGGCGTAAATCATCACTAGCGGCTAGCGATGCTTCCGATGAACGCTGAGTTTCAGCCGCGCCATCTGCCACTTCAACAAGCTGTTTGTTGATGTGCTCAGCCACCGTACTCTGCTGCTCTACAGCTGACGACATTTCAACAGTAGCGTCTGCAATACCTTTTACAGCGTTGTTTATTTCAAGTAATGCCCCACGTGTTTCTTCAACAATAGCGCTGCCGTGCTCAGCTGACGCTAGCCCTTCTGTCGACACGCGTACTGCGCGATCTGAGCGCTCGGCCAGTTCAGTAATGATATTGTGTATTTTGTCAGTAGATTCACGTGTTTTCGATGCTAGCGTGCGCACTTCATCTGCGACCACGGCAAAGCCACGTCCTTGTTCTCCAGCTCTTGCAGCTTCAATGGCGGCGTTAAGCGCCAACAAATTGGTTTGCTCCGCGATGGTAGAGATGATGTTAGCGGCTTCACCGATATCACTGGTTGACTGCGCCAGCTCAGTAACAGTTTCAGAAATAGACTCAACCGCCTTGCGCAGAGAAACAATGGCTTGCATGGCTTCTTCTGCTTTTTGGTTACCTCTATCTACGTTTTCAGCCGCCGTTTGCGAACTCTTAGCGTTACTTTCAACACGCTCAGCTACCTCTTGAATAGCTTGGCTCATTTGCGTAACCGCTGATGCGATTTGTTGCGTAGCCTGATTTTGTTGAACTACCGCTGCACTGGTGTTTTCTGCCTGTTCGTGGGTTGTGCTAGAAATATGCTCTAAACCATCAGAGGCGTCTTTAATGCGTGCTAATGCAGTTCGCGTTCGTGCTAACTCGCACCCCATAGCAAGTTTAGCCTGTGCCAAGTGCGGGGCATCGGGGAAATAAGACTGTGCTACAACCTCATTGTGATAGCTCTCAGGGCTTAAATTTAATAGCTCGTTCCACTCACTACGGTTTTTCATGTCTTGCGCAACCGTTAACACACCAATTGCAACGAGCGTTATTAAACTAGGCACCAGGCCTGTCATTACCCCCATTACAATGGCAAGTAAAAGGCCAATAAGTAAAGACGGCCAGACTCTTCCAGCTGTTTGCGTGAAACGCTTAGTAGCACCAATCGCCGACTTTCCAGCCTGCATTCTTTCATAAATAGAAGAAGCGCGTGCAATTTCGTCAGGGAGTGCCGGTACACGTACCGACTCGTAGCCAGATATTGTTGTACCTTCGTAAACAGGTGTTACAAATGCAGATACCCAATAATGGTCGCCATTTTTCCTTCTGTTTTTTACAAGGCCAAGCCAACATTGCCCCGACTCCAACGTTCTCCACATTTCTTTAAAAACAGGCGCCGGCATATCTGGGTGGCGAATAAGATTATGGTTTTTACCTATTAACTCTTCGCGGCTGAACCCACTCGCTTCAATAAACTCTTTATTGCAATGTTTGATAACACCGCGTTTGTCTGTTGAAGAAATAAGCCTATGGTGAGAGGGAAATTTGTACTCTTTTTGAGTAACAGGCTGGTTATTTCTCATTGTATGCGTTCTCCGTCCAGTGAAGTCTGTTCCGTAAAAACTGAACTTTTTCTTTTATTTAAGACTAGAACAAAATTAGACCACGTCTAGTCGAATTGAAAATTTGGAAAACATTACATTTTTTCAGAGACTTATATCAAGCACTTTATACTTTAGTTTATTGCTATATGAAAAACGGTCGAACATGTCGACCGCTTTTTCATCTAAAATGGCAGGTAGGCTTAAGAAGCCAAACGGTCTAACAAGGACAGTAATCGTTCACTGGCCTGTTCCATCGCAACAAGTTTTGTTTCTGCTAATGCAACATCGCCATTTTGCTTTGCTGCAACAGCATCAATACCGTTTCTATGCATAGCGACCATCGGCGTCTCTAGCTCTCTAAAGCTGGCTGTTTGGCCAATGGACTGGCTGGTGTTTTCTCTGTACCACATTCCGAGTCTAGAACTTGTGTGGTCGGTAAAATCTGACGCTGACGTATTACTGAAACCACTAAGCACAGCGTAAACATCGGCTTTCCACACAACGTGATCAAGCTTAACGGTTTGAATGAAGGTGCTTAGTGCGCTGTCGCTAATGGTAGCTCTCATACTGTCACAATGCTGAACCATGGTTTCATAGCTACCATTTAACTGCTCAATACCAGCTTCTAACTGTTCGTTGTTACCACGAAGTTCATTTACACCCGACACCGCTTTTGAAGTCGACTGAATAATTCCGTTTACTAGCTCCGATACTTCGGTAGCCGACTTGTTGGTTTCCGTTGCCAGCGCACGAACTTCATCCGCAACAACACTAAAACCACGACCAGCGTCACCAGCTCGAGCTGCTTCAATAGCAGCATTAAGAGCAAGCAGGTTGGTTTGGTCTGAAATACTGGTAATTGTAGTAACGAATTTATTGATGTTATCGGCAGTTGTAGATAGACCCGATATACGCTCGCTCATGCTGCCCATTTGCACATTTAAGCCGCTCATATCGCTTACAATCTTCTTTAGTGTTGCAGCAGAGTTAGTGAACAGTTCGTTAATGTTAGCGACTGACTGATTTTCGTTATCAATTCGCTGATAAGTATCTAATACTGACTCTCTGATGCCCGCCATTTGGTTTAAGGCGTCAACAACGCATTTCATTAGCACCGATTCATTTGACGACGGCTTTGCTTCTGCTTGCTCTAAAGATGCAACTAACTCGGCATTTTCTGCCTCAAGCAGCGCCACTTTATCTAAAGCGTCTTGCACACGTGTCTCTAAAAGGCGAGCTTCAGCCACCTTATCTTCATATTTACTGCGAGATACAAACATAGTTTCTTACCGAGATTTTTGTTCTAAAAATATTTACGCAAGAATATCAGACATATACAGCTTTACGCTATTAGCCTGAAGTAGCGCATTTTAAGGGTATCGGCAGCGCGAGGAAAAACTGATGTAACATTTTGACTAAATATACGTGCCGTATTTTTTAATGAGACACTAGGGTATTATGAAAGCGTTGTTCGTATTCTCTGCAGTATATTCAGGCGTTGGACCCCCACATGGACATCAACACACTTTTAATGGTTTTTGTTTTGCTTGGCCTGGCAACGTTACTTCAAACGTTAAGTGGTTTTGGATTCGGCCTTTTCGTTGTTTCAAGCTTTACGTTATTTAGCATAATGCCATTAACTGCTACTACGTTTTTGGTAAGCTTTTTAAGTTTATTTAACGCGGCAAGTTTGGTTTTTAAAAATGCGCATCAAGTCAATCGAATGGCATACAAATATATCTTGTTGGCGGGACTTCCAACGCTAGTCATTGGATTTGCTTTACTTGAATATCTATCTAGTTCACAAAGTGACTTCCTGAAAGTCATACTGGGAGTGTGTATTCTAGCCTGCTGTGCGCTGTTATTGATGAAGCGTACTCTTGCCCCCCCGTCCAAGCGCCGTCGTGGATTTGTAATTGCCGGAGCTTTAGGCGGTGTCCTTGGTGGACTATTTTCTACGTTTGGCCCACCAATTGTTTATCAATGCTACAGGCAAAACTGGCCAGTAGATGAAATAAGGATCACTCTTCTCGCGGTTTTTTCAACAACTGCTTTGGTAAGGCTAGTTCTCGTACCTTTTGGAACATTACCGCACTATGAAACATTACTATTTTGCTGTGCAGGGGTGCCATTTGTTTTATTAGTGACACGGTTTGCAAGAAGACTTTCCACATATATTAACCCATTGTGGATAAGAGCATTGGCACTCATCACTCTTGCTTGTAGTGGAATAGCACTGATATTAAGCAACGTTTCGTTTTAGCTACCCTTTTTGTTTTGAAAATATGCAAACTGAACTCACTTGGAAAATGTAAAAATAGCGTAAACATAAAATTTAAAAAAATGTTTCACACGATAAACCTTTGACCTAAGCCAATAAAAATCATATCCCGGTGAATATTTTATCTACGCCTTCCTCATACTAAATGTTAATTTTCTGGTAACACTATTGACCTTTACATTACACTCGCTTAATGTAATGTAAGCGCTTTCAATCAGCCCTTTTTATTTGACCGCAATTGTAAGCGCTTACACTCAATGTTGAAGTGGCTATCGCCGCAACGTAACGAACTCAATTTTTGCTCATATTTTGGACCAAGGCTGAGAATAATGACTAAAAAAGTAACTCAACTTTCGCAGATAGCAGCTGCGATATCAGTCACAACACTTTTTGGTTGCGGTGGTGGAGCTGAAACCTCTACCAATATCGCAGCGGTAGATGCATCCGTGCCCGTCAGCGACTGGCAGCTTGTATGGGGTGACGAATTCGATGGCACCAGTATCGATGATGATAACTGGACCCATGAAGTTAACTGTGAAGGCGGCGGTAATAACGAAGCACAGTGCTATACCGACAGCGCCGACAACTCTTTTGTTTCAGACGGTACCCTAAAAATTGTTGCACTTCCTGCTGAAGAAGGTGCACCAAAGCCTTATACCTCAGCGCGCATAAATACGCGTTATAAAGCCGACTTTAAATATGGCCGTGTAGAAATGCGTGCAAAAATGCCGTCAGGACAAGGTAGCTGGCCAGCATTTTGGATGATGCCAACTGACGAAGTATATGGTGGCTGGCCTCGCTCTGGTGAGATTGACATTGTTGAAGCAGTAAACCTTAAAGCATCTACCTTAGAGGGCGGTCAAGAAAACCACATCTACGGTACGTTGCACTACGGCCAAGAGTGGCCAAACAACGATAGCTCTGGTCAAGCCTATGCATTACCTGATGGTGCTAACCCAGCTGATGACTTCCACACTTATGCTATTGAATGGCAAGAGGGTGAAATTCGCTGGTACATGGACGGTTACTTATATGCCACACAACGTCGCTCAGAAGTGCGCACTAATGCGAATGGTGATGCGACAGGTTTGTCACACCGCGGTTGGTATGCTGAATACTACGAGCAAGGCACTGGTGAGCTAACTACTCACTGGGACAATGCGCCTTTCGATCAAGAGTTCTACCTCATCTTGAACTTTGCTGTGGGTGGTGCATGGCCAGAAGCAGTAAACGACACAGGTATTGATGCGGCTGCGTTTGCAGAAGGTCAAACCTTCGAAATCGACTACGTTCGCGTGTATGAGTGTGCATCTGATCCTGATACAGGAAAAGGCTGTGAAACAATACGTCCAGGTTATGACTCACTGGAAGACGCGCTTGTTGAAGGTGCTGCACCTATTCCAACACCACCATCAACGGGTATTCCACAAAACCTAACTATTTTTGACGGTACACCAAACCCTAACTGGCCTGCATGGGACTGCTGCGGTGGTTCAACACCTGCACTGGTTGAGGATGCAGACGAAGGGCAAGTATACGAGTTCACCTTTGGCGAAGCGCCTACCGTTATGGGCTTTATCAGTCGTTCACAATTTATCACTGACCCTGCGGGCGAAGCATCACCATTTGACGCATCACCTATTGAAGAAACAGGCAGCGTTAAATTTGACTTGAAAGTAACCTCACTGCCTAACAACACTGAAACGGCATGGTTATTCAAAATTGAAAGCTCTGAAGGAAGTACCTTTGCTGAACTTCCATTAATGGATGGCTATGTAGGACCAGCTGCAAGTGCAGGTGCAACACCAGAGCAAGGCGTATGGGAGTCTTACGAGTTCCCTCTTAGCACGCTTGCTGAAGCTGGCCTTGATACTAGCGCCATTGACGTAATTATGGTGTTCCCACTTTGGGATACAGGTAACGGCGCGGTGTATCGCATGGCGAATGTTGAGATTTCTCAAGAAGGCGGCGTGACCTACCCTGAACTGGTTATTTTTGAAGAAGGTCAAAACCCAGACTGGCCTATGTGGGACTGCTGTGGTGGTTCAACGCCAACCGAAGAAATGGATGACGAAGAACACGGTTTAACAGCAGAGTTCCGTATTGGCGAAGCACCAACGGTAATGGGCTTTATCACACGTCCTGCTGCAGGTGGTGGTGATACTCCGTTTGACGCAACAGCACTAACTGACGGCGGCCTGCTTCAATTCGATATGCGCGTGGTTAATGCACCAGCGAATGCCGACTCTACATGGTTATTCAAAATTGAATCGACAGACGCTGCAACAGCGGTAGAGCTCCCTCTAGCAGAGAGCGTAGAAGGTCAAGCACCTGTTGAAGGCGAATGGCAAACGTACACTTTCCCAATTTCTGATTTACAGGCTCGTGGCCTAGACGTAAGCGCTATCGACGTCATCATGGTATTCCCAGCTTGGGGCACAGGTGAAGGCGCAGTTTACCGTTTAGATAACGTGAAGTTCTACCACCCTGACAGCGGCGCTGAAGCACCAGCAGGCGGTATCACATTGTTCGCAGATGCAGCTGCTGATCAGTGGCGCATTTGGGACTGCTGTGGTGGCTCTACGCCTACTGAAGAAATTGACGACGCTGAGCATGGCACTGTTGCAGAGTTCCGCATCGGTGAAGCGCCAACGGTAATGGGCATTATTGCTGACGATGGCCACTCTTATGATGCGTCTGCACTACTTACCAATGGTGTAGTGCGCTTCGAAATGAAAGTAAGCTCAATGCCGAACGATGCATCTGCACCGTGGTTATTCAAAATTGAATCAATTAACGCATCAACCGCTGTTGAACTACCTATTTCAGCAAGTCTGGAAGGCGTAGATCCAGTTCAAGGTGAATGGCAAACCTACACTTTCCCTCTTCAAACGTTGTTTGATGCAGGCCTGGATATCAGCGCGATTAACGTAATTATGATGTTTCCAGCATGGGGACAAGGTAACGGTGCGGTTTATCGCGTAGATAACGTAGAAATTGCAGCGCAATAACAAAGAAGCTGTCGCTGTAAAAACAGCGGCAGCCTTTCATTGATTTGAAACAGTAGGGCAATTATGAAACACACAACTTTTAAAAAGACCCAGCTTGCCACATCGATGGCTTTGTTAATGGGCTCATCGCTTGTGCTACCTACCTACGCACAAGAAGCCGAAACCGCTACGCCGTCTGATGACGAAGTAGAAGTTATTCAAGTAAGCGGTATTCGCGGAAGCGTAATGCGCTCGATGGACTTGAAGCGCAGCTCTAACGGTGTGGTAGACGCCATATCAGCAGAAGAGTTAGGTAAGTTTCCAGATACGAACTTAGCTGAAGCACTTCAGCGTATTACCGGTGTAACCATTAGCCGTAACAACGGTGAAGGTAGCCAAATCACTGTACGTGGTTTTGGCCCAGAGTTTAACCTTGTAACGCTTAACGGCCGTCAAATGCCGGGCACAGGCTTTACACGTTCTTTCGACCTTGCGAACCTCTCTTCTGAAGGTGTGAACACGCTAGAACTGCAAAAGACAGCGCGTGCTGAAAACCCAAGCGGTGGCTTAGGTGCAACGGTAAACATCATTACTATGAAGCCATTGTCTCAGCCAGGACAAAACGCCACGATATCGGTTAAAGGCATTCACGATACCTCGGTTGAAGAAGGCGATGACGTAACACCGGAAATTGCTGGTGTTTACAGCAACACGTTTGCAGACGATATGTTTGGCTTTGGCGTTTCATTCTCGCATCAAGAGCGTGATTTCCAGCAACAATCGGCAAATATTCAAGGTTGGCAGCTACAAGAAAATGATGCGCTTCCAGACCTTGATCCATCGAATGTTGTAGACAACCGTACAAATATTACCAACGCCGCATTCTTCCCGAAAGACATGAACTATGGCATTAACGATGTTCAGCGTGAGCGTCAAAATGCTCAGGTAACGCTACAGTTTCGTCCAGTGGACGAATTTACTGCTACCGTTGACTACACAGCATCACGCGCCACCACTGGCACGAACTCTGTGGGCTGGGGTATTTGGAACAACTTCGGTGCCAACATCAATGCTTACGAGTTAGACGAGAACGGTACAGCTGTTTTTGCAGATATCAGTGGCGATGATGGCTCATTTACCGCTAGTCGTAATACAACCCGTGTTGACGCGCGCTCGCTAGGTGTGAACTTCGATTGGGCAATCAACGACGACTGGCATGTAAGCCTTGATTACCATGACTCATACAACGAAATTGATAATGGCTTTGACGAAGGCTTAGGCAGCGCAGGTCAAATAATTCTTGGTTCAAACCAGCTTGAATCAAAAATTTATGACTACCGTGACGGTGAAATTCCACAGGTTTTCGTAAACTGGAACAATGGCACCAACGAAATTCTGCCAAGTGAAATTGATTCAAACTTCAGTCAGTTTATCTATTCTCCTGGTCGTTCTGACATCGAGCAGCTTCAGCTAGACGGAACCTGGTACAACGATACGTTCGATATTCCACTTGTTAAAGTTGATTTTGGTTATGCACGCACAGAGCAGGCGCTATCTGGCTTTACAGCGTGGAGTGGATTGCGTGGCGGCCCGGGCTTCAACCCGTCATTTACGCAAATATTCCCAGACAGCATGTTTGTACGTAACGACACGTCAGGTTTCCTAGACGCGTTTGATGGCGGCGGTGCTGGCATGAACCCAGGTTACTACTACACGTTCAACTTTGATGAAGCTATTGCAAGACAGCTACAAAACATCACGGCTGATGTAGTAGGCGAAGGCAATGCTTACTCAATCGACCCGTTCTTTATGGGCGCGCCATCGGTGAGCAATGTAGAGGAAATTACAGACTCTATTTACGTGCAAACCGAGTGGGACTTCGAGCTTGGCGATTACTTTGTACAAATCAATGCTGGTGTTCGTTACGAAGAAACGGAAGTACCTAGCTCTGCCGAAGTACGCGTACCTACTCAAGTAAACTGGGTAGCGGCGTCTGAGTGGATCACGCAGTTCGAAGACGAGCTTCAAGTACAAGACTTTACCGGCGAGTACGACGTTGTATTACCAATGTTTGACGTGAAAGTCGATGTGACCGACGACGTAGTTGCACGCTTCTCATGGGGTAAATCAATTACACGTGCCCCAATTGGCCTATTACAGGGCGGCTTGTCTTTCAGCGGTAGCCCTAAAATTGGCGCGCGTACTGCTTCTGCGGGTAACACAAGCTTACTGCCGTTTGAGTCATCGAATATCGACCTTTCATTAGAATGGTATTACGACGAAGCAAGCTTTGCGGCAATTGGCCTATTTAGAAAGTCAGTTGAAAACTACATCACCACAACAGGTCAAGATCGTCAGTTCGAAGGACTGCGTGATATCTATCAAGGCCCTCGTTGGAATGAGGCAGTAAGTGCTATTGAAGCGTCTGGTGAACAAGCTACAGACAGCGCTATTTACGACTACTTCGTAAACAACGGCTATGCTGACGAGAACGGTGTTGTAACGCCTGATGCTAACGACCCGCTAATTACATGGCGTACCACACAACCAGGTAATTCTAGCGACTCGAAAACGGTTGAAGGTATCGAGCTTGCTATTCAGCATACCTTTGGTGACACAGGCTTCGGCTTTGGAGCTAACGCAACATTGGTTGACGGTGACGTAGAATACGACCCATATAACCTTGAAGAGCAGGATCCGCTTGTAGGTATTAGCGACTCTGCAAACTTCCAAGTGTTTTATGAAAAAGAAGGGCTATCTGTAAAAGTAACCTACGCATGGCGTTCTGACTACGTGGTTGGTATTGGTCAAGCACAGGGCTCATCAGACAACCCAGCAACGCAGTTCGATACCTTTGGGCAGGTTGATGCAAGCATCAACTACGACGTAAACGAACACCTAACGGTATTCTTAGAAGGTATTAACATTAACGACGAAACCGAGCGTGGCTACGGTCGCTTTGAAGAGCAGTTCCTGTTTGCTCGTCAATACGGTCCTCGTTACACGCTAGGTGCAAGATACACGTTCTAATTTCTGTTTATCGTGTGAGTAAAAAGCCGCTTTTAAAAGCGGCTTTTTTATTTAAAAATACCAGTCAAATCCGGCTCTTGCTCTTACTTCTTTGTTTACGCCGCTATCGAAATGCTCAAGTCTTACATAAACGCCATATTCATTGTTTGGCTGAGCAGATAATTCAGCTACAAAGTGGTTTAGCGGTTTTCGTACCCTGTCTGAAACTGTCACCGACGCTTCAAATCGAAGTGACGATTGCCAGGCTAAATTAACAAACAGCCCGGCATTTAAGCGGCCATATACGATGTCTTCGCTCAGTCTGGTGCCAAAACCTGCCTCAGCGGTTCCGTAACCAATAACATCGCGATGAAGCCTTAAACTTTTGCCCAGGCCGCCTTCTAATGAGAAAAAGCCTTCGTCATTTAGCGCATCGTCAAATGCTTGTTGGTAGCCAATAAATAACGTACCAGACCACCGTGGTAAGCTTTGCGTTGACGGCATATATGATTCGAACGCATAAAGTGTAAAGCGGTCCAAGCGCACATTGCCAGACTGTGTGTTTACCGACAGCTGTGTTTCAGCAATACGTAGCTCTGATTCGTTGAAAAATTGTGGCTCTGATGTTCTCAAGTAGTGCGAAGCTGGTAAGAAGGATAGCACCGCTCTTTCGGACTGATTAAACCGCTCAACCCCTAGACTTAAAGCACTGTCTTGCACTGTATCAAGCGGGTTTTTCGCTGTTTTTCTGTTAAGTTGAAACTGCTCATGCCTATCTAGAAGCTTATCAAAGTCATCGTACTTATAAGAATGCGATGGCGTCATCTTTTGTTCTATTGCGATTAACCGCTTCACATACTCAAGCTCCAGCGGAGTTAACGCCTCAAACTGGCCATAGTCAGTACTTTTTCCTTCTGAAAGCATACGCTTTAACTTGTTAACTTTACGTGTACCTAGCTGTAGCTCTAGTGCTGCTACCGCCCATTCGTTGGCTAAATTCACCTTCGATTGCGCGATTAATTGCACCTTAGCGGCTGCTTTAACCACATCTGCAGGAGTTACGAATAGCGTTTCTTCTACTTTTATTTCCGGCTGAACTATTCCTAATAGATACAGGGTAAGCGTTGCACAGTTATAGCTTTGAAAGAGATAGGTAATATCAATGTCTTTTAGCTCCCATAGGTGAAGCTGCAGGAGCTGTCTAGCATCTTCATCAAGGGAAAGGGTATATTCGAATACATTCCTGCCTTCGGTATTTAAATATCGTACAAGCTCTTTTTCATAAGGCCTCACAATAAAGAAGCCCGGCATTCCCTTTACTAGCCCGTTGTAGATAATTGAAAAAGGGTTAAAGGTGTCATATTCGGTAAAGAAGGAAAGCGCGTGTGAAACTTCATTTCCTCTGTAATTTTCACCTTTCGCTTTAAGAAACACATGCCCCATCATACTCGAGGCTGAGGACAACACTTCTGAGGCAAAAATGATTTCAACCGAGTCAAAAGGAACGTGATTTATATATTTATTGAGTTCAACACACTCGCTTACATCAAGGTGTTTTGTACTATTATTTAACTGCTTTTTCAGCCAATACACGCGAGCAGGAAATCGACAAGTGGCTTCACTCTCAGACGCATTAACATAGGCTATCAGTGCATCAAGTTCAGCGCGTGGTGAGAAGTGTGGTGCTGATAAGGTAAATTTAGGGTCTGATATTGCCGATTCTTGACCTTTTACATGCAAAAGAGCATGCCATTGCGGCTTCGCTGCAATATGTTCTCGCATAGTTTCAGCGGCTTCTAAGCTCTTCGCGCTGCTATTACCCGCAAGAAGTGCCAAAAAAAAGAAAGCTGGCAAAAGCCAGCTTTTTACTACGTAATTCATGTTAGCTTATTGCGCGCACTGAACTTCTACGTTGTCAGCATAATCCCACATTTTACCGGTAACGCCGTCAGTGGTAGAGCCAAGTAGGCCACCAATTACGATATTACCAAAGAAAACAGGTGTTATAGACTTTTTAATTGGTGTAGCAGTGTCACAGCCTTCCGCTTTTGTGCGTACTACTTTGTCTTTACCGTCACGAAGAACCACAACCATACCAGGCGCTGTCACTGTTTTATCGTCAACAGTTACTTCTGCAGGCTTGTTGTTACTTGTGGTAACGTTAATTGATTGGTTCTCTGATGTCATGACACTGGCACAACCAGATGTCATCATTGCAATTGCTGCAAGTAGCGCAATTTTTTTCATTTTTATATATCCCTAGTTTGTTACTGCCAAAACCTTGGCGGCGATTAATCTATATAAAAATGAAAAAATGTCAATCTGAGCGTATAGTTTGTCGCGTTCATCGCAAAAAAAAGCCCTAACTCAACGGAAAGGGCTTTTTAAACGTCATAGTGACTACTGACAGGATATATCAGCTTCCTTGGCACTTTCCGGTGTAAATTGAATATCTGCAACACTCAAGCTTGCTTTGCCTGCACTGCCAAGTTCGAACGGTACTACAAGACCGGTAAAGTCAATTCCCGCATCCACGAAGCACTGCAAGTCAATGCTGATAGTAGACCAAGTATCAATTGGCATATCCTTAAGCTTACTGCTTATATCAATTTGTGTTGAGCAACTGCCGGCCACATCGCCTTCACCCTCACAGTTCATACCGATAGTAACTGGCGAACTTATGTCTGAATGACGGTTAACGATAAACGTTAATGCTGCGTTGTTAAGAAGCTGTGCGCTGAGATCTTCGCGGAAGAAGCTTTTACTTGCAAAACGCATAGCAGCGAACTCGCTTCCATCGAAACTCACTTTTCGCGCATCTTCCTGTACTTCTTTATCAACTGTGCGATAAGAAATGGCGCCAATAGTATGCGTGCTCGCATTTACAGATAGTGATTTGTCACCCGAGTACAGCCACAGCTCCCAAGGTGCCTGTACGGCTCCTTTAAGAATAGACATAGGCTCTTGAGATTCACTGCTTACCTCGACTTTGGTACTTAATGTATCACTCAGTACATCGTTATCATCGAAAGTTAAACCAAAGCCATAAGGTAACAGTGGCGCGTATTCTTCATCACCTATATTTACAATTTGCTGCGGTGATGCAGGCCACGAAAATGGAAGTTTTCCTTTAAAGTCTTGTTTGCCAAAAATCACATCGGCTACCGCAGCCCCTTCAGAGCCAGGCAACCAAGCAGCCACAAAGGCGTCAGACGCATTCAGTTCTGCGTTTACCCACATCGGGCGCCCGCTAATGAATACAGAGACAACAGGAATGCCTTGTGCTTTTAGCTTTTTAAGCAGCGCAAGATCACGCTTACTACCGTGCTGATAGATGAGCGTTTCTCGATCGCCATGTCCTTCGGCATATGGCTCTTCTCCAAACACTACAATTGCTACGTCTGGCTTGGTTTCAAACTCACCATCAATAGAAAGCACAGCTTCGCCGCCCTGCTGTTCGGCTAAGCTCTGTATGCCATCGAATATAGACGTTCCACCAGGAAAATCTTCATTCGTGTTATTGGTACCTTGCCACGTTATCGTCCAGCCACCCGACTGCTTTCCAATATTGTCTGCAGCATCACCCGCCACCAAAATGCGTTTACTCGCGTCTAAAGGCAGTATTTTATCTTTGTTTTTCAACAGCACTAACGACTCGCGTACTGCTTGTTTCGCCACTTCACGATGACTGTCTTTGCCAATTAATGAGCGGTCACCAGAGAGTGGTCTGTTTGCTGGGCTTGGTTTATCGAACAGGCCTGCACGCACTTTTACACGCAAAATTCGGCGTACAGCATCGTCGATACGAACCATACTAATGGCCCCTTCTTTCACTTGTGAAATAGTGGTGTCGTACAATACTTTCCAGTCGCTTGGCACCATGAAAATATCTAGTCCAGCATTAATAGCTTGTGCACAGTCGTTGTTATTACACCCTTTTACTTGCCCGTGGCCGTTCCAGTCACCAACAACAAAGCCATCAAACCCCATTTGATCTTTCAATACATCGGTTAGCAAATATTTATGGCCGTGTAACTTTTCACCATTCCAACTATTAAACGATGCCATAACAGATTGTGCACCAACCGTAAGGCCGCCTACATATCCTTGTGCATGAATATCAAACAGCGCTTGTTCACTTGCAATATTGTCGCCCTGATCGTCACCACCAACAGTGCCACCATCGCCCACGAAGTGCTTTACCGTGCTAATTACACGCTGGTCGCCTAAAAAGTCTTTATCTGCAGCACCCTGAAGCCCTCTTACCACCGATGCAGCATACTCGCGCACTATAGCAGGGTCTTCTGAATAGCTTTCGTAAGTTCTGCCCCAACGGTCATCACGCACCACTGCAACGGTAGGTGCAAATACCCAGTCGATACCTGTTGCCATTACTTCTTTGGCAGTAATGTGTGCAATCTCTTCCATTAATGCTGGGTTATTAGCTGCACCCAACCCAATATTGTGGGGAAACAGCGTGGCACCAATCACATTATTGTGACCGTGTACCGCATCTGTCCCCCACATGGTGGGAATTGTTGAACCATCTAAACTGTCATCAACTGAGGCCTGATAAAGCGATTCAGCCAATGCTACCCAATCGTCCGGGGTTGCATGTTTGTCGTTGTTGGGAAATGCACCACCACCATTCAGGTAAGAGCCAAATCCGTATTTACGCATATCCTCAACTGAAATATTGCGAATCTCAGGCTGAATCATTTGCGCTACCTTTTGCTCCAGTGTCATTGATGACATGATGTCTGAAACTTTAGCTTCAACTGCTTCATCGCGTTTAACTTCGATATCAAGCTTCGGCCAAATTTGCGCTGCTTTAGTGCTTGGCGCAGTGGCGTTTTTTTCACTAACACTTGCTGCAGTGTTATCTTCAAACGAACAACCTGTAAGCAAAACACCACCAGCCAAGCTTAGAACGGTGCTAGCAACAACGTTAGCGAGAGTCGTTTTTCGCATTGTTATTCCTCAATTAAAGTAGTTTCAGATACACGGCTTCCCACTAATCCATAATAGGCAATGAAAACGTAACATGAAGCGGGTAGCAAAAATGACAGCGTAACGCCTACTGCGTCAGCGAGCATGCCTTGGAAAAGCGGGATAATGGCACCGCCTACAATAGCAAGACATAGAATTCCTGAGCCCTGTGGCGTGTCTTTTCCTAATTGCTGTAGCGCTAGGCTGAAAATGGTAGGGAACATGATTGAATTAAATAGACCCACACCAAGCACACTGTAAAGCGCCACATCGCCAGAACTTGAAATTGATAGCAATATTAATGCAATGGCCATTACCGCATTAAATGCCAGTACAGTACCGCCCGATACTTTTTGCATTACCAATGCACCAATAAAGCGACCCACCATAGCTCCACCCCAGTAATACGCTAGCAGCTTTGATGCGCTTGCCTCGGAAAGGCCCGCAACGCTTGGGCTTGCTAGGTAATTAACTAGCATACTACCAATGGCAACTTCGGCGCCTACATACATAAATATACCAACCGCACCCAGCACTAGATGTTTGTGTTGCCATGCACCACCTTTAAATAAGCTTGGGTTGCTGTTTGTGTGATTAAGCGAAGGTAGTTTTAAATACAAAAACACTAGGGCAAGCATTAACAATGCGGCGGCAAGAATAAGGTACGGCACTTGTACGTCTGAGGCTGACGCTGTGGCGGCGCTATGCTCGCCAGCTGCACCGTACATTAGGTAAGAACCGAAAAATGGTGCAACCGTAGTGCCTAATGAGTTAAAGGCCTGAGTCATAGTAAGACGTGATGATGCCGTCTTTGGATTGCCTAGCGCGGTAACATATGGATTAGCAGAAACTTGTAGAATAGTGATGCCCGATGCCAATACAAATAGGGCTAACAAAAATACCCCATATATCTGACTTTCCGCTGCAGGATAAAACAATACACAGCCTAAACACGCTATCCCTAATCCAACAACAATGCCCTTTTGATAGCCAATGCGCGACACCACCATTCCAGCTGGCAAAGACACAATGAAATAAGCACTGAAGAAGCAAAACTGGATAAGCATTGCTTGTGTAAAACTCAGGTTAAAAGCCCCTTTCAAGTAGGGAATTAAAATGTCGTTCAGGCAGGTTATGAACCCCCACATGAAAAACAGCGTGGTAAGAGAGATAAGTGCAAAGCGGTATCCACCGTTCGCTGTAGCATTATCCGCTACCGTATTGTTTGGCTGCGCTGGCGTGTCCACGAGTAACCTCTGTTTGCTATTTTTGTATTAAATGTTAAATTAACCGTGTAAGCGCTTACAACTCAACACGAACAAGCTTGTAAGCGCTTACATAAAATGGATAATTACATGAAGTAATTCTAAATTCAATGTAAATATCATGTTATTTACTTAAACCGCACTAGTATAAGAATAGTGCAAATAGTAGAGATTCGTTAACCCCAAGGTAGCTAGCAAATGCGAACGTTCAACCTTCCTGCCAACTCATTAATGCGCTCAAAAGACTTTCTGTTTGGCGTAGCGACATCTAGCTTTCAGATTGAGGGAGACAGGAAAGGTCGAGAGACCTGTATTTGGGACACTTTCTGTGCGCAGTCCGGCAAAATTTCAGATAATAGCAACGGTGACGATGCTTGTCGGCACATTGAGAAATGGAAAGATGATGTAGAACTCATTAGTTCACTGGGCGTTGATGCATATCGACTATCCATATCGTGGCCGCGCGTTATGACCATTGATGGTGACGTCAATGAAATGGGCATGCAATTCTATGTAAATTTGGTTGATGAACTTGTCCGAAGAGGCATAAAAGTATTTGTCACTTTGTATCATTGGGACTTGCCACAGCATTTAGAAGATAATGGCGGCTGGTTAAATCGTGACACAGCCTATGCATTTGAGAAGTACGCTACCGCAGTTGCAAGCACCCTAGGCGATAAAGTATACGCCTATGCAACATTAAACGAACCATTTTGCTCTGCTTATTTGGGTTACGAATTAGGTGTACACGCACCAGGCTTAACCGGCGTGGGAAAGGGTAGAAAAGCTGCCCATCATTTACTTTTAGCCCATGGCCTTGCTATGAAAGCATTGCGCGCCACGTGTCCAAATAGTCTTCATGGGATCGTACTTAATTTTAGTACTTGCCACCCTGCAACAAACAATGAAGAAGACAAAATTGCAGCAAAGCTGGCTGATGAATATCACAATCAATGGTACTTAAAGCCTGTCATTGACGGCCAGTACCCCAGCATAATCCATCAACTGAGGGATGTGGATCGCCCCGACATTGAAGAAGGTGATATGGATATTATCTCTCAACCTATTGATTACCTTGGCATAAATTATTACACCCGCACTGTGTACAAAGCCACGCCGAGCGATAGCGCTGACGTTAACTTTGGCTTTGAAATAGTTGAGCCTACAAACACGCCTCTTACAGCAATGGGCTGGGAGATAACACCCGATGCCTTTACTGAGTTACTTGTAAACTTGCACCAGCAATATGCGTTGCCTCCTATTTACATCACCGAAAATGGTGCAGCCATGGACGATGAAATGATAGACGGTGAGGTAAACGATGTGGATCGCATTGACTATTTCAACAGCCATTTAAATGCGGTCAATGTAGCAATTGAAGCCGGCGTAGACATAAGAGGCTACTTTGCGTGGAGTTTGATGGATAATTTCGAGTGGGCTTTAGGCTATTCAAAACGGTTTGGCATTGTTCATGTTGACTACGACACTCAAAAAAGAACACTCAAACAAAGCGCACATGTTTACTCAGAACTGGTTAAGAACAGAATTAATGGTACATTAGCAGTATAAATAAAGGATAAGTACCGAATTTCATGGCAACAATATACGAAGTATCAGAAGCGGCGGGCGTTTCTCTTGCTACTGTCAGTAGAGTGATGAATGGCAACGCAAAGGTCAGTGAACGCACAAGGAAGAAAGTGGAAGACGCCATGGCAAAGTTGGGCTATCAGCCTAACGCCATTGCACAGTCGCTTGCGTCAAATCGCACAAACAGCGTAGGCCTTCTGGTTTCTGAGTTACATGGCTCGTATTTTGGTGATTTAATGAGTACCGTTGAGCAAGTGCTTAAAAAGAATGGTAAGCATGTAGTCATTACCGCCGGCCACGTTGATGAAACCCGTGAAAAGGAAGCGATAGAGTTCCTAAAGAGTCGGCGCTGCGATGCATTGATTCTTCACGCCGAGGCTGTATCTGATGACTACCTTAAAAGTTTGGTAGACGGCAAGGTGCCTGTTGTTTTAATTAACCGTAAAATTGACGATATTGATGACAATTGTTTTTTTGTTGATAACGAAACTGGTGGTTACATTGCCACGAAAGCGGTTATAGAACAGGGTCATAAACACATTGGCTACGTTAGCGGCCCGCTGTTTAAGAAAGATGCTAGCGACCGCCTGAAAGGCCACAAACGAGCACTTGAAGAAGCAGGCATTACCTTTTCAGAAGGCGCGTTGTTTGAAGGAGACTATCACGAATCATCAGGCCAAGAGGGCATGCAGTGTATTAGTGAACAATTTCCACAGATGACCGCGCTTGTTTGCGCAAATGACGAAATGGCATCTGGTGCAATGACCGCAGCACGAGAAGCCGGTAAAGAGATCCCTTCACAGCTTTCCATTGTTGGGTTTGATAACGTGCTTTTCTCACGCTACCTGTACCCTAAACTTACCACGGTAGATAACCCTATTCAGGCGATGGGTGAGATGGCTGCACACTGGGTGTTAGAGCATGTTTACGACATAAAGAGCCAAACTCCAATAAAGCATTTATTCGTTCCACAAATCGTGAAACGAGATACCTTAGCCGCAGTATAAAAATATGAATAAAACCTTTCCACCTTCGCTGTACTATACCCTTATTGTCTCTTTGGGAGGCTTTATATTCGGGTTCGATGCCAGCGTAATATCGGGTGCAATAGGCTTTATTGATACTGAATTTGGTTTAAGTGATTGGCAACAGGGCATTGTTGTTAGCTCTCCAACGCTAGGTGCACTTATCGCGATGATTTTCGCTGGCGCCATAAGCGATGCTATCGGTAGGCGCAAAGCACTTATTATTATTGCCGCGCTTTATGTTGTTTCCGCTGTGTGTTCTGCGCTTGCGCCCTCTTTTGAGCTGCTAGTGTTAGCAAGGTTTATTGGTGGCATCGCATTTTGCTCGCTCATTATCGCGCCTATGTACATATCAGAGATAAGCGCTCCAGAAAATCGCGGAAAAATGGTCTCGGTTAACCAGCTCAATATTGTTTTGGGCTTTGCGATTTCCTACTTCACCAATTATTACTTATTACAGCTGAGCTACAGTGACGCTGACTGGATAATGCAGCTAGGTATTAGCACACAAACTTGGCGCTACATGCTTGGCCTTGAGGTGCTTCCAGCCTTACTGTGGCTTGGGCTATTGCTAACCGTCCCACGCAGCCCTCGCTGGTTAATGCTCAAAGGAAAACACGACGAAGCAAAGCAAGTTATTGCTATCTTGTTTGATGAAAATCAGGCACAGGCTCAGCTTAACGACATTGAGTCGTCATTATCTGAAAAATCTTGGTCTACAAAGGAGCGTTTCGGTTTTCTGACAGCAAAGGCCATGCGCTTCCCTTTGATGATTGGCGTTATTCTTGCCATCGCCCAACAAATCACAGGTATTAACGTTATCTTTTTCTACGCACCTACCATTTTTGAGCAAAGCGGTGTAGGTACCAATGCGGCTTTCATGCAAGCAGTATGGATTGGTATTGCTAACGTGGTTTTTACCATTGTGGCCATGGCTACCATAGACAGATGGGGACGCAAACCTCTTCTTATTGTTGGCTTATGTGGCGTTATTATCAGCATGGCGATATGTGCGTATGGGTTTAACAATGCAACCTATGCACTTACCAATGAAACTGTTGTAGCAGCAACTCAAAACATGGAAGGCGTAGCGCAAAAAATTGCTAGCATGGTGAATCAAACGTATTACTCCGATGTTTCATTCAAACAGGCGCTGCTAAGTGCACTTTCGCAACAAGAGTATGATGTACTTCAGCAGACTTTTTTAAGCGGCAGTATTAGCATGAATGCACCTTTGGTACTGTTTGGTATCATAGCGTTTGTAGCGTCTTTCGCAGTGTCACTTGGCCCGGTTATGTGGGCTATGCTTGCAGAAATTTACCCCAACCAAACGCGCGGCCTTGCCATATCGTTAGTGGGTGTTGTTAACGCGCTAACCAGCTTTGTTGTACAGCTAGTATTTCCTTGGGAACTAATGAATTTTGGCGCTGCCATCACCTTTGCACTGTATGGCGCATTCGCAGTCATCAGTTTATTTCTAGTGGTAAGGTACTTCCCAGAAACCAAGGGAAGAACATTAGAAGAGATTTCACTGTCTTTAGCGTCTAGATAATAACGAGAAAAAAGCGTTTAGCGTTTTGCTAAACGCTTTTCCCACATCCATTTTATTCGTATTTGTAATTCAGCGTAACGCCGTTGTAAGCGTCATAGCCTCTAACGCCAATATGCCATGTACCCGCTTCTGGATTAGTGAAGGTACACACTTCATTATTGCCATAACGGTATGGACGACAATCCCACCGATTGGTCTGAGTTTGAGCGCCAAAGTTAAGGTATAGATCTGCGTCACCGTTACCGCCTTCAATAGTTACTCTCAATACTGTTGCCGTCGCTGGTACATCGACTTCAAAACGCTTCCAACTTCCACGTGATCCACTAAGGTTTGTTACGGTCTCGTCTAACGAGGCATTCTCTTCTACTGGTGGTTCTGGTTCAGGTGTAGGTTCTATAACAGGCTCTTCAGGTAATGCAGGCGCTTCACATCCCTCATTGGCAAGCGTAGCAAGTGCGTCTGTAATTTGAATAAGACCATGACCATAGTTAATGTCGTAACCTGGAGCGCCTAAATCTTTTGCACTGCTGGCCATAACACTTCTTATTTCTTCTCCTGTGCACTGTGGATAGAAGCTCCATACCAATGCCATAGCGCCAGCTACATGCGGTGATGCCATTGAAGTACCACTCAGTGACGCATAGCGTGATGACGGATAGGTAGAAAGCACTGAAGAACCAGGCGCAGATAGCTCTACTTGGTCGTTAAACTGTGAATAACTCGCAACCGTTTCACTGCTATCCAATGCTGCAACCGATACTACTGCATCGTATGATGCCGGATAAGATTTATCGCTGTTACCGTCGTTACCTGCCGCAGCAACCAGTATCATGCCGTCGTCGACGAACTGCTGCATAGCATTAGCCTCAGACTGAGATGAACCACTGCCACCTAGGCTCATATTAACAACATCAGACCCTGCTTGTTTACACTGGTCAATACCATCAATCAGGTCAGACGCAAATGTCCATTGCCCCAAATCATTGAAAATTTTGACGATATGCATGTTTACACCAGGGTAAACACCAATTACACCTTCTTGGTTATCTATTGCAGCAATCGTACCTGCAACGTGGGTACCGTGGCCATTACCGTCGCGATTCCAACTGCCCACAGCAAAGTTGTTCGATTCACCAGTTAAACCATCATTTTGGGTCGGCAAATCAGGATGCCCTAAATTATATCCGGAATCGATAACACAAACGCGTTTGGCTTGTGTGTCGGCCTGATTTACTTGATCGGCCTGTACCATCGGAATGCCATAAGGGGTCGTTTGCGCTTTCAGGTAACGCTTTACATCAAGTTCAACGCTTTCTACCAATGGGTGGTTCAGAATTGCATTGAACGCTTGTTTGTCTAATGAGATTGCAATGAGCCCATGTTTATCAAGCACTTTGTTAACCGTACCGCCTAAGGACGCTGTTAAAGTGTTTGCTACATTTTCAAGTGATGAGTGTGTAAGAGCAGAAGCTCTAACCTCTACAAGGTACCTGTCGGTTGGTGTGTTACTTGGTGCGATAATCCCGGGTAAATCTTCTGTTTGGAAATGCCTAGGAAGGCCAAGTGCGTTTGATGTTGCAGATACGCCCAATGCAGACATTACGGCACCAAAAACAAGAGTTTTGCTAGATTTCATTTTCAACATGGTACAACCTATTTTGTTTTTTCATCGCATTGCGATGCTTGGTATAGGTGCTGAGCAGTTAGTTTTATCATCCATTGTGTACAAAATACTGCTTAGCGACTTTACGCTGTAAGCTTACATTTACACTTCAAAAATACTTACAAACCGTAAACACAGACTGCGTATTGTCGCGTGAAAAGAAAATAGGTAGTTACCCTTAGCTGCAGATGTTGCAATCTAGGGTTTATTTGTTTTTTGGTACTGTCGACGTTCCTTTGCATGTCGCGCTTTGTAGTTAAATATACGAAGCACTCAACTGCGGCGAAAAATAATAATTAGCCATAACATCAAAGCTATGTTTATTATTAGGGAATAACACACAGCCGCGACATGGAATGATCCGACACATCATCACAACACTGCTTTGCTTGAGCCTCATATTTCAAAATGCTTTGGCATTTGGACTGGCTTCTTTTTCGATGCAGCGAGCTCAAGCCTTCACTGATGATGATATCGAGTTGATCTGTACTGGTAAGCACATGCGTTACATCTCAGTAAGTGCTTCTGAGCTTGAGGGTAGGTTTGTTTTTATTAGTCCAGACTTTGAAGATGAATTCGAAAGTCCACCGCCACACAATGTTGATTGTATCAACAGTACGTTAGCTGATATTCCCCAACCTATTACACTTACCGCGGACCTAACGCTTGTAACGAGAGAACTTCGTCATCAAGCTCTGATGACACGTATTGCACAGCATCCCTACACTGCATTTGCGTATGCCGCGCCTCATGGCCGCGCCCCGCCTCATAACATTCTGTAAATAAAATCGTATCGCACAATTTTTACGTGCCTCTTTTTTAGTATTTTTTGGAACTGTTATGAAAAAAACTGTTGTTGCAACAGCATTGTCTGCTGCGCTTTCTACTTCATTGCTATCTATTACTTTATATCCAAGCTCGGCGCTGGCCACTGAAGTTATCACTGTTATAGGCTCACCTATAACGCTTACCGAACAAGCTACCATTGTGCCTACCACCAATACACAAGCTGATTTTGGCGATCAGCTTGTGCGCCTTCCAGGCTTGTCTATTTCACGAAACGGACCGGTTACCGCGCTTATTCAATATCGTGGGCTATTTGGCGATCGTGTTGGCGTATCTATCGATGGTGTCGATATTAATGGCGCAGGGCCAAATGCGATGGACTCTCCACTATCTCATGTACTTCCCGAACCAGGACTTACGGCAACGCTGTACAGAGGAATTGCTCCCGTGAGCGCGGGCATACAAACGCTCGGCGGCAAATTGAATATTCAGTCAGACGCAGCTGGCCTCTTTTCTATGGCTAACGGTTTTCAAGGTAATATAAATACCAGCTTCACAACTCCCGGTAGTGCACAGCAGTTTCAGAGCAACGCTTTCTACGCCTCTGATAATGCATTTGTGAGCGGCGCATTTATGTACCAGCAGCGAGATAAGCGTGAATCAGGAAATGATGTTGAGATACCCAACAGCAATTACCTACGTAATGGCGCGAAACTGCGGGCGGGGTACGAGTTAGGCAAACATCAATTCGATGTGAGTTATCAAACGCTAAATACGAATGAAAGCGGCACACCAGCACTTGCGATGGATATCAAGTTTATTGACGCAGCATGGTATCGACTTGGGTATCAATACAGTCATACTGAAGATCGTTTATTATCAATTAGTGTGTTTGGCAATGACAACCAGCATATTATGGATAATTTTTCACAGCGCATGCCAATGACCCCAGCCATGGCACGGCAAAATGACACCGACTCAGTGGCTCAGGGCATAAATGCTACTTACACACAGCTACTTTTGTCTGGCACACTAACACTCGGTGTTGACGTACAACATCACAGAAATAACTCCGTTATCACTAATCCGAACAATGCCATGTTTTTCGTAAATAATTTCACGAAGGTAGAGCGTGACACGGGGAGTGTGTTTGCACAATGGGATATCGCATCATCAACTTATGAAAGTACGTTGGGTATCCGCGCCACCCGTGTTGAAACTGATGCAGGCCTTGCTGGCTCAAATATGGTAATGATGAACGATGCCATCGCTACACTAGTAAATACTTTCAACAGTGCAGATCGTAGTCAAAGCGACAACATGATTGATATTGCAGCTACCACGGCATATCACTTTACTGAGCACACTAACATCGTGCTGGGCATTTCACAGAAAAACAGAGCGCCAACGTACTTCGAGCGATATACATGGCTGCCGTTAGGAATAACGGGCGGTATGGCAGATGGGTTTAATTATATTGGCAGACTTGATTTAACCCATGAGACAGCAAGACAGTTTGAAATTGGACTGGACATGTCATTTAGCAAGTGGACTGTCTCCCCTCGTTTGTTCTACCAAGATATTGAAAACTATATTACAGGTAGCCCTAGTATGAACATGGCAGCAAACATGGTGTCTACTATGATGTCAGGACGAGCGCCTTTTCAGTGGACAAATACCGATGCCGTCATTAAAGGTGCTGACATTACCGTAACCGGCGATATTTCGGGTTCGCTTAGCCTTAACATGGTTGCAAGCTTTCAACATGGAAATCGAGACGACATTGATGATGCATTATTCAGAATCGCGCCTGAACAATTGATTACTCGCCTTCAGTGGGCATCTACACTGTTTGATTCACCTGCGTTTTTTAATGTAACGTCTGAACTTGCAGGGCGACAGAGTCATGTGTCTATGCTGCAAAATGAACAAGAAACCGCAGGATATGGGCTAGTACATTTAAGCGCACTGTGGCAAGTAACACCTGCCATGCAAATTACGGTAAGTGCGAATAATGTATTCGATAAACACTACACACCGCATACGGGTGGCGTTAATAGAATAATGAATACATCAGTTGCAGTAGGTGAGCGCCTGCCAGGGGCAGGTCAGGAATTGCAAATGTCATTCAGCTATCAATTTTAAATGAGTAGCATACATTGTTTGCCCTTTCATAAAGGGCAAACAATCGTTAGCTACCCAATCTACATACTTTGAAAAGCCTGCCATAACAGCCTAAAAGCAAGTAAGGTGACTACCAGCTTAAAAGCCACCATGAATTTTTGTGTTGGAACACGCTTTAACACTTTCAAACCAATGTAAGTGCCAAACGCGCCGCTTAGTACCATGGCGACTATCAACCCAGCCCATTGCACAAAAGAGAACCCAACAAACGTAAACACAAAGGCTTTTAACCCATGTTGAAGCGTCATGCAGCTAGCAAAAGTGCCAGTAATTTGCATTTTGCTGTAATTGTTCCGATGAACGAAAGCAGCAACCAACGGCCCAGTAGCACCTACAAACATCGACACCAATGTAGTCACAAAACCGGCCATAACTCGCCCTGCGGGCTTCATTTCTTGTGCCTTAGGTTTACTCCCCCAGACCAAAAATAAAATAAATGTCGCTACAGCGAACTGAATAAACACAAGCGGCAGCTGAACGACAACAAATGACGCAAGAAAGGCCCCAATTACCGCACCTAAAGCAAAAAACTTAAGCATATTCCAATCTATATGTTTAAGTGTCATCACAGCTCGATTGCCGTTAGAACCTAACTGAACAAGCCCGTGAACGGGGATTAACGCCGCAACAGGAAGGCTTCCGGCCATAACTGCCAAAAGTAGCACACCGCCGCCAATGCCAACCGTCGCTGTCATTAACGACGTGAAGAAAGAAGCCACAATAAGAACCAGCACTACTGAGGGAGCAACGGCTTCATTTGCCGTTAATAACGTTTCCAACATATCCAATTAACACTTCCCCTACAAATGTGACAATTTGGGATCATTTAGATTAGAAAATCTAATCCAAAATAAAAATAATACTCAATTGCTTAAGTTGAGAAAATGGTTAAAATGCGCACAGCTTTTGATGATTTTTTGATTAACACTTACCCTACAGGAATGGTCATGTTTAAATTTTTATTGCCGCTTTTTGCTGTTACTGCAATCACATCTACTGCTAATGCTTTCGAGTTAGAACCAAGCGACAGCTCTGAATTTACAAAGGCTTGCGTTGCAGCTGTAGAATCTAACAGCTCACTTGAAGACGTACTTCGCCAAAACAACATTCGCACAATCAGCCAAGACCAAGTACTGTGCAACGAAACACCAATTGCTGATTTCGCACGTGCTTACAAAAAAGCAGAGAAAAGCAATACAAATATTAATGCAATTTTCGAAGAAGCGACTCAGTCTTTCGAAAGCAAACTATGTATTGCAGCTGCTACATCTAACGTTGAGTTCACTAAAGCTAAACTAGCAACTAACGTTAACCCATCTGAAGTAGCTTGTAACGGTATGGCACTTGCAAAATTCGCTAAGCAGTACAACAAAGCATTTAATGGCTAAGTTTATATTGCTTTGCAAAAAAGGGCGCTTTAGTGCCCTTTTTTAATTGTTTTGATAATTAAAAGCTTAGCCAGTCATTGCAAAAATTAATGATCGCGCCTTATTCACCGCACGTTTAAGCCTGAAACCGTTGTTCTGGTGTATTTGTATGCCTACAGCCCCTTATCTAGATAAAGCGTTAGCAACGCTACTCAATGAAGATAGCACCGAAGGTGCTAAAGACATTGCTAAAGAAGTATTGGCTAACAGCGGACTAACTGAAAAGGATATTCAAGACTGTATAGAACAGCGTACCGTTTTTGTCGTTTATATCTTTGAAGCTTAGACCTAAATATTTGTTTCCACTACCTGCTCTATTTGCTGGCTCTCACCAAGCGTCGCCAGCTTTGCTAGGTTCACTCAGCGCTCTAATACTCTCATAGCTTATTAGTCCCCTTACTTCTCAAATATGAATTCTATTTATTAGAATAATAAGAGTGTTTTTTACGCATTTTAAACACAACAAATAGAACGTAAGATTATTTCCAAGGTTTACGAAGTACCTCATTCTCTTTAACCAATAGGAAAGCATCATGTTCAATTTTAAAAAATCTATGGCAACACTTGTAACGGGCTTATCACTACTTGCTCCATCTGTTCACGCAGGCGAACCAGCATCTAGCCTACTTACTCCGGATAACCACACAGTTATTTTAATCGACCATCAGCCTCAAATGGCCTTTGCTACTCGTTCTCACTCTATAGAAGATGTGCGCAACAACGTTACCGGCCTAGCTAAATCAGCAAAGGCGTTTAACGTGCCGACTATTTTGACGACGGTTGCAGAGAAATCGTTTAGCGGTCCTCTTTTCCCTGAGTTAAAAGCGGTGTTTCCAGAACAACGACCTATCGACCGCACAACCATGAATACATGGGAAGACAAGCGCGTAACAGACAAAGTTAAAAGCTTTAAAAAGAACAAGATTGTTATCGCTGCATTGTGGACTGAAGTGTGTGGCGTAGGCCCAGTATTATCAGCCATTGAAGAAGGTTACGAAGTGTATTTCGTTACTGATGCATCTGGCGGCGTATCGAAAGAAGCACACGATATGGCGGTTCAGCGCATGATACAAGCCGGCGCACAGCCAATAACGTGGTTGCAATACCTACTTGAACTACAACGTGACTGGGCTCGCACTGACACCTACGTAGATGTTACAGACATTGCAAAAGAACACGCTGGTGGTTATGGCCTAGGTCTTATCTACGCTACTGAAATGTTTAACGCCAAAGAAGGCCAGTAAACCTTACGCTAACAAAACGCTTTGCGGCAGCAGATAAAAGGCTGCCGCCTTCAAAGTAAGGAGCATGTGATGAAAGCGATCACTCTATTTTTCATATTCTGTAACTTAACGGTTTTGGCCACTGCCAATGCGTTTGCTGCCAACGCTAATGCAGAGGATACGCAATACGCCCAAGGGCGGGCGCTTTCACAATACTGTATGGGCTGTCACGGCGAAACGGGCATTTCTACTATCGAAAGCAACCCGAATTTAGCAGGGCAAAACAAAAAGTATTTAGTGTATGCGTTAAAAGCTTATAGAGATGGTAAACGCAAAGGCGGGATGGCAAGCATCATGCGCCCCAATGCATCGGGTTTAAGCGATGCTGAAATCAATGCGCTTGCTACTTACTTTTCATCACAAGCAGGCAAACAAGCACAGGTTTTAACTTCTAAGGAAAAGTAATGATTAAAACTCTTCTTACTGCCATAACGGCAACAACGTCATTGTTTAGTGCAGCATTAATGGCCGCTCCTGAGCTTATCGTTGTTAACGCTAACATCACCGATTTTCATGGTAATCACTATTCTGCAGTGAGTGTTGAAAATGGCGTGTTTAGCCATTTTTCAAATAACGCAGATGCTTTACTAGCCGAGACTGACGACAGTACCACCATAATTGATGCCAAGGGCAAGCGACTCATTCCAGGTATTAATGACTCACACCTTCACGTTACACGGGGTGGCCGATTTTATAATTTAGAAACCCGCTGGGAAGGTATCACGACGTTAGAACAAGGCCTTCAAATGATTAAAGAGCAGGCTGAACGCACGCCTGAAGGACAGTGGGTACGAGTGGTTGGCGGTTTCAGCCCTTACCAATTTAAAGAAAAGCGTTTGCCTACCCCACAAGAGTTAACCGCTATCGCACCGAACACGCCAGTTTTTGTGCTGCATCTATACTCTGGTGCAGTGCTCAATCAAAAAGCATTAGAAGTATTGGGTATTACGCGTGAAACCCAAGCCCCAGAGGGTAGCGTTATTGAACGAGACGCAAACGGTGTTCCTACTGGTGTTTTGCTGGCACAGCCAAACCCAATGATTTTGTATAAAACGATTGCCGCTTTGCCTCAAATGGATGCAGAAGAGCAGTTAAATTCTAGCCGTCAGTTTTATCGTAAATTACTGAGTCTTGGCGTAACCAGCGTGGTAGATGCTGGAGGCGGCGGTCACAGTTTCCCTGATGATTACGCAGCTAGCGAAACTTTAGCGAAGCAAGGCGAATTACCTTTGCGTGTATCAAACTACCTTTTTCCGCAGGTGCCCGCTAATGAAATGCTGCACTTTATGCAGTGGATGCATAAATTTGAGGCCAACGAAAACCATCATACGCATTTAGACAATGGTTATGTGATAGAAGGTGGCGGTGAATTACTTACCTACAAAGCGTCTGATTATGAGAATTTCCGTGCCCCGCGTCCTGAACTTCCAAGTGAGGCCGAGCACGCCCTAGAAGAAGTTATTCGACTTCATCTTCTTGAAAAGTGGCCGTTTAGACTACACGCTACCTATGATGAATCGATAACTCGAATACTCAATGTTTTGGAAAAGGTTAATAAGACACAGCGTGTAGACAGTGTACGTTGGATAATTGATCACGCTGAAACTATCTCCAAGAGCAACATAAAGCGTGTTAAAGCGTTAGGCGGCGCTATTGCGGTGCAAGGTCGTATGGCATTTGCTGGCGAAGACTTTGTTTCACGCTATGGCAAAACACAAGCTTCCCGAACACCGCCCATTCACGCTATGTTAGATGCAGGCATAACAGTGGGCTTAGGTACCGATGGCACTCGGGTTTCCAGTTTTAACCCGTGGGCCACGTATTACTGGGCGGTAACAGGTAAAACGATTGGGCAGTTTGATATTGGCAGTAAACCCATTAGCCGTATACAAGCACTCAAGCTTTTTACTCAAGGAAGTGCTGCGCTGTCGGGCGAAGAAAATGTAAAAGGCCAATTAGCCCCCGGATTTTATGCTGACTTTGCTATTCTTAATCACGACATATTGAATGTTAACGAAGAAGCATTGCTTAACACACAATCTCAACTTACCGTTGTAGGTGGTAAGGTTGTATTTGCAGATAAAGATGAATTTACGCATTTGCATAAAGCGCCAATAAAAGCGATACCTTCGTGGTCGCCGGTTAATTTCACTGAACAACGCTAAGCGAGTTTACCCATGGCAAAATTGATTACATCACACAAAAAAGATTTAGGCGGTTTCTCGGTTAGCCGAATCATTCCTCATATTGAAGCAAGAAGCATAGGGCCTTTTGTTTTTGTTGACCACATGGGGCCCGCACACTTTCCTGCTGGCAGCGGGATTAACGTAAGACCCCACCCGCATATTGGGTTAGCCACCATAAGCTATTTGATGGAAGGCAGTATGCTTCACCGCGACAGCTTGGGCACTATTCAAGAAATTCAGCCCGGCGATGTTAACTGGATGACAGCAGGTAAGGGCATAGTGCATTCGGAAAGGGAAACCATAGAAACGCGTGGTAGCGACCACGTGTTAAACGGCCTTCAATGCTGGATTGCGCTACCGGAAGAGAAAGCCGATATGGAGCCCAGCTTTATACACGTCAATAAAGCTCAATTGCCCTATATACACCGTGAAAAAGTACTTATGCGCTTAATTGCAGGTGAGGCCTACGGCTATACTTCACCGGTAAAAACCTATTCACCTATGTTTTATCTAGACGTCATAACAGAAGCCGGTGCCGCAATAGAACGCCCTTGCGGCACATCGCAAACCGCTTGCTATGTTATTTCAGGAAGTGTGGAAATTGGTGATAGTAATTTTGAAGCCGGCGAGTTTGTCTTGCTTGACGATGAGAGCCATATCACCACCTTACAAAATAGCCGTTACTTTTTACTGGGCGGCTACGCGCTGCCTAAACAACCTATCTTAAAGTGGAACTTTCTTGCGTATTCAAAAGAGAAAATTGAAGAAGCTGAAGCACGTTGGAAGAATGGACAGTTTCCCACCATTCCCGGCGATGACCGCGAATTTATTCCGCTGCCCTGATACAAAAAAGGTCGCCTAATTGGCGACCTTTCTCTTAATACAATCAACGATTAATCGTGATTGTGATCATCATCGTGGTCGTTCGATTCAGCAATACCTAACCACACTGCACTGCCAGGAACAAAATCAAGCGTAAGCAGCGTTTCTGCTGTTTCAGTTTCTGCATCTACCGCAATAACTGTTTGTGCTACTGGGTCTGTTACATAAATTGCATCACGGTGCATTGAAGCAGACATACTGAACGCTTGGTCTTCGCCAAGGTCTGCAGCACTTGCGCTTGCTACATCAATTTTATGTGCAAACTCCCAGTGCGTATCGCCTTCTTCTTCATGCGCTTCTAATAACGTAAGGAAACCTTTGTCGTCTAGAATTGCGAAGTACTCACCTTCATGTGAAAAGCTGTAAGCAACCGCTTTTGCATCTTCTTCAGGCTGCCAATCGATAACGCTCATCGTAAGCGTTTCAGCTGAAATGTTAGTAAGAATTGCGCTACCGCCACCGTGTTGAGACGCAATACCAATGAAAGCATGTGCGTGTTCATGACCGTACAGCGTGCCTACGCGAAGCTCACCAAGTGCGTCGATATTCTCAACCAAGTTACTTGTGAATACTTCGTCTTCTTCACTAAGCACAAGCACACCATCGCTACAGCCGAACGCAACTGCTAGTTCGTTTTGCGCTGCGCCATGTAAGTTTGCACACTCACCGTCGAAACGCTGCTCTTCTTCAAATTCACCATCGTGGAAGTGGAATACCGCAACACTGTCTGGAAGTATTGGGTTGGTTGAGGTTGTTTCTGCATCGTCACGGCGCACGCTGCTAATCAGCATATCGCCACGAGGCTCGGCAACACCGTGCATATTTACCGTGAATTCTAGCGTAGGTACGTCAGACGTTTCGTTGGCAATTTGCATATCAGTTAGCACTTTCACGCCAGCTGGCATACTTGTGTCAGCATTACCATCGTAGAAGATAGCCATTTGACCATCGTACGTCACAATATGCGTAGGCTGACTGCCTTCTACGGTAAAGTCAGAAAATGAAGGCGCTTCTTCGTAGTCATGTAAATGCTCTACGTGGTCTTCACGCCACAGGCCGCCGTCTAAAAACTCAGTAACACCGTTGCTACGGCTATTGATTACAGCAAAACGAAAATCTGCTGAAGACACTACACTGCTTCCGTCGAAGGTAGCTTGGAAAGTGTCTAGTACGCTATTGTCGTCTAAATCGTATACGGTAAGCGTATTCGAAGCCGCGTCGGTAACAACCAGTCGGCCTTCACTGTCTATTTCAAAATCATCGCCGTGATCATGAGCATCATCGTGGTCATGGTCGTGATCATCATCCGGTGCTTCTACAGGCGGAAGCTCTACAATGGTCGTATCTGCATCACCACAACCAACCAGAATAAGGGCGCTCGTTATGGCTAAGAAAAGTTTTGTCTTTTGCATGAAAAATGGTCCTTTTTATTTTGTTTAATTCTTAGAAATAGCCACGAACACCAAACGCTAGGTTTCTACCTGGGCGTGGTGCAATGTCTTTAAGAAATGAAGTGTGAACACGTGCTTCTTGGTCAGTTAAGTTTTTACCACTTAAGTAAACCGATAAATCTACGTCACCTAACGGCACGTCGTAAGTTACAGTGGCATCGACCAGTGTGTAACCGTCGGTCTCGGTCTCGAAAGACGAAATGTCGTCTTGCTTCGCGAAATGGGTAACTTCAAGATCAGCACGAATGTTATCTAGTGTGTACTGGATGTGTGTACCAACACGCATTGGTGACGTACGAGGTAGCGCACCGCCATCTTTTAGACGCGCCTTAACGTAATCAGCAAATGCATCTACTTTCAGTGCTTCAGTAGCTTGCCAGCCAATTTGGAACTCAAATCCATGCAAGATAGCATCGGCTGAACGGAATAAATAAACCGGCAACTCATCGCTGTGCTCGTCATGGCCTTCATCACCGAGTTCGTCACCATGGTCGTGTTCATCGCCATGACTGTGCTCTTCACCGTGGGAATGGTCGTGACCACTTTCAGCGAATAAGCCTGTTCCATCTTGGTAGTAGTAGTTATCTACTTGGTTGTAGAAAGCGTTGAATACAAAGCCCACATCGCCCTGAGTTTTTCTGAATGTAAGGTCAATGTTATTGGCGGTTTCTAGGTCGATAGGCTGCTCAGAAAGCACGAACTCGCCTTCTTCAGACAAATCAAACAGCGCACCAATTTCATAGGTACGTGTACCAATGTGTGGGCCAAAAGACAGAAGCTCTTGCGCTGACGGTGCTCGCTGTGAACGCGATAATGAGATACCTACGTTGTAGTTCTCATTAATTGTATAAACAGCACCCGCTGACAATGACACAGGAGTGAACTCTTGGTCGGTAGTGAACTGGCGAATTAGCTCGCTTTCGCCGTGATCATGATCGTGGTCGTCGCCATGGTCATGCTCATCGTCATGACCTTCTTCATCATGATCGTGGTCATCATGGTGCTCATGTGCGTCTAGCTCAGGAAGTAGTACACTTGCTGCATCTAGCGTTACACGCTCTACTCTTGCACCAAGTTGAATAAGTAAATCGCCGAAATGACGCTCTTCCATAAGCGCTAGTGCGAACATTTCCATTTCAGAAGGTGGTGTGAAAGCTTCTTCGCCCTGTGCGAAAACATCACTGCCTTTGTAGTGGATACTCAGGCCACCTTGCCAACCCATGAAAGGCTGATGAAGTACTTCTAAACGCAGTTCTTCGGTTTCGTTGCTGAATTCCGTACCGGCAAAATTACCTTCAATTTCTACGTGGTCGTAATCGGTAACGCCTGCTCGAACGTGAACACTTTGAATGTACTCACCACGCACGTCATATTCGCCAAGCAACTGCACACGGGTTTGCTCAAGGTCAGCAAAAACAGAGTCTACGCCACCATGACTGTGGCCAGGAATACCGTATTCACGATTAAACTGCTCTACAGCTACGCCAACATAGCCTTTATCAAACAAATAGCTGGTGCCAAGGGTAAAGCCGTTCGACTCTTCACCGCTGTTTTCAACTTTGCGCTCGCCATCTGGGTCGTCGATATCTGGGGCCACTGGTGTTTCATAATCGTTTGCATCACGATAAAAACCATCAACATACACGCCAATATTGTCTGTGCCTGTTGTCATGTTAAACGTGGCTAGTTTTTGATCGTTCACACTTTGCGACTCAACAAGGAACTCACCTCGAGTTTCTGAAGAGGTAGGTACACGCTTGTCTACAACGTTTACTACACCACCAATAGCGCCGCTTCCGAAGAACAATGTTGCTGGGCCGCGAAGTACTTCAATTTGCTGTGCTGTAGACGCTTCACCCGCTACCGCATGGTCTGGACCAACACGCGATACATCACTTACATCTAAACCGTTTTGTGTAATAAGCACGCGAGGACCACTAAGACCGCGAATTACAGGTGTACTTGCAACGTTACCGTGGAAGTTTGTTTGAACTCCCGGTAGCTTTTCAAGGGTGTCACCTAGTGTTGCAGCTTGCTGACGCCTTAGGTTTTCGCCCGACAATACACTCACTGGTGTTGCCGATTCCATTACCGATAGGTGCATAGGCGTTGCATGAACATCAATCACCTCAATAGCACTGTTTGCCAGTACAAAGTTTGCCACGCTGTCAGAGGTGGCATTTACTTCAGTTTCTTTGTGTAAGTGCGCAAAGCCTGGTGCGAAAATATGTAGGTCATAATCTCCTGCAGACAGATCAGAAAATACAAATTCGCCTTTCTCGTTTGTTGAAACAGAGCGCTTTAAACGCTCAATTTCCACTGTTGCTTGCGCAACTGGTTTACCCTGAGTATTCGTCACAACACCCTTCAAGGTTTGCGCCATTAGCGACGCCGGCAATAACAGTGATATACCTATTGCCACCTGACTAAGTTTCATCAATACAGCCTCTGCAAATAAATGTGATAATATAACAATTACTGGATATGTTATGTTACAATGTAACAATTAAGCAAGGGTTGAGTGAAAATCATTTGCAATAAGTGAGGTTTTAAGAGAAGGGTGACGATGACTATTTTGCGTTTAATTGCCGTTATGGCCCTATTTTCTGCACCATCTTATGCTGCTGTGCATCAGCATGGAGTTGGTACGCTTCAGGTTTTGCAGGCAGGCAAGGATTGGCAGTTTGTTTTGCAACTTCCTGCGTCTGATGTGCTAGGTTTCGAGCATACACCGCAAACCGAAGCACAACATTCAGCCGTTGCCGCTTCCAGAAATACTTTCGACGATTTCGATGTTTTATTTACTCTCGATGAAAAATGTTCCGTTGTAGAGACAGTGGTAGAAGTGCCTACAATTCTTACCGCTGCCACAACGCATGAGCATGAGCATGAGCATGAGCATGAAGAACATAGTCATGAAAACGATAAACATGAAGATTTTCGTGCTGCCTATTTACTTAAGTGTGCAAACGGCATCAACACAGCAACATTTAATGGCTTTGCGATATGGCAAGCGCTACATACGGTGAATGCTCATTGGGTAACAATGAATCAACAAAGCGCTGTAAAGTTATCAGGTAATCAGGCTGTTATCAGATTTTAAGCAGTACGCTAAGGCTTATTTCTCTTTTAACCTTTAAACCCGAAATCATATCTTAAAGAGGAGCGACAATGTCACTCGTAACCTATCAAAATAGCACTGGTAAAACACAAATCATGTCCGACCGATTGGCCATGGTGCTGTCGTCACTTTGTATTTTGCATTGTATTGCTACCCCTTTATTACTGGTAGCTGTGCCCTCTCTAGCCGCATATAGCATTTTTAGCGGCGAAACCCTTCATAATGCGCTTTTATTCTTTATCTTACCTGCTGGTCTTCTCGCTCTCACACTGGGTTTTCGTCATCACAAACAAGCATGGGTATTAAGTATGGGCATGGTTGGCCTAGTTCTGTTGTGCTCACCAATGTTGCTTGAAAGCGCTCTGATGTCGTCTTTGCAAATAGACCTACACGACTTAGGAGAAAACAGCGAAACCTATATCACCATTGTTGCTTCAATTTTTGTGGTAATTGCTCACACTGCTAATTATCGACTACGCCAAACCAACACGTCATATACGCAGGCATAATAAACAGCACGCCTTCTTCTACTTTTCTGATTTTCTGAGGAATAAGTTTTGTCTTCACACACTTCGAATGTACCGTCACTTCCTGATATTACCACCGAAAAGAACACGCAATTAGGCGGAAAGATTGATCAAGTAGGCATGGCTGGCATAGCTATTCCGCTTTCAATTAAAAGTAGTAACGACCAATTACTGGCAAGTCAGGTAACGGTAGATGTAACTGTAAGTCTTGATGATGCTGATGCCAAAGGCATTCACATGTCACGCCTATATAACTTGCTACAAATGCACCTTAGTAACCAAACATTAACCACAGATACACTCAAGCCACTTATGCGTGCGCTTATCGAGTCACAAGCGGGACTTTCATCTGAAGCAATTTTAACGCTGCATGCTGACTTAGTATTGCTGCGACCTGCGCTGATCAGCAAAGCATCGGGCTATCAAAGCTACAAAATGGCGATTACTGCACACCAACAAAAAGCGCATTTAAATTTAACGCTAGCGATAAGCGTACCCTACTCAAGTACGTGCCCTTGTTCGGCGTCGCTATCAAGAAAAGCACTTGCCGATGCATTTACGCAGAAATTTAAGGATAAGAGCATCGATGCAGAAACAGTAAGTGCATGGCTTGCTTCAAAAGAAGGAAGTATAGCAACGGCGCATGCACAGCGCTCCTTTGCAGATGTTACATTGACACTTAGAGATCCTGAACTTCCCGACTATACTGACATCATCGATTTAATCGAAAACACATTAGGCACGCCGCTGCAAACGGCAGTGAAACGCGAAGACGAGCAAGCTTTTGCCAAGCGTAATGCTGAAAATTTGATGTTTGTTGAAGATGCGGTAAGACGCTTACACAACGCGTTTAGTACGTATTACCAAGCAACGTATTTTCATGTAAAAGTAGAGCATCAAGAAAGCCTTCACGCACATGACGCCATTGCACAAAGCAGCGGTACGGTTATACAGCGTTAAAAACACAGTGTTTTTTGTTAAGGTTATTGCTGCTTAATACTTATAGAAAGGATTTTGTTTTGTTACGTTTGTCGCTTAACTTACCTGCTACTTGCTTGATTAGCAGCGCTGCTATGTTGCTAACCGCATGCTCAAGCACACCGACTACATCTCTGACCGGCGCAAAAGCGCATTCGGTATCATCTGCTGTTATATATCAAACAGAAAGTAAAGAGTACCCAGCGCTAGCGCGGTATGTGTATTCAAACGCTGTCTCGGCGCTGCCATCGACGTTTAACAACAACGATGTGGTGGTAATGGACGTTGATGAAACAGTATTAGACAACAGTCAATATCAACGAGAGCGCGAATCGGCTGGGTTAGGATATTCGTCTGAAAGCTGGAATGCATGGGTTGTTCGCAAAGAGGCCACATTGGTGCCCGGCGTAAGCAACTTTATTGAACGCGTAATTGAAAGGGGCGGCAAAATAGCCTTGATTACGAACAGAGACAAATCGCTTGATAACCACACGTGGGAAAACTTACTTGCTCTAGGTTTACCCTTAACCCCTGAGAATGCGTGCATGCTGGGAAGAACACCGGCAGATAAAGCGGCGATGGGCCAAGAGGGCATAATTAACGATAAAGACTTACGTCGCATGTCGGTTAAAAAGGGAACGGTTTACTGTAGTAACTCGACAAACCAGAAAGCATGGTCAACACCTCATAACATTGTTATGCAAGTGGGCGACAACATTGAAGACTTTGCAAACACAACGCAGGAATCTGCCAATGTTGATGAACTGCTTCCTGAGATAGGCAAAACGCTTTTCCTACTGCCTAACCCGATGTACGGATCTTGGTAGTTATTCCAAGTATCTTCTCATCCTGAATAATTAAAAGCAGAACGTAAGCGTTTCTTAGTTAGCCAAGGCTCCTTCTAAATGAAATGAGCCTTGCGCGTTCTTTCCGTCATACTTTGCGATATGAACCGCATCCAAAATATAGGCTGATGTTCCCTGCGGATCTTCATACAGCCCTGTCGTTAACACACCTGAAAATGTGTAAGCTTGCTGTATATCAATGCCACTTAACCCCACCGAGCCTAAGTTAATAAAGACAATTTGGTTGGGCGGCGGAGGTGGATAATGAATACATGCGCCAAAGTAAGGCACTACGAAAAAAGCCGTGATTTCACGTTCTGCATTTGCCTCTACGGGTACAATAAAACCGTTCAGACTCACAGGCGTGTTGTTGAGTGCTGACACTGTATTGGTTGAAACTAGGGCCTGCTGATAGTTGCTATCAAACGTTCGCTGAATAGATTGAAATACCTGCTCGTGAAGCGGAATTTCGCTTGAAGTAGACGGTTCGGTGGCTTGCCTACCGATAAGTGCTTTTTCATTTTCAGGAAGTAACGCTTCCCATTCTATATCTGGGTAAGACTCACGATTAAAGCCATTATCAGATGCTTGGTAAATAGCAGTGCTATTACTCGAAAGCAGGGTTAATAGCCCAGTTACCAGCCCGGCGCCTTGCCCAGTTATCCATAACCCTGTAGCACTACCCAACAACAAAAACACCACAACGAACATCAATTGTTTAAGCGTCATTGTGAAGTTTCCCTTCTGCATAACCGTATTGACTGCCTAAAAGCGCGTTGACTAGCTTACGATAACCTTTACTTTGCGTGTGTAGGTTACCGGCACATTACTTTTAAGTGCGTATACTTTTAAGGTCAGTTCATGCGTTCCTTGCGAAAGCGCTTTAAAGCTAATGTTTTCCTTACCCATCGCACTGTTTATTTTAAAACGCTCTTGCGACAACAAGGCCAAACCATCACTAGTAGTAACATCAACATTAATTTGCTCGTAACTAGGCGGTACGGTGAATCGTAATGGTATGTCTAATGATTCATTTTGCTGCATTGTGCGTTTTCTATCGATACGTAATCCAATTACCGCATCGCGTTTTGGCGCTAAATGTTGCTGCATCAACGGGTGCTGAAAGCCAAACCCCATTCCTTCCATGCCAGCGTGAAGCTCACACCCTACACCTGAAAAGGACGTGGTAAAAAAGCACATTAGGCCTATAACAAAGCGCTTACGAAGTATAAAAGGTAAGTTATGTGTAGTAGCGCGTGACATTATTATTACTCCTCGTAGTACTCAAAGTGATGAAGGTTCAACGAGTAAGCTGATGTACCTATCGCACTCTCGTGACGCTCAATTTCTATGGTCCCTTCAAACCAAAAAGGATCATAGAGATTTTCTATTTCAATCCCTTCTTCAAACTCAACAAATAGAATTTGATTGGGCGGAGGTGGTGGCATGTGTAAACATGCGCCAAAATAAGGAACAATAAAAAACGTGGTAGCCTCTTGGTTCTCATTTTGTTCTAGAGGAACAATGAACCCAGGTATTCTGACCGCTTTTCCGTTAAAAGCATCGATAACACGAGTAGAAGTAAGGGCCGATTGATAACGTTGCGCTTGTTCATCTTCTAACATTTGAGATTTAAAATCGTCTACCGAGTCTTGTGCAGAACCATCAGCAATATCATTTAAAAATTCAGGATGATTCATAAGTGCGCTTAAGTCATCCTCTGGCATGAGTGCTACCCAATCGATTTCCTCATATTCTGGCGCACCAGCCGCGTGTGCCACATTACTTGGACCAAATATTGGCGTGGCTTGCATTAAAAAGCACATCAACACGACGCTTGTTAAAAAAGCACGACACACAGTAATCATAACCTACGTTTTTTTCAAAAATTAAACACGATATAACATAACACTAAATGACAGCTCGCGCTAAACGCTTATCGATGTTTGATTTGTACTTATCGCATGTTTTGCAAAAAGCGACGCTGTGTGTAAAACGCTACATAGTGGTAGGAAAAAAGTACATATCTCTTAGGTTCATTTCACTTTATCTCTTGTCAATCAATCAGCTTAAAATACATAAAAACATTAATTTTCAATAACTTAATTTATTTTCAGAATCATATTTAAGCAATGGCACGGATAACGCATACACAGAGGTAACGGACAAAGACAATGTGTATCACGACGTACGGAACGCGTTAGTAAGGGAAGACCGAAATACACATAGCGATAGCGAGGTTGTTGAAAGAATACGCAGTTAGGGCGATTTTTTTCAAAGGATTAAACGACACGGATAAAAGGATGTTGCGGTTATCACTATTAGGATTTTGTTGAAGGTTCGTCGTATCGCTTGATGGTGATGTGGTGAAGTCAGTGAAGACTTCACGAAACTCGCAGGACGCAAGGCACTTGTTGTATACGGATTGCAACTAAGCGCTGAGTACCTACACCACAAGTTCGACATTGATGTCTTGCAGAGCAAAGGATTGTAACCCTATTTGGATTCGTTGGATGTAAATGTGTGTTGCTTCAGCGAGACCATGCGAGGACACTGGTAACCTTTTATCAGTGCGTTGCCACAGTGCAACATGCCTCTCCCCTCAAAGGCTTATCCCGGCCTTTACAAACCTCTGATTTTGGCCCGCCTCTGGCGGGCATTTTTTTACACCACGCTCCCGGCTCTCGCAATGCCACAAAAGACAAAGCAATCTCTGTGTTATACTCGCCGTGGATCAATTCACCTTCATTAAGGCGTTCCTTTTTTGCAATCGACAGCTTCCAGCTCCATAATTTTTAAAGTGCTTTTTTGCGCATTACTTGCGACATCTGTTGGGCAAAGTGTCATGTTAACTACGCTTCCATCGTTGGGCCGTGAAGCGTCGCTCTCTGAGTTCCATATTGCAACGATCATGTCGAGTTCTGCGCTTATATTTGCGCTAGGCACTAGTGTATGGAGCAAAGTAGCCAAACGGGCGGGGTTCAAGCGCATTCTTATGGTGGGCTTGGCTGGCTACAGTTTAGGTACATTCGCTTTTGCAAGTGCTTGGATGGCAGGATTTTCAGGCATTATAGGCGGCACCAACCTGTTTTTAGCTCTGCTTTTCTCGCGCAGTATGCAATCTACTATTATGTCGGCAACACCACCCTCTGCTGTGGGTTACGCCGTAGCAATAAGCTCACCTAAGGCAAGAGTAAGCGCTATAAGTAAAGTTACATCTGCCAGCAGTGTAGGGCAAATCATTGGGCCCGCTTATGCTGGTTTATTGGTAGGTTTTGGGCTTCTTGCGCCGCTGTACAGCATTGTTCTACTTACGCTACTGGCATTAGTGCTTGTTTATTTCAAACTTCCTGTACTTACCCCTAGCTCAGCGCAGCATAGCAACGCGAATGAAACGGTAAATGAAGCGCCACCCTCGAAGATCCCGTATGTATTTGTTGTAGCGTGTGTTTGTGTATTTTGTGCTATGGCTATGATGCAGCAATCAATAGGTTTCTTTTTTATAGACTTTTATTCGTTATCACCTGTTGAAGGTGCAAGGCTAGTGGGTTTTGCAATGATGGTTAGCGCAGTAACCTCACTGTCGGTTCAGTTTTTTGTGGTGCAAAAAGCCCGAGTGAGTACCGAGGCTATGATACAGGTTTCGTTACCACTTTTAGTCATTGCATACATTCTGCTTTTTTTTCAGCAATCTATTTCCATGATGTATGTGGCAATGGCTGTTATGGGCTTGGGGATGGGTATGGCTTATCCCTCTTTAGCGGCTTCTGCCACAACTTATTGCACACCTGCACAACAAGCTAAAATTACCGGGTTAATTACTGCTACCACCGCGATGGGATATGTGGTTGGTCCGCCCGTAGCTGCACTGCTTTATCAATACAGCATTGCGCTTCCATTTTTGGCTAGTGCTATTACCATTGCTCTCATAACCTGCATTGTATTTATGACGCTTCGTGCAGTAAAGCATCAAAATATCGCTGAGTAACCGTGTTTTTCAAACGTCTATAGGTATTAAAAATTTTACCTATTTATTTTCAAACAAGCGGAACCTTTTTGTTTTTACGCTATCTTAAATAATACATAAGGTCGTTGAGTGTGCGGCTTTATGTATGTAAATGTGTTTTCCAAGTTATGTTGTGGTTTTTAAGGGGCTATATAGCCCCTTTTTCTTTGGCTAATTAAATGTTTGTTTTAACACTACTCGTCGTCTTGAGGCGCTAAATTCTCTTGCACTTCACGGGCGTCAAAACTGGCTTGTCCTGCTGGTCTTGTACCTTTGCCCATCTCAATATTTAGCACCGTTTCAATTTCACTTTGTTGAACGCCACCAACATACACGCCAGTTTCAAACTGCGTAGTAGGGTGATAAGAGGTACGACAGCTCAACAACCCACATGATTTAACGCGAGTATAACGCTGATTGAAACCACTAACAGGAGCAGTTTGCACCGTCTCTTTGTCTATTAGCGTTTCGCGACTTGTTACTACAAACCAGTCGTAGCTTGCCAATAACGTAAGTTCCGACGCACGCAGCATGGCATAATCCATCGCTTTGCTCTTATCAGTACCTTTTGCTTTAAAGTGAACTCTGTATTGTGTGTCGCTAAGCTTACTTTCTGTGTAGCCATAACCGCCGTTTGCAGCCTGTTTATAATCAGGCTGACTGGCACAGCCAAACACAGAAAGTGTGATCAACATTGTCAGCATTAACCGAAATATATTAGTTTTCATCTTTAACTCCTTCTTTGTTGCTTTGAACAAACCAACCTTGTTTCACCGCGCCTCGTTCTTGCTCACGCGTTAACGGCGCAGAAACCATTAGTGCATCCAGCTCCTCTTCCATAAGCTTAGCGCTACTTGCCGTTTGATAAAGCGCATCATCTGTGCCCGAGGCACCTAATTTGCTTGCAACCAACTGCCAACCGTTTGATTCATCCTTACAAGCAATCATTACGTTTAGCTCTTCACTCGATACCACTTCGGCTTGCCTACAATACTCAAGCTTAACATTCACAAACGAAAGCTGCGGCGTTACTGAGACATCACCGGCAAAGCGCGCTGTTTCGCCAGTTAAATTGTTATTGAGAGCACTAGACACGTTAGCCCAGTGGGAACCTTGCGGTATAGGTTGATTCTCTTCGCCTAACTGAAAGAAAACTAAGCCTGCAAGTAAGGCAACACTGGCGGCCAATGCCATTGGCATTTTGACCCAAGAAGCCTTTTCATTATTGCTTTGAAGTTTGGCTACCGATTCACTTTGCGTATTTACACTTTCTTTCGCCGACGATTTTTCCTGCTTTACTAACTCGGGTGCAGTTAAATCGGGCTTCGCTAAGTAAGTCACGTTTGTAACAGCGTTGTCGCTATCCGTTGCCAGTAAATCAATAATCTCTTTTGGTAATGCTGTGGCCGTTGCTTTTTCTGCCGCTGCCTTCACTACCATATCTACTTCAGCCAACGCCGCTAGTCTGTCGGCAATAGCAACATTTTCTGCTATTGCATCACGCACGTTATCCATGTCGCTGCTTGATAGCTCCCCGTCTAAAAACGCAGATAGCATTTCATCGCTTACTTTCATGACAGCACCTCGTTTTGACCATTTAACAAACTTGAGAGCTTAGCTCGAGCACGCGCCAGCCTGCTCATAATGGTGCCTGTAGGCACTTGAAGTACTTCAGAAGCGTCGCTGTAACTCATTCCTTGCACGGCTACCAGAGACAGAGTTTCTCGCTGTTCGTAGGGCAGTTCATCCATTGCACTAGACACTTGCTTTAGCGTAACACCATGCGTAATAGCTTCATCCATTTCCACCTGAATCCGTCCTTCTTTTATTTCGTGTTCTAATGCCTCTTTCGCGTTCACGCGTACTTTTTTTGCTCGATACTCATCAATCCAGCAATTTCTGCAAACCCGAAAAGACCATGCCATTAATGTTGCTCCCTCGGGCACCGATTTGCTTAATAGCTTTTCCAGTGTGCTCTGAAGCAAGTCGTCAGCATCGTGCATGTTGCCTGTAAGCGAATACGCGAACTTTCTTAAAGACGGTACGAGCTTGGTTAACTCATCTTTCATTTTTAAAGCCCTATGCTAATGAACCGATTTATTTAGAGCGTGTTGACCTTTTCGGTACGTTTTTGCAGTAAAGGTCAACACACTCTAGTTAACGGGTCACTTTCATTTTTATTCCTACCTTATGGAATTTTTTTGCTTGTTTAGCGTTATTCTTTTAGTTGCAACTAGTGCAAGAAGAAAGTGAAACCATATAGAGCATGGCACAATTTGTGCCATGCTTACTGTTGTTTGCATGGCAGTTATTGTTGATGAGGTAAGATAATGAAATATGCAAAACTCTACGCTTGTTTATTGTCGTTCGCTAGCACCGCAATATCTGCTCAAATACTTCCTGCAGCGGGTCAAGTCATTACACCCGTTACACCAGTTATAGAGCGATTACCTTCAAACTTGTCGCGCTTGCGAGAGCAAGTTGAAAACAATGCCAAAACGAAGTTAGAAAGAGGCTCATTAGCAACACAAACTCTTGTTTCAAATACAATAAACAGTGCGACACCACGCTTTACTGTTCCCAATGCAAGCACCATTTTATCGGTTGATGGCGAACCAATAATTCAAGAAATATCGGTTGAAGACGGCTTTATCGCGGTAGAAAAAGAGTGGTTATTCATGGGAGAAGAAAGTGACATCGACTATTTTAACCACCCAGCTATTTCGGTTCTTGAAAAGCAGTTTATGTCGTCGCTTTCTAAATGGCTTTTTCGTGTAAAAGTGGAAGGTGATACCGATACGGTGTCGTTAATTCGCTACAATTTGCCAGCACCGCTTCTAGCACAAGTTGTTAGGAATCACATTTATTTATCACAAAGCAAGCGTGAAGCTTCATTGCCTAAATCTGCCAACGAACACCGGTCTGTTAACCACGCACAAACTGAAAGCACTGAAGCGGAAGATAGCCGCACGGGTTATATCGAATGTGACAGCCCGTTAAGAATGGGAATGATAGATACACACATCACCAGTGATCACCCTGCGTTTTCGCATATACAGATAGAGCAAGCGTCGTTCTTAATTGAGGGCGCAGAAGGCTCAAGTGAACACGGAACGTCAGTTGCAAGCTTAATGGCCAATGTATTGCCGCCAGGTAGCCAGTTGTTCAATGCCAATGTTTTTTATACTCGCAACAGCATAAGTCGAGGCGCAACGCTTTCGGCACTATTGAAGGGGATAAACCATTTAGCATCGTTACAAGTGGATGCTATTAACATGAGTTTGGCTGGGCCAAATAACCCGCTTTTAATGGCCGCTATCACTCAACTTGACGAGTTAGGAATACAGGTTATTGCCGCTGTTGGAAACGAAGGGCCAGCGTCACTGCCTTTATATCCTGCTGCATACCCACAAACGTTAGGCGCAACAGCGGTAGACAGCGACAATCGAATTTATCGTTGGGCAAATCAAGGCGAATATGTTGATTTTGCAGCGCTTGGCGTATCTGTCGAAACCGCATTGCCTCCAAACAAAACAATACGACAGACAGGTACGTCTATGGCTGCCCCACTAGTTGCTGCAAAATATGCATGCTTTTTGCGAAAAAACAAAAATAGACACAGTGCGTTAGCGGCAATGCAGCGAAGCGCCATTGATGCGGGAGAACCTGGTCGCGATACGGTTTTTGGTTTTGGCATTCTATTAAAATAGCCTCTACAAACCACGGTCCTCTCATGAGTGTTTGGCGTTTGCCGCTTACTAGTGTTGGGAGTTAGAAATGCACATTTACACCAAGCTCTGCAATAGTCTCTTCATAGTCAGCGCCGGTGAACGTTGAGGCATAGTCACCATATTCTGTAGAAAACGACAGTTTCACATGCTTATGCACTTCATAGTTCATTTTTACCTCAACGCGGTGCCTGTCATCTTCTCGGCGCCTGCCATCCTCTCGAAGTAAATCACTTTGTGACGCGCGACTATAACTGCGTGAGTCAAATGTATAAGTGAAAGATAACGACAACGGCTTATTCAACATCGACAATGGGTGGGTATACGCCACGTCGGCGCCAACACTAGTAAAATCAAAGGCGTTGTCGACTGCATCTTCTTTTTGATACTTCAAAGCCAGTTGAATGAAGTCGCTCGTATCGAAGAAGTAAAAAGCGTCGCTGCGCAATGCATTTGCTTCGCTGTCACGCCCCTTTGCTACATCAAACTGCTTATCAATATTATCTGCGCTTACTCTTAAATAGGCCTGTTTACCTAATTGTTTACCAGCCGAAACGCCTTGTTGTTGATAGGTAAGGAAACCTTCTCCGCCTAAGTGAGCGTCTGCATGGTAATAATGCGCACCAAGCTTTGCTATTTCGAAAGCATAGTCGGTTTGCACAGAATAAGTGGTTAGTCCTAAATCGAAGTCATCTAAGTTATTATAGTGGGTGTCGGCACGAGATATCGAAAATGTAGACGTCCACTTCTTTGTAGGTGCGAGCTTTAGTTGAAGTTTACCCTCAGTTTGTAGTGCGTTATCCGACAATGCAGTATTGGTATCTAGTTCACTTACGCTAACGTTAGAATCGTGACGAACTCCTACGTATGCTGATCCAGACAGCGTATACTTTGCGTCATTGTTAGCGCTTTGGTTAGCGCTTTGGTTAGCGCTATTATTAGCGCTGGCAGAGAGTGATAACACGATAGAAGATAACACGCTAACACTTACAACAAGAGTACACTTGTTATTAGTTTGTCTGTTCAATACCTGTTTACAATGAAATGCATTCATAATTGTAACCTTCCAAACACGAGCCCCTGTAACGCAACATCATAAAATCTAGATTTCTGATTAATGGATAGCGCGGTTAGGAGTACATAAAAACTGAAGAAAAGCGGCGAGAAGTAAAACGCCTTGCATAGAAGAGGCACTCAAGCCATAACAATGTTATGGCTTGTTATGCTTGTTGCTAATTTAGAGGCCGAGAGCGCCATCAACTGCCGAGGTAACCGAGTTGGTTACTGTTGCATTTACGGTTTCCTCTATGCTACCAGATACCGTTTGCTCAACTGTAGATGCAATAGCGCCATCTACAGACTCACCTACGGTATTTTGGACGACAGTGCCTACGGCGCTTTCAACAGAAGTCCCTACGGCGTTCTGAACAGATGCCCCTACCGTGTTTTGAACCGCTGTGCCTACGGTATTTTGAACTGACGAGCCAATTGCTTCCTCTGCTGACGTGCCAACTATATTTTGAGCGTTTGCATCAAGCGCACCTTCGGAAGTACTGCCTAAAGCGCCGCTGTTTAAAGTTACGCCTGTTAAAGGGCCATCCAGCGTGCCCTGAGCCGTTCCTGAGATGCTTGCAACAACCTCTCCCATTGCTGCACTTTCAGCTGTACCTGCACCATCAGCAGAACCGTTTTCCATACTGTTCATATTGGCAGAGGTGATATTTTGCAGCGTGGCTTGCAAAGGCTCTTGTATAGCTCCTTGTATAGTTCCTTGTGCCGCACCTTGTATAGTTCCTTGTACAGAACCTTGCACAGCTTGTGTTGCACCAGCCGCTGCCTGTAAGCCACTTGACGTTACCGTTGAAACCGTAGAAGCTGAAGTTAATAAAGAAGCATTTTGGGTTACAGAAGTAACCAGGTTAAGATTATTGTTAGCCTGTTCGGTTGTGTCATTGGATACAGTATCTTCTGAAGGCATTGCCTCATCTTGCTGCCCTTCTTCACTGTTAATTTCAGAGTTAACTTGTGCATTCTGATCTGCGCTTGCTGACGCGCTAGGTTGTGATAGCGACAAAGAGGCTGAAACAGAATTTTCTGTCGATGCGTTAGAAGTAAAATTAACTTCTTGTGCAACAGTGTGTGTAGTGGCTAAACCTAAGGCAAATAGTACTGCTGTATTAAGTGATTTCATCCTGTTATCTCCTTTTATTGATAAGGACAATGAGATAACGGATAACGCAGCGCTTTTATTCCGCTTAGTTAGAAATTTTTTGTATGTACATCTAAAAGCTCAACGTTGGAAGGTTGTTAGCTTGCGTTAAAAATCTACTTTATTTCTTAGCTTTTTCTTGGCGCTTTGCTGTTTTTTGGCATCTCCACGCCTTGCTTTTACTGCACGGCTTACTTTTGTTGTTTTTCGGGGCTTCTGCTCGACCGTTGCCGCTTTTATCCAGTTGCACAAGCGCACTATTGCGTCTTCCCTATTTTGCTCTTGGGTACGGAAATTTTGCGCTTTTAAAACAAACACACCATCGTTTGTTACTCTGCTGTCGTTAAGTGAGAGCAACTTATCTTTTAAATCGTCGGGTAAAGAGGAGCCGTTCACATCAAATCGAAGATGAATTGCACTACTCACTTTATTTACGTTTTGACCGCCACTGCCTTGAGCGCGAATTGCCTGCATATCAATTTCACTTTCATCAATTGATAACTTTGCAGTTATGTTTATTTCCATCGACATTCCTGAGCATATTTGCTTTGAATTTTTAATAGACATCGCAGGTTAAAAGGATCTCTATCTTTAAACCTTATCCAGTATAAATGAAGCTTATGACCAGTGATAGCACCTTGCTAGTTGACGCGTAGCACTATTGCAGATAGTTTGAATTTCATACGTGTATGCAGAGAAATAATATGTTTGTTGTGTTGCTGGTTATCGTTTTACTTATTGGCCTTGCGGTGTTTTACACTCAGAAAATTGATAAAGGCATAGAGTCTCAATTCTCACCGCCAGGCAAGCTTACAACAGTAAACGGTGGCGTTATTCACTGGCAAGTAAGTGGCAGCGGCCCAGCCATAATACTCATACACGGTCTTCTTGGTAACAGTAGAAACTTCTATGAGCTGGCAAACATTCTAGCGCAACACTACACGGTATATTCTGTCGACCGTCCTGGAAGCGGATTTTCCAGCAGGATGACTTCAACGCCATCAACATTTGAGAAGCAAAGCCAAATGCTACTTGAATGGATGGAAAAGGAAAATATTTCCGAAGCGGCATTGGTAGGCCATTCAATGGGAGGAGGCATTTCACTGCGCATGGCCCTTGATGCACCTCAGAAGATTCGTGCTGTCACCTTAATATGCCCTTTAACCACTATGCTCAAAGGCGGTGCGGGCCCTTTGTCAATGTTGTACATACCAAACCATACTGCAAGACGCGCCGTCTCAAAAACTATCGCGAGCCCACTTCGGGTAGTCATGGGCCGAAAACAAATTGCGCAAATATTTTTTCCAGAACCTGTTCCTAAGGACTTTGCAATTACTGGTGGAGGCCTTCTTTCATTGCATAGCCGTCATTTTTACGAAGGTAGCCGCGACACAGTATCCGCGCAAGGAAGCTTACATAGGCAGTCATCAGTGTACGGCAGTATCACGTGCCCTGTTGGCGTACTGTATGGGGAGCAAGACCTTATATTAAACCCCAAAGAGCATATCCAAGCTGTGGTGGATAAGCTGCCTTCAGCGCGCACTCGTATTGTTGCCGATGCAGGCCATATGTTACCCATGACTCAGCCTGCTTTATGTGCAAACTTTATTGAGGAAGTGTTATTTGACAGTGAAGATGCGTGTGCATGAACAGATAGGGCTAATGCACGCGTCCCCTTTCACCGCCAAGTGTTGATGCAAACAGCTTCTCGCCTATTGCCGAGTATGATTCGTGATTAAGTTCACTGCGTAGCTTCACCGAACGCAGAAGGTCGCTAACTTGCTCAATCCCCTCGTGCGTTTTACAGCAGTCAAATGGCGATGCCTCTAGAGCAATATTGAATTGGGCAAACCATCGCGTCATATACGCCGTGTCCCCTTCTGACACACTAATGAGTAAATGATACATTCTGATAAACGCTAGCTGCTTTTTATATTCGGGCGTACTGCTTTCAAACCCAAGAAGCGTGGTCTGAGCAAGTGAAGTTGACGAAATTCCAAGTATTTCAGATGCTTGAGACAACTCTAAACCTAATTCTTGATAGGCCCATGTGAACGCTTTCGTTACAACGCTGGTGGGGAAGAGTGTTTTATACATACTTCTTGCTCCATTGTACTGATAGGTTTCTCTATAAGGTAAAGATCCAGTGCGAAAAACATACCACAATGGCGTTTACTTTTAGGGTGTGACAGGAACTTTCGCTAAGTGCTCTTCTAGCTTTGATTGGTCTATTGCGTAGCCATTTTCGGAAAGCCACACCACTGCTTCCGATTCAGTATCAAAAAAAGCGAATTCAACACCTGTTTTCCCATACATTTTCTTCAGTTGAGACTTCGTTAACGATCGTGTAGTAGAGCGCCCTAGTACAACGGCTACATGGCACAACCCTTCTTGCGCTACCGCTGTAATAGCAGCTTTCAACACGGCTTCAGCATCAGGGACAAATAAAGACTCTCCAATATGCGAGACAATGTCTGCCCAGCGCTTATTCTCAAAGATGGCTCGCACTTCGCGGTAATCTTTAGCGAACTGCTTTATACATTCAGCATTCCAAGGACCATGCGCCTGAACAGCCATTACATCACCGCAACTTGTTATTGCATAAGCACCATGCGCACTTCGCATAATCTTCTCGCCCCATAAAACAATTCGAAATCATGTGCTTTTTCGATTCTTTAACTTTTTTTATCTATTTCAGTATGGTCTATATTCATCGAAAAAGACAATTAGCCCAACGAAAAGCAGTTAACGCAAACCCAAGTGAAAAAGTCGATAGCACTAAACCATATTGCACACCAATTCGTTTAAGCAAATCATGAAAATATATTTAATTTTTATCAATGCCTCGCGGTTTGTTCTAAAAAATAGAACAAAACTGCTGAAAGAATGCAATATTCAATCTGTACAGCAAAAAATATACTTTGCAGCATAATCTTTCGTTAAGGACGAATATGAATAGCCGTTGGCCAATAGCCATCATTGTTTTGCATTGGATAACTGCATTAGTTGTTATCGGCATGTTTGCATCAGGTCTATGGATGGTTGACCTAACTTATTACAGTGACTGGTATAAAACTGCGCCCCATTGGCACAAAAGCGTTGGCTTAATTTTACTTGCCGCTACGCTGTTTCGCTTGTTGTTGAGATTTAGAAGTAAACGCCCAGCAACCCACGGCTCTGCAGTTGAACAGCGCTTAAGCAAGGTCGGACATACTGCCATTTATTTAGTTTTGCTGAGCTTATTTATATCGGGATACCTTATCTCGACTGCAGATGGACGCGCCATAGAAGTGTTTAATTGGGTATCGGTGCCTGCACTTGGCGAACTGGTTGAGAATCAAGAAGACGTAGCGGGTGATATACATTTCTACCTCGCATGGACACTGATTGGTCTTGCAGTAATGCATGCGCTCGCTGCATTAAAGCACCATTTCATTAACAAAGACGACACCATGAAGCAGATGTTACGGCTTCGCTAATTATAGAACGTAAGGAGATACAATGAAGAAGTTAACACTTGCACTTGCTGCTGCGCTTTCATTAGGTACTGCGAACGCCGCAGACTATGTCATTGACAGTAAAGGCGCTCACGCGTCGATTAATTTTAAAATTCAACACCTTGGTTATTCGTGGCTAACAGGCCGTTTTAACGATTTTAAAGGTACGTTTAGCTATGACGAAGCAATGCCTAACAATGCTAAAATTATGGTAACTATCGATACCGAAAGCGTAGACTCAAATCACGCTGAACGCGACAAGCACTTAAAGGGCGATGATTTTCTTGATGTAGACACTTACCCTGAAGCGAAGTTTGAAAGCACTAAGATTGTAGATAAAGGCAATGGCATGATGGATGTAATGGGTAATTTTACCCTACACGGCGTAACCAAGCCTATTTCTATTGAAGCTAAGAAGATTGGCGAAGGTAAAGATCCTTGGGGTGGATACCGTGCTGGCTTTATGGGCACAACCACCATTGCATTAAAAGACTATGGTATTGATTACGACCTTGGTCCTGCATCTCAAACGGTAGAGCTTGAGCTACACGTTGAAGGTGTTAAGAAGTAATTGCCTATCACATCTCTGAAAAGCCCCAAACAATGGGGCTTTTTTGATTTTTACTAGAAAATAAGCGCTTAATGTAGTTTCAGTTTAGGGCTTAACGCGTGACTGAGTTTTTTCACCACCAGCTTTAGCGCACCTTTAACTTTTCCGTGAACGGCAAATTGATGCATGTTATACAACGACACGTAAACCAGTTTAGCCAAACGCCCTTCAATAAACATACTGCTGTTAGACAGCGAGCCCATTAAACTGCCAACCGTACTGTATTTACTTAAATGCACTAACGAGCCGTAGTCTTGATAAGTAAAATCTTTTGTCGACTTACCGTTAAATAACGATGTTATGTTATGTGCAACTACATCGGCCATTTGATGCGCAGACTGCGCTCGCGGCGGAACCCATTTACCGTTATTTTGCTGAAATCCACAACAATCACCTAACACCCAAATATCGCGATGCGTGGTACTTCTTAGCTGTTTATCTACTAATATTTGGTTAGCGCGGTTGGTCTCAAAGATATCCATATCTGTTATAAAATCAGGCGCTTTTACGCCTGCTGCCCACACCATTAAATCGGCATCAATGCGTGAGCCGTCTTTGGTAATTAGGCCTTTTGCATCAGCTTCTGCCACCATGGTTTGTTCTTTTATGTCTACACCCAGTTTATACAGTGCTTTTCTTGCTGAATTAGCAATGCGCTCTGGTAACGCAGGTAAAATACGTTCTCCGGCTTCAACAATAGTTATTTTCAAACGTAATGCTGACATGTCTGGCATGCCATACGCTTTTGATAGGTTAGCAACATGGTGAAGCTGCGCGGCAAGTTCAGTGCCTGTAGCGCCAGCGCCCACAATAGCCACATCAATTTTTGCATTTTTATCTTCTTGCTGATTAATGCGGATAAGCTGATTCAACAACGCGCGGTGAAAGCGCTCTGCCTGCTTTAGTGAATCTAAAAAATAGCAGTGTTTAGCTACGCCCGGCGTATTGAAGTCGTTACTTACACTGCCTATGGCAAGAACAAGCTGGTCGTAAGGCACTTCACGTTCAGGCAGCACTTGGCAGCCTTCTTCGTCCATCAGTGGCGACAGCGTTATGGTTTTATTATCGGTATTCAAGGCGCACATTTCGCCTAGCTGAAAACGATAGTGGTGAGACGCAGCGTGAATAGCGTAATCCACACCGTCTGAGTGTTTATCTATGACGCCCGCTGCTACTTCGTGTAACAAGGGTTTCCAAATATGCGTTCGACTACGGTCGACTAATGTGATTTCAGCGTGTTTTTTTCTCCCGAGCGTGCGGCTTAAACGGCTGGCTAACTCAAGGCCACCAGCACCGCCACCAACGACAACTATTTTTTGCATGGGTTTTACCTATTAACAATCATTCCACGTATAACGACTGCGTTGAAAACCGTTATACGAGGCAAGACTGTAACCCATGCGAATAGGCGTTACGGATACTAAATGTGTAGGTATTAATAACGCTAAGATTACGCCTGAACCGCTTGAATAACAAGTAGTTCAGGCAATAGCTTTGGTAAATTACAATGCGACAGACGCGCTAAACATAACGTTTCGAGGACGCCCAGGAAAAAAGCGTGGACCAGTAAAACTAGTAAAGTCGGCACGCTCTGCATATTGCGTATCTAGCACGTTATTTACTCTAGCAAATAGGGTAATTGTGTCGCTCAGTGCATAGCTAATGCGAGCATGCAGCAGGTCATGACCTTCGTAGCTATTCTGATTTTCTGCATCAGTGAAATAGTCATCAACATACTGCCATTCTAACTGGCCTTGTAATGCGTCGCTAAACGCATAGCTCACCCTAGTATTAAACTGGAGCGCTGGTGCGGTATCAATGTCATTGCCTTTAATATCAACTTCGCCTGAAAGCTGGCTATGCTCGTAGGTGTGTTTCGCATAGCTGCCCGCGAAATCAATACGCCAGCTGTTACCGAAAGCCTGGCTTAACTCTAGCTCTATACCGCGGTGCCATGTTTCTCCGTTACTTACATTGAAGAAATCACTGCTGCGATAGATAACGTTATCTTTTCTAAGGCTATATAAAGAAACTGTATAGCGTCCACCTTCAGTTAACCCTTTTACACCTACCTCGTAGTTTGTTGCTTTAACTGAGTCTAAATCGGCAACCTGTTGCGCTCGCTGCAGACGATAAAGCTCTGTAGCCTGCGGCGCACGATAACCACGCGATGCTCCCAGGTACAATTGGGTTTTATCGGTAAGTTTATAGCTTGCTGAAAACTTGGGGCTGAAATTACTAAAGCTGTTTTCGCCACTTTCTGGGCGTGAATATCTGCAACCACCAAATCCACAGGCAGTGCCATCTTCTCTTACGCGCCCAACATTCATATTATTGGTGTAGCGGTACTGCATATCCTCATAACGACCGCCAAGTGACAACAACCATGTATTTTGCTGCCAATTTAAAGCAAAGAACGGTGCGATTAACCTTGCATCAACGGTGTAGTCGTAATGCTTTCCAACAGGCACTGTTTCGACCAAAAACGCTGAGCCAACAGTTTCACTATCTTGTGCCTGCATAAGCTCACCATCAGTAGATTCTGCATCTAAACCCATATCGATATTAAACGCGGAATTCACTACATAATTGAACTGCGACAGCACACCAAAACCGTCTTGTGCATTTTGTTCAAGCGGCTTGCCGGGTAAGAAATGCATACGAAAATCCATTTCTTGATCGCGAATATACGGTGTAAAAGTAAGCGCATGCCCACCGTCAAATGTCATATCTAGCTTGCTCCACAATCGCAAACTGGTGGCATCGCGAAACGCTTCAGGGTTAGGGTTGCTTTGTGCTATATCTTCATCTTTGTAACTATCCTCACCAACAATAAAACCCGCTGTGTCTTGTTCGAGGTTGGTGTAGGTCATTCCCGTAGTGACAGAAAAGGCATCGCTTTCAAAACGATGGCGAATATTTACTTTTTCTTGATCGACACCCTCGTTGTCTCTATAACCAGTGTCGCGCGTGATACTGGCATTAATGCCTATACCGCTGTTGCCAAAGTCTTTCCCTTGGCGAAACTTAAGTCGATGATATCCAAACGAGCCATAGTCAAAAGCCGCAAGCCCACCGCCTCGTGTAGTATCTGGGGTTATAACATTAATAACGCCGTGTATAGCATTAGAACCATACAAAACAGAGGCTGGCCCTTTTACTACATCAATGCGTTCGGCCATTTCGCCATGAGCTTCAAAAAGCTCGTTAATGTTACAAAACCCAGCGGCACGCAAAGGAACGCCGTCTTCAGCGGCTAAAATGCCGCCACAGGCACCGGCACCTGTTAACACGGGCGAGCGAAGTGCGGGTAAGTATTCTTGGCCATTACCACGCTGAACACCTGCACCTGCAACGTAGTTAAGGCTTTCTTGAATATGCTGAAAGGATAAAAAAGACAACGTATCTTCATTAATAGATGACACAACGTAGCCGTTTGCATTTGCTTTACCTATTAAGCGCGACGACGTTGTTTCTATACGCTCAATGTTTTCTGCGTCACTGCCAAAACGTTGTATTCCGCGTGGAGTGCTTTCAGTAAGCTCTGCGCGATTTGTTTGCGGCGCAGTGGATGTGTCTTGCCCATAGGCAATGGCTGGCACAAATGCAGCCCCATAAATAGAGGTAAAACATAGCGCTAGAAGCGACCTTGGAAACAACGGCTTTGCGGTCATCTTTTATCCTTACAAATTTAAATCGGCGGTAATGTAGAACATTGTGCAACATAAGCGTGTTTGCATACGTTAAAACTCTATAATTTAAAGACGAAGCTGTGTTTATTTTGCCAATTCATCCAGCACAGAGAACAGTACGTTTGCGCCAATTCGCGATACCTCTTTGTCATATTGGTGCTCTACATTCACACCTTCTTGACCACCGGCTAAGTCACTAATTGCACGTATCACTACCCAGTCGACATTGTTAACCGTGCACACTTGTCCCACCGCGGCAGATTCCATCTCTGTTACTTCGGCATTAAAAACCTCATGTGTCCACTTGCGATATTCACGGTTATCCATAAATACCGAGCCGGTAACGCCGTTTCCTCCAACATGCAGTTTGGCGTCGCGCTCATCTAGCACACGTTGAGTTTGCATATTTGCCATAGCGTTTCTCGCAGCGTCTAGAAGCGTAGGTGTTGCACTGAAATATGCCGTATCCTTAGGCTCATCCATACCATCCTTTACAATTAGTACCTCGTCAGGGTGAATAAAATGAAAAGGCTTGTAGTTTGGAATGTGTGGGTCTTTAGCACGTCTTTCTTCCTGCTCACTCATAAACACGGCGTAATACTCAGGCAAAATGTATTCGCCAGGTCTCTTTGGATCTGCGTTGGTATATACACTCTCGTCATGGTAGTACCAACGCTCTGGCACAATCACATCACCAGGCTGCCACTTGGGGTTTACGGCACCAGCAATACCCATATACACCACTTGCTTTACGGGAAAGTAATCTAGCGCCATTTGCATTGTCATGGCCGCATTCGCAATGCTCATTCCCGTTGCAAAAACCAAAATAGGCTCGTCGTGATAAGTACCTAAACGATAGGTCACGCCCTTAATGGTGGTAGTAGTATGAATGTCGGCATTAGGGTCGGCCTCTATACGATTTAAAATACCGTCCATTTCTGGCGCATAGGCTACTGTAATTGCAGTAAAGCTTGGCTGGGTAAAATCCTGCGTGCCAAACGACGGCTTTGCCGATTTATGAACAATGACGCAGCCGTTTAGAAAAAATAAAATAAGTAAAATAAAGGCTGTGTTTTCAATGCGTTTCATTCTTTTCTCGCTATACATTTTCAATGTACACATAACGTATCACTAAATGCAGATTAAAAAATGACAAAAACAGCGAGGATGCGTTTTAAAACGATATGAAAAACAGGAGAGTAAGAAGCTTAAATTAAAAAAGGCAGCATAAATTGCTGCCTTTGATTGAAATGGAAATAAACGCGATTTTAGAAACGCGTATTCAGCTGAACGCTTAAGATGTGGGCTGTTGCCGACTGCGTTCCGGTATATGTCGAAGTGAATGTACCTTCTGCATTTAGCGCGCGCGTTTTATCAATATTTGCTTCACGACCATTGATGTACACATAAGCCGCATCGATAGACGTATCTTCGCTTACAGTATACGTTAAGCCAGCCGACACCCAATGACGGTCTGTGTCAGGAATACTCAATGAGCGATTCTCTACCGTCACAACGCCATCGTCATAGGCATAGCCTGCTCGAAGCGTAAACTCGTCGTTGAGTATATAAGTAACGCCAAACGCTGCACGCCACGAATCGTCAAAGTTCTCTTGCTTAATAAGAAAATCAGTACCGTCCGCTAGGTTTGCTTCAAGCTTTTCAAATGTGCTCCAGTCAGTGAATACAGCACTTGCTTGTACCGACCATTGCTGATTTATTTTCTGATCGATAGCGAATTCTGTACTAGCAGCTAAATTTAGATCTAGGCTACCAGGCTGATTTAGTGATGCTGTTAAGCTAGACGTCACCTCACCATCAAGTGTTAACTTAGTTTCAGCGCGATGTGACAATGCGATGTTAGTCATCTCTGTAGGTTGCCAAAACACACCCACATTCCAACCATAGCCCCAATCATCACCCTCAAGCTTGAAGATAGACGCAGTAGCAGGGATGGTTGTCTGCGCATTTGCACTTAAAATTGGTGACAGGCTTTCCGATACTGCAGAGTTAATTTGAGCGTCAGCAAAGGTGGCACTTAATCCTAAGCCAATCATCAACGTATCGTTTACTTTGTATGAAACCGCTGGATTGAAGGTTACCGACTTAACTTCGGCTGTATCTGCAAAATGCAATGCATTGAAGTCGTCTGAATAATCTGATGTTAAGCCGTAGGTAGTGAAAACGCCTACACCTGCAGAAACGCGTTCATTAATAGGGAGCGTATAGAAAAAGCTAGGCACAATGGCTGTGTCGGCAATGTCATCTTCGCTTGCGTCAGCCACTGCAATCACTTGGCCACCTACCGCATAGTTAACGGTTCCATTTACATCAACATTTGGGTCGATGAAACTTACTGAACTGCTAAATTCAGCATCTTTGAATACGCCAATGGCGGCAGGGTTTGTTGCAAGGATTGAAGCATTCTCTGGCTTCGCTGCCTGACCGGCCATAGCACGCCCTAAGCCATTTGCACTGTGTTCGTTAACTTGAAAGCCAGCAGCAAGCGCAGAAGAAGAAGCTAGTGTAGCTAACGCTATGCATACTGAGGTACGTAAAGAGAACTGTTGCGTCATAAAATACTCATGGTTGACGGGAAAAAATGCAGCGGGCATTCTACGGACATGAGTTCTTTTGTTCAATGTAAGTTAACGACATTTACGCTTATTTATCGCATTTTTCACAACTTTAGCTGCAACTTCGATGCATTTACGAACAAAGTTGATAATACAAAGTTAATCTGGGATCACAACCTTGTTAACAAACCTTTAATGGCGCTTGATTAAGGCTTATTAAAGTTTGATAACATCGGAGGAAAAGAGGATGTTATCGACGAGGCGAAAGCACGTAGCACGCTTTCCCTGCTTCTTTAGCCTGGTACAGCGCTTTATCGGCATCATCAATGAGCAAGTCTATGTTTGTACTTTCAGTATTGTTTATTAGAACAGCGCCTATAGAACAGCTCATATTATTATGCTTTGCGTCCTTTGCATGGGGCATTTCTTCGTCTTCCCACGCCTGTAATAATGCTTCACAACGCTCTTTTACCTGTGCTTCAGTCACACCACTTAACACTACGATAAATTCTTCACCGCCGTATCTGCCCAGTATATCTGCCTCTCGTTTAAAAACCGCCTTCATCATGGCTGACTGACGTCGAATTGCTTCATCACCTTGTTGGTGGCCAAAACTATCGTTGTATTTTTTAAAATCGTCTAGGTCGATCATTAAAATAGCGATAGATGCATTGTGACGTCTACTGAACGCAAGTAATTTAGTACTTTCTTCTCGCAACGCTCTTCTATTCAAGAGGTTAGATAGGGGGTCGTATTTACTTAGCTTTAGTAGCTTGTGATTTGTTTTTTCAAGTAGGGCAAGGCCTCTATCTAATCGATACTTAGCGTAAGCACACACAAAAAGCGAACCACTGACAAATGCCGTCGATATAAGCACTCTATCGCCATACACAGGCGCAATGTACATTAAAACGGCAAAGCCAATGACGTTTACGGTACTGGCCATTAGCGCCATTTTAAATGGAATGCCTAACGCAAAAACACAGTAATAGGCGTATAGAATTGTGCCCTCGTAGGGGAAATCGAACTTAAAATTATGCCAACATACCCAAATAAGCCAGTAATTGCTGTAGGTAAGCGCAATAAGGAGAAAGGTAAAAAGGTAGTGCTTATACTGCGCAAAACCACGCCAATATGAGCCCGCAACCATTAAGAAGATAATTGGTAATTGAAGAAGAAGGCGGTCGAAGGTATACAGCTGGTGCATGTCTGCTGGCAGTAACATATAGTCAGCCACCATAAAGCCTACAACAAGACATCCTCCGATAATAAGCGCAATACGCAGGCGAATTAATTCACTGGCTTTATTTAGCTTCACGTATTTCACCCATAGCAATTGGCGCTTATGTTATCGACTGGTGTCGCAATACTCTTAAATGAGTATAACGTGCAAATCGTGCCTTTGCCTGCTTGCTAACAATAAAGGTTAACTCGCTAGAGCGATTGTAAGCTTTCCCTAAGTGCTTCTAACGTAACAGGTTTGGTAACGATACTGTCCATTCCTGCTTCTTTAAAGTGCGTATGACGTTCTTTAAACGCCTCTGCCGTCAGGCCAATAACAGGTACCTTTGCGTTGTCGCTATTCATTTTGCGAATGCGACGTGTGGCCTCAATGCCATCCATAACCGGCATATGCACGTCCATAAAGACTACATCTATGCCACCCTCTTCAACCCGAGATGCTGCTTTTAAGCCGTTGTCTACATGCTCTACATTACACTTAAGCTGCTCAAGTAAGGCTTGAGCAACCACTGCATTAATTGCGTTGTCTTCAGCAAGAAGTACACGTAGCCCCTCAGGTACACTTTTAATACCTTTTGCGCCCGGGTCCAACTCTAATAGTGTATTCTCGGGTAAGCTTCTAGCCTGCACCTCGGCGCTTACCGTAAAACACGACCCCTCGCCAACGGTACTCACTACTTTAATATCGCCTCCCAAAAGCTGCGCAAGCTCCTTGGCAATCGATAGTCCAAGGCCGGTTCCACCGTATTTTCGAGTGATAGACGAATCAGACTGTGTGAACTTGTCGAAAATGTGACTCAGGCGTTCAGGCTCAATACCTATACCCGTATCTTTCACAGCAATCACAAGATTATTCGGTGATGATAAGGCTGTAACCGGCTTTTTCAGTTTCGCAGACACAAAAACACTGCCTTTGTGAGAAAACTTAATAGCATTGCTTACTAAGTTGATCACAATTTGACGCAGCTTAGTGATATCGCTGGTAACCCGAACAGATGCCAAGTTTTTGCTTTGATAACTTAACGACGTACTGTTTGCGCTGGCATTGGTACCTAGAAGCGTGATGAGGTCGCTCAGCATAGTGTCTAAATCAAATTCCGTAACATCAACTTCTGACATACCCGATTCAATTTTTGACAAATCGAGTACGTCATTAATAACGTTAGCAAGAATAGTCGATGAAGCCCGTAAATCAGTAGCATATTTATGCTGTTTATCGGAAAGAGAAGTGTCTAAAAGCAGCGTTGCCAAACCTTGAATGCCGTTAAGTGGGGTTCTTATTTCATGACTCATTACCGCCAAGAAATCCGTTTTGGCTTTGTTGGCTTGCTGAGCCTGGTCAACATATTGTTCAATTTTGGCAGACATTAACTCAACATCACGGGCTAACTCGCCCAATTCATCGTCCTGATTTAAGTCAATCTGTACTGCTTTGTGCTCGCTTGCTATTCGACTGGCTGCAGACTTAATTTTTTCTATGGGAGATAGCACCAATACTTGTGTAACACGCCCCATAATTAAACTTACAGTAGCCACAGCGAACAATATGACCAGTACCGTCATCCACGCAATTTTTGATAAAGACGCTTGTAGTGCATCGGCCTGTTGTATAACCGTAACTTTCCATTTCCATGGGTCGGATTCAGCACACGCAAAAAGTACATCTTGTCCATTTGATAGCGACTCACCAAAGGCCACCAAGTGCCCGCTAATTGTTGATTTCTGTGCACCTCCTGTATTTGGCCTGAAGCTCTCATCTAAGGTACTAAAAACGATAGTATCTGTTTCTTTGCTGCTTATCGAAAAATGTCTACCGGTAGCGATATGCAAAGCGTTTAATTCTTCAAACACCTCTTTTTGATAAGCCGTAATAAATACAGGTTCATTTTCCAACCCAGAATCAATCAACAGTTCTCTACGCTCTTCTATCAACGCTAACACAGAGAGGGTGAGTGTTTGAGTTAGCAACTTGTATTCGCGTTCTCGCACCGATTCATACGCAGTTAAATACGCCCAGTAACCCGTTAATGCCATTCCGATTAACAGAATAGGGATATACATCACAAGAAGCTTTGACTTAATACGCATAAAAATTTCTTTAACGGCCCTACTGATAAATGTGATTTTTCGAAAGCTTGAGGTAATTCGAAGGAATTGGCAGCTTTAGTTTTATGGCGGTAGAAACATTAACAGCAACCGTGTAAGTGTCCATTTTTGTAACTGGAATACCCTCTGCCGACTTACGCTCTAAAATGCGCTTTGCTTTTTTTGCCGCTGACTTACCAATACTTTGAGGCTCAGACACCACACCAAGCAGTGCGCCTTCTTGCACTGCCTCTATATTTTCAGCAAAAAGCGGCAGTAACTCAGTCTCGTTAAAAATGTTATCTACCAAACCGTCTAGTTCTACCAACGGGCCAGATGACAGCCAATATCCATCAAGTCTTCCCTCAAATTGATGCAGCGACGTGGTTATGTCTGATGACATGCGTAATAGGCCGTCGCGCCCTTCTATAAAGGGCGTACTAATGGCCACTAGGTCAATGTTCTCATACTCATGTTCAAGCGCCATCAGCTGATTCACCGAATTGGTGGATGAAGGATATGTTGAGTGAATAAGGGCAATCGATAGCGGTTCAGAGATATTGGATGCCCTTAAGATACCGTCAAGCATGTCTAATTTAACCTTTGCATCAAGCACATGAGCCTCGCCTGTAATATTGCGAGAACTGACTTCACCTAATGCGGAAACAATACCCTCTTCTACAGGTGCAGAAACCACCATAAAGAGTTTTGGTGTTTGAATAAGTGCATCGGCACTATGCAGCGCTCTTGTTGCCAGTGTTGCCACAGAAACCACAAGATCAGGTAAAGGTTGCGACGCTATTGAAGCCAGAATATCGGCTGCAGTTTGCTCTGAAGCCTGTGCGTTGTGAACAGAAAACCGGATGTGTTTATCGGGTAATAAACGCTGCAACTCATCAATAAATGCCTGGCGAGACTCTGTCACAATATCAACAGAAAGCGTTTCAATAATGGCAATGTTCACCGTTTCTTTAGCTACTAAGAGAGAACTAAACGACAAAAAGAACAAGGCACTTAAAATTCTTATCATTGCTTGCCCATTTAATTTAATGAAAACAACAGAATATATTGTGCATCATATGTTTAATCGCTTAGGTTTCAAAGGAAGTTCGTAGCGAATATTGGCCTTTTCCTCACAACTTGGGCGCTTTTAGCGTAGTCGCTATTAAAAAACAGCGTTTTCAACGTGCTGTTACTGGCTATTGAGGCAAGAGAACAAAGAGGTAATAAAAGAAATTTCACGCTGTACAAAAGCGTAATCAAAAGTGACGCAATGAATGCTTCTGGGCTAAGCAGAAACACGAACACCACCTTCACGTACTGACAGAGAGCACGATAAAAATGGTGTTCGAGATTTTAAAGGGTATTAAATTTACTGCGCAGCTTATTCAACCGTAACTGACTTTGCCAAGTTACGCGGTTGGTCAACATCGGTACCTTTAATTAACGCTACGTAGTAAGACAGAAGCTGTAACGGAAGCGTGTAGATAATCGGTGCAATGGGTTCTTCACAATGCGGTACGTCAATAACACGCATAGTCTCATCGCCCGCAAAAGCAGCATCTTTATCGGCAAACACATACATAATGCCGCCACGTGCTCTTACTTCTTCCACATTCGACTTAAGCTTTTCTAACAACTCATTGTTTGGTGCAACAACAATTACCGGCATTTCGTCATCAATAAGCGCAAGTGGACCGTGTTTTAACTCGCCAGACGCGTACGCTTCAGCGTGAATGTAAGAAATTTCTTTAAGCTTAAGCGCACCTTCCATTGCAATTGGGTACTGATCGCCACGACCTAAGAACAAGCTGTGGTGTTTATCAGCAAACTCTTCTGCTAAATCTTCAATTCCACCTGTGATTGCTAGGGTTTCTTCAAGTTTTGCCGGCAAGCTGTGAAGGGCAGACACAATGGCGTTACTGTCGGCATCGGTCATGCCATTTTCTTTACCCAGCGCTAACGTAAGCATTAGGAACGCGGTTAGCTGAGTGGTAAATGCCTTGGTTGAAGCTACGCCAATTTCTGCACCTGCGCGGGTCATAAACGCAAGGTCTGATTCACGCACCAAAGATGAGCCAGGTACGTTACAAATTGTAAGGCTAGACATATAGCCTAGCTCTTTTGCTAAGCGCAATGCTGCAAGGGTATCTGCTGTTTCACCCGACTGAGAAATAGTAATGAGCAAGCTGTTAGGATGTACCACCGACTTGCGGTAGCGGAATTCAGAAGCAATCTCTACGTTACATGAAACATTGGCGTACTGTTCAAGCCAGTAGCGTGCTGTCATACCGGCATGATAGCTAGTACCACAGGCAATAATTTGAACGTGTTTTACTTTGCTAAAGATTTCTGCCGCACCTTCGCCAAATACGCCAGACATTAGGCCATTCTCGTCTATACGATTTTGAAGTGCATTGCGTACAACGGTAGGTTGTTCGTGAATTTCTTTAAGCATGTAGTGACGGTAACCTGCTTTATCACCGGCATCATGCTCGATATTAGATTCAATAACTTCACGCTCAACGGCATTGCCGTCTTTGTCGAAAATTTTCACTTCACGACGCGTAATTTCTGCAACGTCACCTTCTTCCAAGAAGATAAAACGACGGGTAACGGGCAATAGTGCCATCTGGTCTGAAGCAATAAAGTTTTCGCCCAAACCAAGACCTATCACCAATGGGCTGCCAGAACGCGCTACTACCACACGGCTTGGGTCTTCTTTATCCATAATTACCGTGCCGTAAGCACCGTGGAAGGTCTTAACCGCACTTTGCACAGCTTCTAGCAACGCTTTGCCCGATTTAAGCTCTTCATGCACAGTGTGGGCAATAGTTTCAGTGTCAGTGTCGCTAGTGAATGTGTAGCCCTTATCAGCAAGGTCTGCCTTAAGGTTTACGTAGTTTTCAATAATACCGTTGTGAACAACTGCAACGCGGTCATTAGAGAAATGAGGGTGTGCATTCGCCTCAGTTACGCCGCCGTGAGTTGCCCAACGTGTATGCGCAATACCTGTGCCGCCTAATGCCTCTTCTTGTGCTACGGCATCAGCCAGTTCTTGTACTTTACCTGTACGACGAATTCGCTTCAGGCTGCCATCATCTTGAAGTAACGCAACACCAGCCGAGTCATAGCCTCGATATTCAAGACGCTTTAATCCTTCAAGAAGTATTTCAACAACATTACGTTCGGCTACAGCGCCAACGATTCCACACATAGTTATTCTCCATTTTGCGGTGCAACAATAACTGCAACGCCTTGATTTTCTATATTTTGCTTATCTTCATCCCGAATACCTTCATCGGTGATCAAGACTGAAATTTGTGACCAACCTAACTCTAAATTAGGCATTTTGTGATTGAGTTTTGATGAACTGGCCATTACGACCACTTTGGTAGCCGCCTTCGCCATCGCGCGAGTTACGCCAGTGAGTTCATTAAAAGTAGTTGTGCCTCGGTTTACGTCAATACCTGCCGCGCCAACAAAGGCAACATCGAAGTTGTATGCACTAACAAGTTGTTCGGCCATTGCGCCCTGAAAAGACTGTGATTGTGCATCCCAAGTACCTCCGGTCATCAGCACCGTGGGCTCGGTTTCACAACGAGTAAGAAAGTTCGCGGTAGCCAGCGCATTGGTCATAACCACTAAACTGTTTATATTTGATAAAAATGGCAACAAGCTTGCTGTTGTTGAACCGCAGTCAATCACTAGCTTATGCCCTGACTTAATTAAGCCGGCTGCGGCTTTACCGATAGGCGATAAGGATGTTGTTGATTTTTGATGAACATTTTCTGTTGCATCACCCTCGATTATTGCACTATTTGTGTAACCTGAAGCGGGTACCGCCCCGCCAAACTGACGAATAAGCTTGCCCTGCTCTGCAAGTGCAGCTAAGTCTTTACGGATGGTAACTTCAGAAGTATTGAATTGAGATGCAAGTGTCTCGACCTGCGTATGGCCGTGCTGGTTCACGTGAGCAACAATGTTATTGCGACGTAGCTCGACCGATTTACTGCTTTTCACTTAACAAGCACCCACAATACTTAATAATTTATAAAAATATATTCACTGAAACCAAATCATAACTTTCAAAACGAAAGTTATGATTTTCAAACCGAAAGAATCGTAATTTAATGTGAAACAGAGTGCAAGCTTTTTGTTTATATAAGCATCAGTCGCTGCTGTTGTTTGTTTGCCTCTATAGCCATTTCTATTATCTGAATGACGGGCATAACACTCTCTGCACTAACTGGCAGCGGCGTGTCATTTTGTATAGCGTTGGCGAGTTTTTCATAAAATGCTAAATACTTTCCATGTTTAGTTGTAATCACTGAACTCGACTCGCCGTTAGCCAATACACCGTGTTGCGCGCTAGGTGTATTTGCCCAATCACTGCTGTTTATTTCCTTACCTTGGCGCAATTGGTCTTCTTGAGGATCTAAATAGAACTTGCGGTAACTTGCTTTTGTACCTTGTATATCAAATCGAAGGGTTTGCCCTCCTTGAAATGCAGAGCTCCCCAACTTCACCACCTTATCTGCGTAGTAAAGCGTAATGTCGAACGCATCGTCGCTTTGCCCTTGGTCGCGTAATGTATAAATATCGGAAGACACTGACAAAGGGTTTCCGAATAACTGAAGCGCTTGGTCGATAAGATGAGGCCCTAAATCCCAAAAAATGCCGCTGCCAGGGCCTGCATTTTCACGCCAGCGGTCTCTAGGTATGGGTCTAAAGCGGTCGAAGCGACTTTCAAAGCGCTTGATTTCGCCCAAAGCGCCTTCTTTGATAAGTGATTGCAAGGTAATGAAGTCGCCATCGAAACGTCGATTGTGATAGACACACAAATGCTTTTGCTTTTCTTTGGCTAAATTAACTAATGCACTAGCCTGTGCGGCGTTTAGCGTAAACGGCTTTTCCACTAAAACGTTGCAACCATGGTTAAGTGCAAGCTCTGCCTGTGGCGCATGCAAATGATTAGGTGTGGTGATGATGACTAAATCGAACGCAGGGTGAGCTTGGTTATTTGTTTCAAGTGCTTCGTCTAGAGAACTGTAAACCTTTGCCAAGGGTAATACGTGTTTTACTTCACTTGGTCGCGATGACACTACTCCATCAATCGAGAAATCAGAAAGATAGGACAGAAAAGGAAGATGAAAGGTTTGTGCAGAAAAGCCAAACCCAACTAACAGTGTAGAAATCATAGCGACTCCTTAAATTTAAGCCTTAGTAAAGCATATTCAAAGCAGACAAACCCATTTTACACATCCGTAAATCAGACAGTGGAATATAGCGGAATAAAAAAGCGGCACGCATTGAAAAGATAATGTGTGCCGCTTTTGAAACCGTAACTTAACACCAAGGAAACAGGTTTTGCCGCTGGTGAGTAGCTAGTTATTTTTAACTTTTTGTTTTTACTTCTTTGTAGGTCGAGGCCAGTTAGCGATGTTGCGCTGTTTGCCGCGCGCAACTGCAAGCGCTTTGTCTTCAACCTCGGTGGTAATCACCGAACCAGCACCTACCGTAGCTCCATCGCCTATTACAACAGGCGCTACTAATGAAGAGTTAGAGCCTATAAACGCATTCTCTCCGATACGTGTCTGTGACTTATTAACACCGTCGTAGTTACAGGTAATAGTGCCTGCGCCAATATTCGCGTTAGGTCCAACCTCTGCATCGCCTAAATAAGTAAGATGATTCGCTTTTGCACCTTCGCCTAATACGGTTTTCTTCATCTCAACGAAGTTGCCAACTTTCGCCTGCTTGTGCATAACTGCACCCGGGCGAAGTCGTGCATAGGGGCCCACATTACATGCTTCACCCACCTGCGCTTCTTCTATTATCGAGTTAGCTTCTATTACCGCATTATCGGCAATATGACAGTTGCGAAGGATACAATTTGCACCAATGGTCACGTTATCACCTAACGTAACATTGCCTTCCACAATTACGTTTACGTCTATAACAACATCGTTGCCAGTGTGTAGTGTACCGCGAAGGTCGAAACGCGCAGGATCAAGAAGGGTTACGCCGTTCATCATAAGCTCATTTGCCTGACGACGCTGTAGAGCACGCTCTAAATTAGAAAGCTGTAATCGGTTATTCACGCCCTCTACCTCAACAGGAGATTCAGGCTGTGCCGACTGAATACGTTTGCCTTCGGCAGCAGCCATTGCGATTACATCGGTAAGATAGTATTCGCCTTGTGCGTTGTCGTTGCTTAAGTTACCTAACCAGCGCTTAAGGTCGGCACCTGACATCATCATCATGCCAGTATTTATTTCCTTAATTTCACGCTGCGCGTCTGTAGCATCTTTGTGCTCAACAATAGCGGTGATGTTGTCGTTTTCACGCACAATACGACCCATACCTGTTGGGTCGTCTAGTTCAACAGTAAGCAGCGCTAAATCGCAACTGGCTTTCACCGCTTTTAATGCGCTTAATGTTTCTTCGCGAATTAACGGGGCGTCACCCACTAGAATCAATACGTCTTCTTGGTCTTTAATGTGCGGAGCGGCTTGCTGCACTGCGTGACCTGTACCCAACTGATCTGCCTGTAAACACCAGTTTAGGTTATCTTCTTTAATTGTGGCTTGAAGCTGCTCTCCACCGTGTCCATAAACTAGGTGTATATCATCTGCACCCAACGACTTCACAGTATTGATTATGCGCTGAACCATCGGTACACCGCCAACTTTATGTAGTACTTTGGGCAAGTCAGATTTCATTCGCGTACCTTTGCCCGCCGCCAAAACAACCACTGAGAAAGCCATATCATTCCTTTTTTGTGCAAAATAATAAAAACGCGCATAGTTTAACGAAGGCGCATAGAGATGTCAGCGATTCATTGTTTTTAATGACACGAGGAGGGTGAAAAGGACAAAAAAGTTTTTAATCTAAAGTTTAAGCTATTTACCTAGTAGTTCATTTTACCAGCAGGTATACTTGACATTAAGAGAAGTTCAGTCAGGCAAGGGAGCATGCGCAGTCTGTGAACACATTTAGAACACTTCATCGAAGCATACTAGTGCTATTTGCGGTAGTGGTAATCGCAATTGTAACGCTGGTTCATTTCAGTATTTCAAAAATTGTTGCCGAGCAAAGCCGCGCACAACAGCAGTCTCTTTCGCCTGCTATCTCGCTTATTGTTGAGCAGATACTTAAGCCTTTGCATATTTCCGAAGCACTAGGCCACTCAACAGAACTGGTTGACTTAATGGATGGTGAAAAGGTTAACGAATCCGCCGTTTTTAAGACACTGGATCGTCTTGAAAAAGAATTTGGCTTATCCTTTTTTATCGCCAGTGAAGCAGAACGCAAACAATATAACTCAGACGGCAGCATCATTGACCTTATTGAAGGTGAAGTAAGCTGGTATTTTAAATATAAAGACGCCCCACAAGACTCGGTTGCCGATATTGGTAAATGGGAAGACACGCATTTTTATATCGACATAAAAATACACGACGAAGCAGAACGTTTTTTAGGGTTCTTCGGTGTGGGCAAAAGCTTGCGTAGTTTTATAGAGATTTTTGATACATACAAGCAAGAGTACGGATACGACTTTTTGTTTGTCGACGGTTCTGGCGATATTATGCTGTCGTCTGACGAGTCGCTAATTGCATCGTACTCAGACTTTACCAACCTATCTGAGCTTCCTTGGTATTCAAGCCTTCCGTTAACTATTCAAAACGAACAAGCGCTTAACAATAAATTGGTTACCATCGATCAAAAAGACTATTTAATAGCTGAAGTTAAGTTGAACCAGTTTGGCTGGACGGTATTTCTGTTAAGCCCGTTAGAAGATAGACAAGCTGAAATTTCTCAAGCGTTCATATTTAGCGTTGTAACCTTGCTGGTTGTAGTGTTTTCATTGTTTTTGCTTATTTACAACTTGCTGTACTACTTTAGAAAAGACATGCAGCCTGAATTAGTGGTTAGGCATACTGCACGCCTTCCAGAAAGAGACAACTTAGAGTTTATCTACAAAAATCTTCTTTCAGAGCATAATTCACTTAGCGTGATGTTGATTAATGTAGACCATTTATCTGACATCATTGATGCGCACGGCCGAAACACCGGCGACGATATATTAGAAAAAGTAGTGTCTTATTTAGCAGAAAAGCTTCGCGAACAAGATATTTTAGGCCGTTGGAGCAGCACTGAATTTATCGTACTTTTACCTAACACAGGCCCTCACGTAGCCTTTGATCTTGCGCAAAACTTACGTCATGGCGTTGCTACGCTGCCTCCTTTGGTGGAACACCCTGATTTGCAAATTACTGCGTCAATCGGCATATCGTACACCGCGTCAACTCGCCCAATGCAAGAGGTGACAGCGCACGCTGAAGATGCGCTTTACCAAGCTAAAAGAGACGGCTGTAATTTAGTACGCTCTCAACTTATCGACTAAGCATACTTTATGTCTTCACTAGCCGCGCTTCGCTTTGAATCGCGGCTTTTTTGCAACACCAGTAGTTAGTGCAACACCCAGCAAAATCATACTACCACCCACAATAGTTTGAGCAGAAAGCAGCTCTTGCAAGAACACCACGCCCCAAATAATGCCAAACAGTGGTACTAAATAAGCCACAGTAATAGCCTTGGCTGGGCCAATATCAGCTATTAGTTTAAAGTACAAAATGTACGCAACACCTGTACCTGCAATAGCTAACGCTACCGCACTAAACCACGCATTAGTACTGGGCATAGCATCTGGAAGTGTTGCTAGTGCGAAGGGGGCCAACACAACCGTTGCCATTGCCTGACTCCCCGTTGCAACCACTAATGGCTTCACGCCTTGCAGCCATTTCTTCATCATACTGGCTGCAATACCGTAACCTAGCGTTGCCAATAGGGCGGTTAAAATGGGCAGAAAGCTTATCTCGTCCTCGCCTAGCTTTTGCTGACTAATGACCGAGACACCTACAAACCCGATAAACAAGCCGACAATAGCCGATTTACTTAGTTTATCGCCTAACCAGCTCCACGCGACAATGGCACCGAACATAGGTGCAGTAGCATTTAAAATGGCATTAACGCCGGCTTCTAAATGCAAACTGCTGTAGTTAAACAGTACAAAAGGTATTGCGGTATTTGCCAGCCCCACCAGCATAATTGCAAGCCAATGCTGTTTTATATCTTTCACCGAACCGGTGAGTAATAGCAGCGGCAATAACACAGCGGTAGCCAACAATGTTCGGATGGCAACCAGCACATAAATACCAAATTCAGGCGCTGCAACTCGCATAAAAATAAACGACGCCCCCCAAATACCTGCCAGTACCAAAAGCGCGATAATATGTTTTACTGCCATAGTACCCCTTGGGCGCCCTCCAAATTTAGCAAATACTGCTTTCGTTCAAGCCCACCAGCATAGCCAGTTAATGTTTTGTTGCTGCCGATTATACGGTGGCAAGGCACTATAATAGCAATAGGATTACGACCGTTCGCCATACCTACAGCACGAACACCTTTAGGGTTACCAACTGCTTTGGCAATATCAAGGTAGCTGGCTGTCTCACCATAGGGTACTTGTAGTAATGCGTGCCATACCTGTTGCTGAAACTTTGTTCCATTGGGTTTAAGCGGCAAATCGAATTTTTGAAGCTTCCTACTGAAATACGCTGTAAGCTGACGTGACGCCTCTTGCGTAATGGTATTCGGGCACACGCTTTCTGGCGCCATATCTAAAAAAGCGACTGCCGTAACGCCTTCATCGTTTGCTGTTATCAGCAGTGGGCCTTTTGCTGTATCAATACATTGCGTGAATTCCACGGCTATTTATCCTTCTCTTTTTTTCGTTCTTTGTTTTCTATTTTGCCCTGCGCGTTATCGCTTAATTTCCAAAGTTGAAGCGTTAAATAGCTTCGCCATGGTGCAGCTTTTTCAGGCTCAACGGGATGTAATGCGGCCATTTTTCTTACAATTAGGTCGCCCTCTAGATACACATCTGGCTGTCGCTCGCCGCGCATTTTTATATAGTCTAGCGTCCAAGACCCAACCCCTTTCAAGGCCAATATCTCACTGTGTTCTGGTGAACTATTCTCTGTAAAAAGCTGAGCAAAGCGCCTCAAGGCTTCACGGCGTGCATCAGGCATTCGTAGAAAACGTAAATCAGCTAAAGCAACAGATTCAGGTGTAGGAAAACAATAGGCGTTTTCACCGCTAACACTGCAATTGCTGGCGTTAGTGTGAATAGTGTCAGGATTATCCGTTTTTGCGGTTTTGGCTTTAGCACCTAACGTATGTACCAACAAAGAAACCTGCCCAATAGCGGCTTTTACACTTACTTGTTGACCTAAAATAGCTCTACAACCGCTTTCAAAAACACTCCATGCACTGGGCAGTCGAATGCCACTTAAAACCTCGTTTTCCGATAAGCCCGCCTGAACTAGGCTGTGCTTTATAAGCGCGGGGTCGGCATTAAGGTCTAGCATGCCTTTAATGTTTTCAATAATACTGTGTAAATGCGATAAATCAGGTATGTTGATGGTTACCGCAAAGCCGTTTCTAGCGTTTACATGCTCAACGCGAACATATCCTACGTCACCCTGAAGGTTAAACCATCTTTGGTAACTGTTTTCGGTTACGTTTTCCATGCCTGAGATAGCGCGCATACTTAAAAACGCTCTCACATACGCCCAGTCATAGGGCGGTCGATAAGATAGAAAAAGTGTTATGTCATTGTGCGCTGATGCCTTAGTTTTTCGCAGTGCAGATGGCGTGGTATTGCAGTACTGTGCAATGGCGCGCTGAAGCTGGCGAAGCGAATCGTAACTCGCGGTGTGCGCGATGTCGGTAAACGAAAGCGCAGACTGTTGAATTAGCTGCTTAGCAAACAGCGCTCGCTGCATGTTTTGAAACTGTTTGGGCGAAATGCCGACAGCGCTAATCATTAGTTTATTTAGGTAGCGTTCGCTAATGCCAAGGCGCGATGAAATATGCGCGACAGACTGTATGGGCAATGCTGATAATAATTTCATAGCACGGCTTAACGTTGTATTTACACCTTCCCATGCACTTGATTGTGGTGCACTGTCGGGGCGACATCGGTAACACGGCCGAAAACCCTTCGCCATCGCCGTTGTAGCATGGGTGAAATACGTTACATTTTCCTCTTTTGGCAATTTGGCTGGGCAAATAGGTCGGCAAAAGATACCTGTGGTTTTTACCGCCACAAAAAATTGACCGTCAAACCTGGGGTCGCGACTTAAGCGCGCTTTAGCATAAACACCTTGGTTAACTTTAGTTATTGCGAGGCTTTTCTCTTGCATTGGTATTTTCTTGCACCCTTGTTTTGGAGATCAATAGCTTTTGAGCGCCTTAGCTTACGAAGTCAATAGTATTCAAAATACTCTAACGAACATTAGTTCAGCGCCACTGGCCTTGTCACTCTGTAATGTGCAAACAAGTGTAACGCGCTTTAATCAGCAACGTGCGACAAAATCAGAACTCACTATTATGCGTTGCAACTGAAGTTTTCAGTGTGCTAGCAAAGTATTCAATTTGAAGCACATTTGATCATTGAGCGCGCTATCCGCATAATATTGCAAATAAAGAGATTGCAAACAAAAATCCAACGCGCCTATATTTTTTATTCATACATCACCGAGGTTAACGAACTAAACCTATGCTGAATTACATGCGCATATTGAAGTGGCGCTTACCGTTTATGTGCATAGCACTATTGTGCTTGTTGTTTACCTCGCACACCTCAGCAGATTGGCTTGACGACTATGCTGGCTATGTAAAAAAAGAAGCCACCAAATACAATGTTCCTGGATACGCCTTTGTGTTCTACGAGCAAGGAAAGGCGCCTCGCGTTTATGTGTATGGTAAAACGCGTAAACGCAATGGAAGCAGCATAACCAAAGACACGGTTTTCCGTTTAGCTTCTGTGTCTAAAACCTTCACCTCTATTCTTTCTGCAAAATTGGTAGAACAAAACCAATTGTCTTGGCAAACCCCTATTACAACGTTACTGCCGACTATTCCATTTACCGGTAAGGGTATGCAAAACCTTCAGCTTCAGCATATTGTTGGGCAATCAAGCGGCTTTATGCCAAACGCTTACGACAACCTTATTGAGGCAGACTATTCTCTAGAGCGCGTATTAACTTCGCTAGGTGAACTTGAACCTCTTTGTAGCCCCGGTGAATGTTATACCTATCAAAACGCACTCTTTGGGGCGCTGGAATACTACTTTAGCAACCACAACACCTCGTACTCAGCGCAGCTACACAGCCAACTTTTTGCACCGCTAGGCATGAAAACGGCCAGTGTGGGTAAAGGTGAGTTGCTAGCATCGTCGTCGTGGGCGCAGCCCCATATTGCAATTGCACGTAACAAGTGGCGCGAGGGCAAGGTTGAAAGCAATTATTATCGCTTCGCCCCAGCCGCCGGCGTTAATGCAAGCATTAGCGACATGACGGTTTATCTTCAAGCGTTGTTGGGCGAGTTTCCTACCATCGTATCACCGGAAATGATTGAATTTGTTACCACCGAGCGAGTGAAAACAAAGCGTGAAATCTATCGTCGAGGCTGGCGAGGCATGATTGACGATGCCTCTTACGGACTAGGTTGGCGCATTTACGATATTGATGGCGTTAAGCTGAATTATCACGGAGGCTGGGTAAAGGGCTACCGTGCTGATGTAGCCTTTTCGCCAGAGCATAAGGTGGGCTATGTAATGCTTATGAACGCCGAATCAAACATGATTAATAGCACCACAGCGCAGCTTTGGAAACGCTATTTCGAGAGCGTCGGCAAACAGTGAGTTTGCCGACTTAATCAATCAATTTTGCTTTAAGTAGGTATACCCGTTTAGGCACTTTTCATAAAAGTCTGTCCAGCGTACACCCTCACGAGGATTTAGCTTTCCGTCCCAAACTTGCTTATCAATCAAACGTTTTACGTCTGATGCCATAGCACGCGGGTTATACTGCATTACGTTCAGTACGTCTTCTACCGATGACCCCTTAACAACTTCTTCAATATAGAAATCTTCTGGGTCGTCGTCATAGCTGTAAATATGCACTTCGTTTAATCGACCAAACAAGTTGTGCATATCACCCATCACGTCTTGGTATGCGCCCGTTAAGAATAAGCCAACGTAGTATGGCTCGTCTTTCTTAAGTGGGTGCATAGGCAGCACGTCAGTAATTTCACGACCAATAGTGAACTGGTCAATTTTGCCGTCACTGTCACAGGTAATGTCAACAAGCGAGCAATTTACGGTAGGCTCTTCGTTCATGCGCGTTAGCGGCACAACCGGAAGAAGCTGGTCGATAGCCCACGTATCTGCCGCCGATTGGAAAATAGAGAAGTTACATAAGTACTGCGAAGATAAGCTGTAATCAAGCTCCTGAAGCTCTTCAGGTACGTACTCTTCGTTGCGATACCACTTTTGCAAACGCTCCATGATTTGCCAATAAAGCGTTTCAATTTTACCTAGCTCTTCAAGAGGCAACACGCGAAGCTTAAAAGCGTCTAACGCTTGCTCTTTATACTGCGATGCATCGTTATAAATTTCGTGCATGTTGGTTTGCTCGTCGAACGTGTCGGCAAGCTCACGCATATTTTTCAAGAAAATATGCTCGCCCTCTTTCGCAGACGTATCCATAGTCGCAGCATTAGACTTAATTTCACCAACAATTTCGGTAATAACACAACTGTGGTGTGCGGTAATAGCGCGGCCACTTTCACTCACAAGATGAGGATGCGGAACGCCTTCAAGGTCGCACATTTCTTTCATGCCATACACAACGTCAGCAACGTATTCTTGCATGCTGTAGTTACGCGATGACTCATTCGTAGAGTTACTACCGTCGTAGTCGATACCTAAACCACCACCTACATCTACATAGTCTAATGCAAAGCCCATTTTGTGAAGGTCAGCATAAATGCGAGCACCTTCAGTAATCGCTTCTTTTACTGCGCGAATATCGGTTAATTGGCTACCAATATGGAAGTGAAGCAGCTTCAAGCAGTGCGCCATGCCTTGTTCTTCAAGGTAGCGCGCTGCGTTAATAATTTCAGTAATGGTTAAGCCAAATTTAGCGCGTTCGCCACCTGAGCTTTCCCATTTTCCACGACCTTTTACCGTCATTTTAGAGCGCACGCCAATTATTGGGTCGATGCCCAACTCTTTCGACGTTTTCACCAATAGCAGTAATTCGGTGAACTTCTCAACAACTACAACAACCTTACGTCCTAGCTTTCTACCAAGTAGTGCTAGACGCATGACTTCATCGTCTTTGTAGCCGTTTAATATCGTTAGCGACTGTTCATTAGTATTCATTGCCAAAACAGTCAGCAACTCGGCTTTAGAGCCTGCTTCTAACCCGTAGTTGAAAGGCTTGCCCGCATCAACAATTTCTTCAACCACTTCGCGCATTTGGTTTACTTTAACGGGGTATACACCTTGATATTCACCTTGGTATTCGGCTTCTTCAATGGTGCTTCTAAACGCTTTGTTTAATCCTGCCACTTGCGAGCGCAGAATATCGTGAAAACGTACAACAACAGGAAACTGCACGCCTTCTTTTCGTATATCTTCGATTACCGAATTAAAGTCGATCTGGATACTTGGATCCTCTGGCACTGGAGTGATGTGAACGTTGCCATTTTCACCAACTTTGAAATAGCCGCCACCCCATTGAGACACGCCATAGACGCGCTCTGCTTCTTCGATGCTCCAATCTGACAATGTATTCACCTATTGTTAAGTGGGCTAAGTAATGCTTAGCATAGTATGTGCAAAAATAAGCAGCGTATTATAGACAACACAACATTTGTTGCGATGTAAAATATCGATTGTCGCGACTAATTTTGTTTATCGAAACGTATCGTTTTCAATCCACGAACGGATGTACGTCATAACCACTTCATCTACTAGCGTTTTGCTATGCGCCAAAAATATCTGCTCATCCCTAGTACGTGTTAACGAGAACCTTTGTTCGCTAAAAAATTTATTAGCAATGTGGTCGGCATCAGTGTCTTCATTCTCTAACCACACTTCGCTTAATTGGTTGCGTCTATCAAGTTTAATCGGCGCTTTCATTTGGTTGAAGGAATCTGATTTGGGTATTTGCCACGTGCGCATATCAACCAAAAGATGGAAGGGTCTTCCCCTGCGGCGTTTTAAGCTCTCTGATAGCTGAGCAAGGTATTGAATATTGGTAGCCATATCCCACTTACCGCGAAGTGTTACCAAGAGACAATTATGAAATTGCTCGATGTTAAAAGGGGCCGTTGGCATAAGTTGCTACATCTCTTCTTTTTCGTTGCTGTGCCGTTACCTGTCTATATGCGGCATTTCTACATGAACTTGGGGAGGTTAATGTTACAAAATCACATTCCCACAACAGACATACCATACTAGTAGCGATAGCGTGTTACTACAACCTTAGTAGATAGGTTTAATCTTATCTGTTTGTAAAACGCTTACGATTATAAAAAAAGCACAAAAAAAGGGGCTTTTGCCCCTTTTCATTGTGTGTGAAAAGTGAGTAAAGATTTAATCGTCACCAAATTCACGAATAATGCTGTTAATAGTGTCTTTTGCGTCACCTAACACCATGCGAGTGTTGTCTTTAAAGAACAGTGGATTATCCACCCCTGCAAAGCCTGCGTTTGCAGAGCGCTTCAACACAAATACCGTTTTAGCGCGGTGAGCTTCAATGACAGGCATACCGTAAATAGGGCTACCTTTCATTTCTTTTGCAGCTGGGTTAACCACATCGTTTGCGCCAATAACAATGACCACATCGTAATTTTCCATACGAGGGTTCACATCATCCATCTCGTATAACTGATCGTAAGGTACGTCGGCCTCGGCTAACAGTACATTCATGTGTCCCGGCATACGTCCGGCAACAGCGTGAATAGCGTAATCAACCGTACAGCCATTTTCTTCAAGTAACGACTGTAGTTCACGCACCGCATGCTGTGCTTGTGCTACCGCCATACCATAACCAGGTACAACCAATACCGCTTGAGCAGCTTCAAGCACATAAAATGCATCTTGTGCTGCCAGTACTTTAATTTCACCCTCAATTTTTTCGCCGGCTTCAACTGGCTTCGCAAAACCTGAAAGCAACACGTTCATTAACGAACGGTTCATGGCTTTACACATTATATTGGTCAGAATAAGGCCTGATGCCCCAACCAGTAAGCCTGTTACAATCAAAATAGTATTGCCTGTTGCTAATCCCGCAGCAGACGCTGCAACACCGGAATAACTATTTAATAAAGCAATAACTACCGGCATATCTGCACCACCAATAGAAATAGTTGCCCACAAGCCAAAACTTAAAGACAAGGCGATAGCACAGTAAATCCAGATATCGTTGCCAGGATCGGTTGCAAATAGATAACCCACGACTACCATGGCAATTAGATGGAGAATAGATAGTTCTCGAAGGCCAGTAAAAATGACGGCTTTAGAACTCATCTTACCCGATAGCTTACCCCATGCTACCACCGAGCCAGAGAAGGTAATACCACCCACCAAAATAGTGAAAAACAAGGTAACGAAAGTAAACGTGCTTTCTGTATTTAAGGTAAGCACATTCATACCAGCCAGCGTTGCCCAGCCAAGCAATAATGATGCTGCACCACCATAGCCATTAAACAGCGAGACCATTTCAGGCATGGCGGTCATTTCTACGGTTTTTGCCTTCCATGCACCAAAGGCGCCACCAAGCACGAAACCTAATAAAATATAGTGGTAACTAATAATTTGCTGGTCAAGCAGTGTAACAACCACTGCCACCAACATACCCAACGCCGACACAAAGTTACCTTTTTTGGCAGTATCGGGATGGCTAAGTAATTTAAGACCTGTAATAAATAGTGCCGCAGCAGCTACATACGCAAGGTTGATTATGGTTACGATATCACTCACTTGCGTACTCCTTATTTATCTTTCTTTTTGAACATGCTTAACATGCGGTCGGTTACCAAATAGCCACCTACTACGTTAATACTGGCCAGCGCAACCGCGGCAGTACCCAAAATGGTAGTAAGCAAATTGTTGTCGCTGCCCGATGCCACTAACGCGCCAACTAGCGTAATACCAGATATCGCATTAGAGCCAGACATAAGCGGCGTATGTAACGTTGCAGGCACCTTTCGAATTAACTCAAAACCCAAAAAAGCAGCCAGTAACACAATGAAAAGTAAGTAGATGATTTCCATGATTAAGCTCCTTTATAAGCATTAAGTAGCATGTCGTTTGTTATTTTGCCGTCATGCGTAATCACACAACCTGCAAGGATGTCGTCCTCTAAGTTCAACTCAAACGTTTTGCTTTCATCATTGAAGAACTCATCAACAAGGTTGTAGATGTTGTTGGCATACATATCGGTGGCTGCTTTTGCAACGTATTGACTCCAGTAGCCATTACCGATGATTTTCACTCCATTCACTTCAACGGTTTGCCCGGCTACCGAACCCTCAACGTTGCCGCCAGAAGTTGCAGCCATATCAACCACTACGCTACCCGGCTTCATTAGTGCCAGAGTGTCTTTTGAAATAAGCACCGGTGGTTTGCGGCCAAATAGCTGCGCGGTGGTGATAACAATGTCAGAATCGGCAATAGCATCACGCTGCGCTTCTTGCTGTTTTGCTTTTTGCTCGTCGGTCAGCTCTTTGGCATAACCATCTTTAGTTTGCCCGGTTTCACCAATATCTATTTTTAGAAACTTGCCACCTAGCGACTCTACCTGCTCTGCTACAACCGCACGCGTGTCGTAGGCAAGTACATTGGCACCCAAACGCTTCGCCGTAGCAATGGCTTGAAGGCCAGCAACGCCAGCACCAATAATAAATACTTTGGCAGGTTTTATGGTGCCAGAGGGCGTCATCATCATTGGCAAAATTGAAGGTAGTTGGTTTGCTGCCTGCATTACCATGACATAGCCTGCAAGGCTGGCCTGAGAACTTAATGCGTCCATTTTTTGCGCGCGAGACGAGCGCGGTATCATTTCAACAGAAATTGCTGTTAAGCCTTTTTGCGCAATATCTTCAATAAGCGACTGCTGAAAGAAAGGGTCGAGGTGGCCAACCACAACGGCCCCTTTTTTCATCAGCGCTAACTGATCGGTAGCCGGCTTATTTACTGCAACCAACATGTCTGCGGTTGATAGAGCATCATTCACATCATCAATAACAGACGCACCTGCATCTTCATATTGCTTATCTAGGTACCCAGAGGACTGACCAGCGCCTTTTTCAAGCAGTATCGTCGCCCCTTTCTTTACCAGCCGCTGCACACTACTTGGTGTAACTGCACAACGTTTTTCCACATTGTTTAGCGGATCTGGCGTCTTCGACTCATTGAGTATTATGATTTTCACACGCTTCTCCTATTGATTCATCTACCCCGAGAATGACACTCTTTGTTCACCCAAGAGCCATTTAATTCGCTTATACCTAGCATTACTTGGCGAAATTTAAATCAGAAATGGTTTAATTTTGGCTGTAATAATATTGCATTAGTAATGCCCTAATAGGCCATTACAGGTCAGTTTTCGCACTGCCCAACGCCAAAATAGCGTGGAACGCACATTGAGCTCTAGTATTGTTTACTTAAAAGACATAACTAATATTTATATAAGAGAGAGCATTGGTTTTAGAGAGGGTGTTTTGATTTGCGGTGTTTATTCTCAGCTCTCAGCAGAGGCGAACAAAAAACAAACAAACGTAAAGGTGAGAATAACGTTAAATGATTAAAGCCCGTAGTCTATTCTCAAAGACAATATCAATAAGATGTGATCGAATTTCATCCTTCTATCGTTAATTGGGTAACTGTTTATATATGAGATAACCAAGATGTTTGGCCTTTTTAAATCAAATCCCACCAAGAAACTGCGCAAGCAATACGATGCGTTACTAGAAAAAGCGATGCACGCTCAGCGCAATGGCGATATAAAAACTTATTCAATGCTTACAGCACAATCTGAAGAGCTTTGGAAAGAAATAGAACGTTTAGAAAACACAAAATAAAGCTTTACTCGCCCTTTGTACTTCATGCCCTTACAATAGCTCCCAAGTTGAGCAAGTGATTTTAGGGTAATTCTTTATGCAGCTTCGTTGCATCATCAAAAGTAGCGCACGCAAGTGCATCACATACCTTGGTATGATTACTGTCTGCATGTTTTCTTCAATGTCCGTTCAAGCCATAGAGGCGGGACAGTACTACTACTTTATTTCAGATAAATGTGTTGCAAAAGGCCCCCAAACACCTGAGGCCCGCGGCGCAGCAACGCCAGACATCATGTTGTTCGAAGTCATTCCCGCAGGCATAAGCGATTACTTTGTAAATATGAACACCAAAGCACTTATTCATTATGCTGAAGAGGGGCAAGTGTTCCTTTCATCACTTGAACAAGAGCAAGCATATACCGCAGGTAAGGGCGATATTAATACGCAGCTTAGCCACGCCAAAGACGGCAGCATTATTCATCATGACTTTATGCTGCAACGAGAAAGCATAGATTTTAAAACCTTTGTGGCAACGTTAAACGGCTTCTCACAGCTTCAAACTGACAAAGGCCATTATTTTAAAAAGATAGTGAGTCTAGGAAACGCCAAACCCGCTTACAAGGTAGTGACACGAGTACGACTAACCGATAACGGCATGGATAAACGCATGTTACTTAGCGACTATTCAACAAGCTTTTATCCGTTGAATAAAGAAGGCGTTGCTGAAGAAACTGCTTTTATCACCGTTGATCATAACAGTGCTATGCGCGCTACCATTCATGAAAAAAGCAATCCTTATGCGGTTTATGCTAAGCACTATGTTTGTGGCGAGAAATGGGAACCTGGAAACTAGCAAAGGTCAGCGCAGTTTTTTAACGCTTTTACCTACATTCACTTCGACACACACCAAAAGCGCTTCTACACTCATAACAAAGTGTTGTTTTGGTAACTTGCTCTGAAGAAAAGTCATTTTGTACCAAAGCGTATATATTCCTTGCGCTACACATTGTTTGTATTGCTCTCTTTTGCACTAGTGGCATTGATATTCACCGCCGCGGGCACCGTGTATTTTTTCAATAAACAGCACACCCTAACTACACAATTTCAATCGCTAAAACTTATTGCCAAAGACATTGCTTATCATGATGAAGTACTTACTATGTCGACGCTGGTTGCCACACTAGATGATGACCCAAGATGGCGAGAGCGATATATAAGATATGAAGTTACGCTTGATGAGCTACTAGTGAGAGCGAAGGCTACTGATCCCAAAATTGCACGCTTTTTTGAAGAGACGGCTCAAGCCAATGAACAATTAATTGCTATGGAGTCGCAGGCGTTTGAACTGGTCTCAGACAACAAACGCAGAGAAGCGCTAGCGCTACTTAAAAGCGATAAGTATCAGCAATACAAAGCCGCTTTTAGTAATGGACTAACCAATGCCATAAATGAAGTGTTGACCAACACCCAGTTTAAAATAGATGAAAACCAAGAAAAGCGCGGCTTTTACCTTATTATGTCGATGGTAATTGCGTTTTTCGTTGTGCTAGTGCTGTGGTATTTCCTTATTCGATACGTGCGCCTTACGGAAAAGGCGATAGTAGATATTGCCAAGTTAGATGAATTATCAGGGCTATTAAACCGCCGAGAGTTTAACCGTATTGTAGGTTACGAAATCAATCGCGCGTATCGTGAAAACAAAATTTTGATGCTGGTTATTCTAGATTTAGATGAGTTTAAAAAGTACAACGATAAATACGGTCACCCCGCAGGAGACAATGTTATAAGGGAGGTAGGGGAACTATTTCTTAGCTTCAGCAGAAGAACAAACGAATTTGCTTTTCGAACAGGCGGTGAAGAGTTTGCTATTGTAAGCACTTGTAGCAGCCGCCAAGAAGGTATTAAGTTTTGTAAGTCTCTGTGTGACGAGGTACGCAAACTCAATATCGAACATGCCAATAATCCACCGCGTTATAAAGTTACCGCTTCATGCGGTATTGCGTTTTCCACACAGGGCGAAAAGCCACTGTCTATGAACGAGGTATATTCTCGCGCCGACCAAGCGCTGTATAAAGCGAAACATGCGGGCAAGAATCAATGTGCTGTATTTGACGACGCTGAACCTGTTGACGCTACACAAAACACTGCACAAGATTCTTTGCAAAACTAACACTAGCGCAGCGTACTAATGAACAATTTGCGCTGTAGCTTCTTCAATTTGCGCGCTACTTCTAGCCTACTTACTGCGATACAAGGTTTTTATTAAGTGATAGCCAAATCGCGTTTTTACCGGCCCATGCACTTTTAACACGTCTTTTTTAAACACCACGTCATCGAACGCTTTAACCATTTGACCGCGACGAAATTCGCCTAAATCGCCTCCGCGTTTGCCAGATGGGCAAGTAGAGTGACGTTTTGCAAGCGTCGCAAAGTCTTTCCCTTTTTTTAATTGCTCCAAGATTGAAAGTGCTTCTTTTTCGGTTTTCACTAGGATATGAATAGCAGATGCAGTAGCCATAGGTCTTTTAGTCGTTTGCAGGTAATAAAGTAATTATATCGCACACCCTTCTGCAGAGTAACTAATTCTGGCGGCGCAAGCTCTTTTAAGTACAGCACTTAAATACTTCTTTTGAGCACAGCTTTTAGGCATCGCTTTCAAAGAAAGCAGCCCACCCATTTTTCACAATCGTTTACAAAACAAGCTTACTAATTAATACATTTTCCGTTAACGTAAAGGTTGGAGCTAAGTTTCAATAATATAAGCGCTTTTAAAAAACCTTGGATAACAAAAAAAATGAAACGATTTTTTAAATGGATAGGCACCGGCTTGCTGGTGGTGGTACTTGCTGGCGGTTCGTTTGCCGCTCACGAATGGTATGCAGATAAACCTTTTTACTTTAACAACCTACTAAACCGAGAAATGGTGAAGGTTGCCTTTGAGAGCCCTGAAACACTCACTTCACTAGGGTTTCTTGAATCGATGGGCATTAAAGGCCACAACGCTGAGCTAGACGACGCTAGTCTTGAAAAAGGCAAAGAAATGTTTACCAAAGCCCGTCGTATCCGCGATGCGGTAAATGCCTACAGCGACGAAGACTTGAGCAAAGATGAGCAACTATCAAAAGAAATTACGCTGTACTTGCTTGATTACCTTATTAGCAACGAGCCATTTCAATACCATAGCTATCCAGTAAACCAGCTATTTGGTGTACAAAACGGCTTTCCTAGCTTTATGGAAGCTCAACACCAAATTAAGGACGCTACAGACGTAGAAAATTACTTAAGCCGTTTGCGCGCAGTGGACGAAAAGTTTGCTCAAGTACTAGAAGGCTTAAAGCTACGTGAAGAAAAAGGCATTATTCCTCCGCGCTTTGTGATTGACCGCGTACTTGATGAAATGAACGGGTTTGTTTCGTCGCCGCTTGAAGACAACATTTTGTATAGCTCGCTTAAAGACAAAATGGCAAAGGTGGAAACACTTACCGCCGAGCAGCAAGATGCCTATTTAGCGCAAGCGCAAGAAGTAATTAATGACGATGTTGATCGCGCTTATCAGCTATTTATCGACTATTTTACCGCGCTTCAAGCTAAAGCTGGCAATGACCACGGTTACTGGCACTTGCCTGATGGCGATAAAGTGTATGCTAATGCACTTCGCTTTTTCACGACTACTGACATGACAGCCGACGAAATTCACAACCTTGGCTTAAAAGAAGTCGCAAGAATTCAGGGTGAAATGTTGGCCATACTTGCAGGCGAGGGCTACGACATAACGCAGGGCTTCTCGGCAGCCATGGATGCACTAACGGCAGACCCTTCACACTATTATGAAGACAGCGATGCCGGACGCGAGCAAATTCTGAAAGACTACCAAATTATTCTGGATGAAATTGACGCTGGCATTAGCGAAGCATTTAGAATTCGACCTGAAGCTGGCATGGAAGTAGTACGTATTCCCGAGTTCAAAGAAAAGACTGCGCCAGGTGCTTACTATCAGCAGCCAGCCATTGACGGCTCTCGCCCAGGCCGTTTCTTCGCAAACCTTTACGATATTAAAGCCACGCCCAAATACAGTATGCGTACACTGGCCTACCATGAAGGTATTCCAGGTCACCACTTCCAAATTGCAGTAGCAATGGAGTTAGAAGGCATGCCGTTTATTCGTAAAATGTCGCCTTTCACTGCTTACACCGAGGGCTGGGCACTGTATTCAGAGTACCTTGCGTGGGAAATGGGCTTTCAAGACAAGCCGCTTGATAACCTTGGCCGATTACAAGCCGAGCTATTCAGAGCAGTACGCCTAGTGGTAGATACAGGCATTCATGATAAGCGCTGGACCCGCGAAGAAGCCATTGAATATATGGTGGACAATACAGGTATGGCACTTAGCGACGTAACGGCAGAAATTGAGCGTTACATTGTAATGCCGGGACAAGCTACGTCTTATAAAGTGGGTATGATTAAGATTTTGGAAATTCGCGAGAAAGCCAAACAGGCATTAGGCGATAAATTCGACCTACGTGATTTCCACGACGTTGTACTTAAAAACGGCGCAGTACCGCTTGCCATACTTGAAGAATTGGTGGACGAGTATATTGCAGAAAAACAGGGCACATAGCCCTGTAACGCTCTAGATTTGTCACACAATCAAAAAAGGCGCTGCTCTATGAGCAGCGCCTTTCTTTTAAGCGTTAAGCTTGGGAGATGATTACATCATGCCGCCCATTCCGCCCATGCCGCCCATATCAGGCATTGCAGGCGCAGCTTCATCTTTAGGTAGCTCAGCTACCATTGCCTCAGTTGTGATCATTAGTGAAGCAATTGAAGATGCGAACTGTAGTGCAGAGCGCGTTACTTTAGTTGGGTCAAGGATACCCATTTCTAGCATGTCGCCGTAAGTGTCGTTACCTGCGTTGTAGCCGTAGTTACCTTCGCCGCCTTTAACTGCGTTGATAACAACAGACGCTTCAGCACCTGCGTTAGACGCGATTTGACGTAGAGGCGCTTCCATCGCACGTAGTGCAAGCTTGATACCTACTGTTTGGTCTTCGTTATCACCAGTTAGGTCAGCAAGTTTAGCTGCTGCGCGAACTAGAGCCACACCACCACCAGGTACTACACCTTCTTCAACCGCTGCGCGCGTTGCGTGTAGTGCATCTTCTACGCGGTCTTTCTTCTCTTTCATTTCAACTTCAGTTGCTGCACCAACTTTAATTACTGCAACACCGCCTGAAAGTTTAGCAAGACGCTCTTGAAGCTTTTCTTTGTCGTAGTCAGATGAAGACTCTTCAATTTGACCTTTGATTTGTGCACAACGGCCTTCAATCGCTTCTTGGTCGCCGTTACCGTCAACAACAGTAGTGTTGTCTTTGTTGATAACTACGCGCTTAGCAGTACCTAGGTCTTCAAGCTGAACTTTTTCAAGGTCTAGACCAATCTCTTCAGAGATTACTGTACCGCCAGTTAGGATAGCGATGTCTTGAAGCATTGCTTTACGACGGTCACCAAAACCTGGTGCTTTAACCGCTGCAACTTTAACAATACCGCGCATGTTGTTTACTACTAGTGTAGCAAGCGCTTCGCCTTCAACATCTTCAGCGATGATCATTAGCGGCTTACCAGCTTTCGCTACGCCTTCAAGGGTAGGAAGTAGTTCGCGGATGTTAGAAATCTTCTTGTCAACCAATAGGATGAACGGGTTGTCTAGTTCAACAGTGCCATTTTCTTGGTTGTTGATGAAGTATGGAGATAGGTAACCACGGTCGAACTGCATACCTTCAACAACGTCTAGTTCGTTTTGAAGTGCCTGACCTTCTTCAACAGTGATAACACCTTCTTTACCTACTTTTTCCATTGCTTGTGCAATGATATCGCCAACTTCTGAATCAGAGTTTGCAGAAATAGTACCTACTTGAGCGATAGACTTGCTGTCTGCACAGTCAGTAGAAAGGGCTTTAAGCTCTTCAACTGCTGCAATAACCGCTTTGTCGATACCACGCTTAAGGTCCATTGGGTTCATACCCGCTGCAACACTCTTAAGACCTTCAGTTACGATAGCTTGCGCTAGAACAGTTGCAGTAGTTGTACCGTCACCTGCTTCGTCGTTCGCTTTAGACGCAACTTCTTTTACCATCTGTGCGCCCATGTTCTCGAACTTGTCTTCAAGCTCGATTTCTTTCGCTACAGACACACCATCTTTAGTGATAGTTGGAGCGCCGAATGACTTATCTAGAACAACGTTACGTCCTTTTGGACCAAGTGTTACTTTAACTGCGTTGGCTAGTATGTTTACGCCTTTTAGCATTTTACTGCGAGCGTCATCACCAAAACGTACTTCTTTAGCTGCCATGATTCAATTCCTCTAAAATTCGTTTTAACGTTAGTTGTAATTACTCAACAATCGCTAGAATGTCGCTTTCGCTTAGGATAAGTACTTCTTCACCATCCAGCTTTTCTGTTTTAACGCCGTAACCGTCGTTGAAAATAACGGTGTCGCCAACTTTAACGTCTAGCGCTTTTACTTCACCGTTCTCAAGAATGCGACCGTTACCTACTGCGATCACTTCACCGCGTGTAGATTTTTCTGCTGCAGAACCAGTCAGAACGATACCGCCTGCAGATTTGCTTTCTTGCTCTGCGCGCTTAAGGATTACGCGGTCGTGTAAAGGACGAATTGCCATTTTCAAGTCTCCTGAAAATTCCACTATTCAAGTTTATGTGATTACCAACATTCAGACAGCCCGAATGTTGTGTGCCTGGGTTGCTCATTGCTGAGCAGTTAAAATCGTTTCTGCACGGAGAGATGGGGTAGTACCCAGACAACTTCAAGGGTTTTTTAGCAAAAAAATGTAAAAAATTTGGTTTTTACCGCTAAAACGATTTTGTTTAGCAACTTATTGTGGGTTCAACAAAGAAAATTGCCTGAAGTGAAGCGCATGAAAAGGCAGCTCTAAAACTGCCTTTTTGGCGGTGAACTTGTGTTCGACACTCAAGCTTTCAGAAGATGAAAGGCAAAGAAAACGCGCGCTATTTAAGTCGCTTATCAGGGTTGTTTGTCGTGTTGTCAGTAAACTCGCCCTCAAACACTTCGCCATTGTCGTTTTTTGACTGCGATGCATTAAACGGATTTTGCCCGAATGGATTATGCTGGTTGGTTTGATTAAACCCTGCTCCTGAGCCAAACCCCGCACCCATACCCGGTGCCACCACACGCATTTTCATATGTTTGCTAGCTTGTGCAGCAAGTAAGTGCCTTGAGCCCGGCAGTGCAAACATAAAACCGATGATGTCGGTAATAAAGCCTGGCGTTACCAGTAACACACCCGCCACGACTAACATTAAGCCTTCAACAAGTTCCTTGCCTGGCACTTCATTTCGCTGCATTTTGGCCTGCGCGGTTTGTAAGGTGCTAATACCTTCGCGTTTTACAAAGTACGCACCAATAAACGCCGTTAAAATGACCAAGCCAATGGTATTCCACCCGCCGATAATGTTTCCTACATTAACCAGCAGCGCAATTTCCAAAATGGGTAGTACGGCAAACAAAATAAATAAAAACCGCAAAATGCTTCCTCTCTTAAATATTCATAACCTGTTATAAGGGCTTTGAGCGTAATAACAAGAAAAGGTGCCACCTATTTCGGTTAATTGGCGCACACAAGCGACCGACAGCAACCGTGATATACTGCCGCTGTGAAAGAATAGTCATGTTATCTAGGTCTTGTTAGCAACAGCGTAGCCTATGTAAGTCAACGCGTCAGCCGCTGCTTTCATTCCGCGCTGATGGCGCCAAAAACAGGTAAAAAAGGTTTACTATGACCATAAAAGTTGTGCTTTGCACTGCACCAAGCGAAGAAGTAGCACACGATATTGCCAAGCAGCTAGTTGAAAGCAAGCTGGCAGCTTGTGTGAATATCATTAAAGGTGTGCAGTCGGTATACGCATGGGAAGGCAGTATACATACCGACACTGAATGCCAGCTTGTTATAAAAACCATTTCACAATATGTGCTTGAAGCATACGATAAAGTGAGCGAGTTACACCCGTATGACGTACCAGAATGGCTCGAGCTTAATGCCGAAGCCAGCCACAGCTACGGCACATGGCTACAACAGTATTTACAAAGCACCAAATAAAAAGACTACAAAAATGATCAACGCTTTACTTACCCACATTATTCCGAAACCCCGCCTTTCACGTTTATGGTGTATGTTTTTACTGCCATTTGCGTTACTGACATTAAGCTTTTCATCACAGGCACAGCTTAACGACGCGTTTAACGACCCATTTGCCGATGAACCGCAGTTTTTACCAGTAGATCAAGCTTTTATGCTGGACTACGCACAAAAAGGCGATGAACTTACCATTAGCTTTACTATTGCCGACGGTTACTATTTGTACCTCAAACAGTTTAAATACGTAGCGAAGCAGGCTGAAATTGGCACGCCCTCTTACCCTGAAGGGGTTACTATAGAAGACGAGTTTTATGGTAAGTCGGAAGTGTTCTACAACAATGTATCTATTACCGTTCCGATAAAAAGCGCGTCTAAAGATGGCGTTGTGAAAATTCGCTATCAAGGCTGTGCAGATGCAGGGTTGTGTTACCCCCCTACTGTCAAAGTAGTGTATTTAGAAGCACTGGTTAACGGGCAACAGAGCCAGAATCAAGAAACGCTAAATGATGCTGCTGAAGAACGTGTTGCAAGCCAACAATTCAACTTAGCCGAGCAGTTAATTAATAAAGATAACTTACCGCTTACGCTAGCGCTGTTTTTCGCACTAGGCGTTGGGCTAGCCTTTACGCCGTGCGTTTTCCCTATGTATCCCATTGTGTCGGGCATTGTAATTGGGCAAGGTAAACCTAAAACCACGTCGCATGCGTTCTGGCTTACCTTTGTTTATGTTCAAGGCATGGCCATTACCTACTCATTGCTAGGGCTAGTAGTAGCAGTAGCGGGGGCACAGTTTCAAGCTGCACTACAACACCCCATTGTACTTGCAGTATTCATTGTATTGTTTGTGACGTTAGCCGTTGCATTATTTGGTGGTTTTGAAATCCAGCTGCCCGCTAAATACCAAGAAAAGCTCACTCATATGAGTAACAACCAAACTCCCGGCAGTTTTGTTGGCGTGTTTGTCATGGGCGTATTGTCTGGGCTTATTGCGTCTCCTTGCACTACCGCACCGCTTACCGGCATTTTGTTATTTATTGCTCAAACGGGTGACATGACCCTTGGTTTTATTTCGCTATATCTATTAAGTATAGGGATGGGCCTACCGCTTATTTTATTTGGTATGACTGGCGGAAAACTACTTCCCAAAGCTGGCAACTGGATGAACGTAGTGAAAGTCACCTTTGGCTTTATGATGCTTGCCGTAGCTATCGTGTTTATTGAACGACTTTGGAACAGTGTATACACCGACTTTCTTTGGGCCGGTTTAAGCGCTGGTTTATTTGGTTACTACTGGGCCATTAATCGCGCGTCGCCAAACACCAAAATGAAATTAGTACGCGCCATTATTGTGGCCATGGGCGTTATGGGCAGTATTGGCTTAACGCACCAAGCCGGTATTAATGCAGGTTTATGGGGCGAGAAGCAAAGTCACCCTGAATTTGTGATAGCCAGAGACTTAAACGACCTTCGCCAGAAAATTAGTGAAGCAAACCGCGACGGTAAAACCGTGATGGTAGATCTTTACGCAGACTGGTGCGTTGCGTGTAAGGAATTTGAAAAGTATACGTTCCCCAATGCAAAAGTAGTTAGTGCACTTAGCAATACGGTGTGGATGCAGATGGATTTAACCGATAACACGCCCGAGCGACAGGAAATTTTCGATACCTTTAATGTACTAGGCTTGCCTACCATACTGTTTTTCAATCAGCAGGGCGAAGAACTTCAAAAAGCGCGAGTGACTGGCTTTATGAATGCAGAAGCCTTCGCAGATCACGTTAACGCATCGGTAAATGGGCACACTGCACCGTAAACCTATTGCAGCTTCACGAGGCTTTTTTGCGCCTCGTGGGGCATTGTTTGCTTTATTGGCAGGTTTACTAGCAGCTTTACTGGTATATTTATTGTTCCAACTGATAGCAGTTTCAGCTTCGGATGCAACGTTAGATAAACGAGCCCCCAAACAGAATGACCAGCCGCTTTCAGACAATTCGGACGAAGTAGAAAAGCAGTGCTTAAACCAAGGTAACAATCAAAATAACCCTTTAAATACCGAAGAAAGCCAAGAAGGTTGTTTTGACAACAATCGCTTTTGTTTTGAATTAACGCCATCAGTTAACAATGCTGATGTTTGGCAGTTAGCGCTTATAGGAAAAACAAACCTTCCTGTAGCGGTTACACTCTATTCCAAACAGCTTTATTTGAAACAAGCGGGCAATGGCAAAAAAGGGGAGCGCAAGAGCCATATCAGTACGTTTTTATCCTCGAACAGCACAGTATCACTCGGTTACATTGATGATGCAGACGCATTTTGGAAGACCATGCGTGTTAGGTGGACTGTTGGCACTATTAACGCACAACACGACAGTAATTTTGCCTACATGTCGCCTCTACAGCCAGCAAGTGAATACAGTATTGTGCAGGGGTTTAATGGCGCATTTAGCCACAGTGGGGCTTCTCGCTATGCCATCGACTTTGCAGCACCCGTAGGCACGCCAGTGCTCGCCGCAAGAGCAGGCACAGTAATAGACACAAAAGCCGATGGTAATAAGGGCGGTCCAACACCAGACTATGCCAGCCACGCTAATTATGTGGTGGTACTACATAGCGATGGCACTACCGGCGAATACTACCATTTACGCCACAAAGGTGTAGCGGTTGAGCGTGGGCAGTACGTGCAGCAGGGGCAACTTCTTGGCTATTCGGGCAACACCGGCTTCTCTTCGCTGCCACATTTGCACTTTGGCATCTATGTGGCGAAGTATCATGGGCGCTACATTAGCGTGCCATTTTCATTCAAAGACATCGCCATTAACTAGCGTGTGATGACCTGACCTATTGGAAGTCTTGTGCGTCAGCGTAAGGAATTTCAACACTGTCGCAATGCGCGAAAGCGTCGCGAAGAGCATCAACCGACAACACATTACCTTCGTATGCCCCAGCCTCTTCACACCCTTTGGCTAACACAATGGCATCGAAAGAAGGTTTGGTATCTATTTTGTGCACAAAAAGCCCAGCGGTTTGTAGTTTAGAAGGAAGTGAAACGCTAAACCAACTTGCTTCTTTGCCAGTGTGTTCTGACGCTTCGCCATCGGCAATGATTAACTGCTCGACCAACACTGGCGTAGCATATTTCACATTCACTTCTTTTTTACCGTTAAACAGCATGGGCTGCCCACCACGCTCAAAATGATCGGTGAAGAAACGGGTTTTCAACGTTGGCGTTTGTGACGTGGCAAGTTCATTTAAGTCGAACTGTTCTGGCAGGAGTGTCATTACTGCTTGTCCATCGCTTCGCTTGTTCTCGATAAGGTATTGCTGAATCTGTTGTTCAGCGCCTTTGTTGTAAAACGCCAACCTGTAAACAATTTGAAAGTCATGGGGCTGACGATACAACGGTAAATGACTGGCGAAAATAGCGCTGCCATCAGTAAACACCGCCATACCGTGATATCCAATGCGTGAATGTATGGCATGTTCTTTATGGCTATCCGCCAAAGAAAAAGGTGCTAATACAAAGAGGAATAGCATGAATAACAATTTCAACGATAACGAACGCACGGCAGAGCCCTTAATGATTGATAAACAGCGCAATGATACATGAACAAAGCACTTGATGTGCTTATACCTCTTTTGCGGTAGCGCAACGCCGCAAACGCATTTGTATACTTATCCTTACTTATGTTTAGTGTCCCTATCCTCAGGGTCTCTTTACCGTCTCTTCATTGATTCATGTTTATTCATACTGCTAGACACTGCGCAGAACCTCGCATCACTGGATGTAAACAAATAGTAAAAAGCAAAAAACTTTGCACCGAAAACACCTGATTAGACCAGTATTTTGCTGCGAAATCTTTTGCTATCTCTATAATCGGTATTTAACACAATAAACGAGCAAAAAAATTGGCTTTTTTTCGTGCAACTGTCATAAAACTTTGTTGAAATGGCAAATACCATGACATTTTCCCGAAGATAGCAGCAAACTACATGAATATTTTGTTATTGAATGGCCCTAACCTAAATATGTTAGGTCAACGTGAACCTGAAAAATATGGTACGCAAACGCTTCAAGACATCGTTGATGACTTGCAGGCACAGGCGTCGTCTAGCAGCGTTACGCTTGAACATTTTCAATCAAATGCTGAACACGCATTAATTGACCGCGTGCACGCTGCCATGGGTAAGGTTGACGCCATCATTATCAACCCTGCTGCTTTCACGCACACCAGTGTGGCGCTTCGCGACGCACTGCTTAGTGTCAATATCCCGTTTATTGAAGTGCATTTGTCGAACGTTCACGCCCGTGAGCCGTTTCGTCATCATTCCTATTTTTCTGATGTTGCAGCCGGCGTTATCGTGGGCCTAGGCGCAATTGGCTATTCGCTAGCACTAACTGCAGCAATCAACTTACCGAAATCGAAAAAATAACGCAGAGACAGAACATGGATATTAGAAAGATTAAAAAACTTATCGAACTAGTGGAAGAATCAGGCATTGCTGAGCTTGAGATCACTGAGGGCGAAGAGTCTGTACGCATCCACCGTGGACCAACGGGTGTTCAAGCGCCAGTAAATTACAGTTTTGCAGCACCAGCGGCACCTCAGGCGGCACCTGCAGCGGCGCCAGCACCTGCACCAGCAGCGGCTGCAGAGCCTGCGCAACCAGAAGGCCACGTTGTTAAATCACCAATGGTGGGTACTTTCTATCGTGCATCTTCTCCAACAGCAAAAGCATTTGCTGAAGTAGGTCAGCAGGTTAAAGTAGGCGACACGCTTTGTATTATCGAAGCCATGAAGATGATGAACCAAATTGAAGCAGATAAAGACGGCGTGGTTAAGGCAATCTTGGTAGAAAACCAAGACCCTGTTGAATTCGACCAGCCAATGTTCATCATTGAATAAGCGAGTACTGCCTGATGCTAGATAAAGTACTAATTGCTAACCGTGGTGAAATAGCCCTACGAATTTTGAGAGCCTGTAAAGAATTAGGCATCAAAACCGTAGCTGTGCATTCCACTGCGGACAAAAACTTAAAGCACGTGTTGCTTGCCGACGAATCAATTTGTATTGGTAAAGCGTCTGCAACAGAGAGCTACCTGAACATTCCTCGCATTATTGCTGCGGCGGAAGTCACAAACTCTATCGCAATTCACCCCGGTTACGGTTTTCTTGCAGAAAACGCCGACTTTGCTGAAGCAGTAGAGAAAAGTGGCTTTATTTTCATTGGCCCTAAAGCCGAAACTATAAACCTAATGGGTGACAAAGTTTCTGCTATTAACGCCATGAAAAAAGCAGGTGTACCTTGTGTACCTGGGTCTGACGGCCCACTTACCGACGATGTAGAACGCAACAAAGCTATCGCCAAACGTATTGGCTACCCTATTATTGTTAAGGCGGCTGGCGGCGGCGGTGGTCGTGGTATGCGTGTGGTTCGAAGCGAAGCTGAACTAATTAAAGCCATTGAAACTACACAGGCTGAGGCTGGTGCGGCTTTTGGTAATCCAACTGTGTATATGGAGAAATTCCTAGAAAATCCACGTCACGTTGAAATTCAGGTACTTGCCGACGGTCAAGGTAACGCTATTCACCTTGGTGAGCGTGACTGCTCTATGCAGCGTCGTCACCAGAAAGTGGTAGAAGAAGCACCGGCACCGGGTATTTCAGAGCAAATGCGCACTAAAATTGGTGATCGTTGTCGTCGTGCTTGTATTGAAATTGGCTATCGCGGTGCAGGCACTTTCGAGTTCCTATACGAAAATGGCGAGTTCTATTTCATCGAAATGAATACGCGTATTCAGGTTGAACACCCAGTATCTGAAATGATCACGGGCGTTGATTTGATTAAAGAGCAACTTCGTATTGCCGCAGGTCAGCCTTTATCAATAGACCAATCGCAAATTCAAATTCGCGGTCACGCTATTGAATGCCGTATTAACGCGGAAGATCCAAATACCTTTATTCCAAGTCCTGGTCCTATTGATATGTTCCATGCGCCTGGTGGTTTAGGTATTCGTTGGGAGTCGCACATTTATGCAGGCTACCATGTACCGCCATACTACGACTCAATGATTGGTAAGCTTATTACCTTTGGTGAAAGTCGCGACGAAGCTATAGCACGAATGCGTCATGCCCTCGAAGAGATCGTAGTTGAGGGTATTAAAACCAACATTCCACTTCAGCGCGCTATTATGGCCGATGAAAACTTCTTTGCAGGTGGCACCAACATTCACTACCTCGAGAAGAAATTAGGTTTAGCCTAATCCCCCCTTTGGGCCGCACGTCACATTATGTGCGGCTCAATTTTCCTCAAAAAATTTGCTATACATTCTACTTTTCCGATTACAACAATCAATTTTTAGCAATTTTTTCATTCAACCTGACGCTCTATACTTATCACATGTTTTGAGACATCTCCCTGTCCCAAGCTATTGAGTTATGTGTGTTCCCGAATCGCTCTGTTGAACCGATTCAACCCTCATTGGAGTCCACCTCCACTTATGCCGGCAGCCTTGCCGGCTTTTTTTTACTTTAAACCCGTATTACTTCAAGATGCGTATACACTAAACAAAAATTAATGTACTAAGGATTGTGCGTGCGCGGTACCGCCGTTTTTTTACTTTTCAACGCTTTGCTTACAGCCTGTTTTATCTTCCCTGTAAGTGCAAACACAGCTGTGTTTTCACAGAAACTCGACATACAAATTCGTTACGATAACCGGTCAAATAGACCCAGCCGCGAACAATATCGCCTGCGCTATTACCCTTCGCTAAATGTGTCTGATGCATGGTCAATCAACAGTTTCGTCGTAACAGGTGACGACTTTTCATCTAGTCATAACACTTTTGGCAGCGAAAGCACCGACTACATTTATGCGCGTCGTTTGTTTATGCGTCACGAGGGAGACTACGGAAAAACAGAAATAGGGGTTATTCCTACTTTCAAGGGCCGAGTTTCTTCTACGGGTTTATCAAAAGACGGTTGGATAACAGGTGTTAGGCATGTAAGAACGCTGAAAAATAACAGTGCGTTAGAAGTGGTGATTGGACAATTAGGCAATGCACAGGCCGACCAAGCTTTTACCTTCGGTAACGAAGACGAATACGTAGAAATTGAATATTCAGCGCGCATGAATCAGCGTCATAGCTATGAAGCCAGTATTGAGCGGATGGTTAGCGGCAGCTTTATAAGAGGAGAATATCGTTATCGATTAAACGATCAAGATACTGCTTTTATCGAACTGGTTCAGCGCGTAGACAGCCCTGCCGAAAAATTGGTTGTTGGTGCAAGTGGTGAATTTACTCTTTTTACTAGCACTTCGCCTTACCCGATAGAATATTTTGCGTACTATTCGTACATAGATGATGATTTTGGCGCTCGTGCTGAATTAATTGAAGACTTTCTCGGTACCGGACATGGCGGCTCTATTGAGTTTAGCGGAGTTGTCTCAGAAACTCATGATTTAGAATGGTTTGTTCGTACCGATGTTGTAGATAGCGTTAGTCGCTTACTAGCAGGCATCAAGCTTTCTTTAACACAATAAAAAAAGGCCCATCAAAAGATGGGCCAAACAGCAAGAACGCGTACACACTTTAACAGTGCATAGTGAAATACGCTTCACACCTTTGCAGAGTTCATAAGATTCTTATTACGTATTTTTAATCTCATCGGCTTTCTTAAAAACACCTCGTTTTTTATACTTTCGTATGAGTTGAAGTCGAAGTTCGTTTCGACACGTACAAATGCAATGTGAAGTGAGAGGTGCAATTGTGATCAGCCGATACGCTCAGTTAAAAGAAAAACTCCCCATATCCCGACTTTCAGACGATGTGCTGCTTGCTTTTCGCGTATTATTCGACGATCCGCTAGACATTGTTGATTTAGCACAAGACATTGCAGACCTAACACTTTATCCAGAACGGCTAACAAACAGCTACAGAAAAGAGTGGGAAGCATACGTGGTGAAGTCGCTGGCACTAGAGATAAAGAAGCGTCCCGAATTGTCGCCATCAGAGTTTATTGAAGACCTAATGCAACGGGTAGAGAATCTGCAGAAAGAAAGCGATACTTACAATAATCTTTGGCGACAGGTACATCACGCTAGATCAATTGCGCAGTCGTCCAACACTATCATTTTTCCAAGTCCGCTACGTCAGCAGCTTATGGCGTTTTTGTTGCCAATAACAACCGTCACACCCACCGACAGCGGCGAACCCGAAGAGTAAGAAAATAACTTTTTAGGAAAAGCTTACTATTTTGAGAAAACTTACTTGTTGGCGCCCTTCGGCTTGTACTGAGACGGACAATATCCTCGGTCCACGCCCTCTGGGCGCAAACTAGCATGTTTGGTCTTTCTTCCAGTTACCCGAGCGCGCCAGTTTTTAAACGTTTTTTGCTTAAGGTTTTTACGCATAAGCTTAATAACGTCTTTCTCAGGTAAACCGTATAGGCGTTCAATTGCCTCGAAAGGGGTTCTGTCTTCCCACGCCATTTCAATCACGCGAGATTCTTGTTCTTCAGTTAAACTCATTATTAAAACTCAATACCACACAAAACACCCAATATTACGCACAACGCGCGTTTTCGTTCACTTTTAGGTGATGAACGTTGAGGTAGTTCTCAGGCGCTATTTATCTTGCTGACTACAGCTTCATCGTCTTTTTCAAAGGCAAGTTTCAATAGCTCTGCCGCCGCTTTTGCATCGCTTAACGCTCGGTGGTGACGTTCCATCGTGATCTCAAAGTGTCTAGTAAGGTTAGCAAGAGAATAGGACGGCAGCCCTGGATAAGTGCGGCGCATTTCGCGCACCGTGCACATTTTCGGTCTTCTATACACCTGCTCTAGTCGTGCAAATTCTTGCTTAATAAAGCCGTAATCAAAATTAACGTTGTGGGCTACAAAAACCGCATCTTCTGTAAACGTGGCTATATCGTCGGCAACTTGTTCGAAAACAGGTGCATCGGCCACCATTTCGTCTGAAATACCAGTGAGCCTAGTTATGTTGGAAGGAATTCGACGTTGTGGGTTTATTAACGTTTGATAGCGTGCCACTTCTTCGCCCGCTATTAATTTAACCATGCCAATTTCCGTTATGCGGTTGTAGCTGTTGTTGCCCCCTGTGGTTTCAATATCTACCACAACGTAGGGCTGAGCAGGGTCGCGTACCCATTCCACCGTCGTTACCGCCACGTCAAAACCGGCTTGCTGCAGACGCTGTATAGACACCAACTGGTTTCGTCTTAGTTGATCGCCCGGAGCTTTAATTTCTTCAAACCGCAGCGTGCCATCAAACACCATTATGTCTGGAAAGCCATCGCGCAACGATTCAAAATCGCGACACATCATGCGTAACAGCGCGTATATGGCGTCAAGCGATGCATGCTCAATTAACGCTTCAATAGGCGTAAGTAAATGGCTAGACCACATAAATAAGCTGTTCACTTTGCCATAGTGCATCGTAGCCATTTTGTGTACGTGAAAGCGTAACTTCTCTTTGCTATCGAGTTGCGTTAACAGTGCTTCAATGCTGCTCTCAAACTTGGCATAAAAGTTATTTTGCTTTAGCGAAAGCGGCCTTCTGTCGAACTCGGTTACCAGTGTATCTTCTTCGTAAAGCAGCTTCCAAAATGTTAGCCCAAACAAGCTACGCCACAGTCTATTTTCAGTACGCCAGCCAGTAATGCCTTCACGGGCATAATGGGCAAGTACACCTCTTTCCACCTGCTGATTTTGGCTCACATCAATAGCAAGTGTGCGGCTTGCATTGCGCAGCATATCAGTAACCGTGCTGGTACGTTTCTTGTGGTATTTACGCGCATAAAAGTCTTCGGCAAAAGCAAGAAGCGTATCAGACTGAGGGTTGTCAATAATTTGCTCAAGTGCGGCTTTGACCTCTTCCACCTGACCATCTTTATAGCTTTCTCTTAACCATTTTTCTTTGGCTTTGTCGCTCTCGGCAAGCGACATGATCCGAAGCCCATTTACCCTATCTATGTCCATCAGCTTAAGGCTTAGCGCATAGAGAAACTGATCTTTAAAAAAACAGGCCGACACACCGTCAGTGGCAGGGAAGTCATCGCGTGACAAAGACAGTATTTTGTCATCGTCATAATAGGGGAGCTGAGTGTGATGCTTCGCGTAATACCATGCTGCTTGTGCATCATTGTTGTGATCGAAGCGCGCTGTGTCTGACACCGAGTCTGCACGTGTGCGCATAACGCCTAAGTCTCGCATTGAAAATTGATTTAGGCGACTCTTTGTATTGCCAAAATACAAAAACAAAAGATACCGCAATGCATCATCAAACAAACAAACCAAGTACTGATCTAGTGCGAATCGTGCTGGCCATCCCTTTTGCTTTATCTCAGCATCTAATAAGGCAACCAGTTTTGGCTTGGTCAGCGCATTCAAACCTTGCGTACTGCCATATTCGCCAAGTAACTCAACTATTGCGTCTTTTGTTAATACACCAGCAATGTCGCTGGTTGATGCGTGAGACAAATCGCCAAACCAACCCTCTTCAACAAGTTCGTCTATTTGTGCTTGCGGGCTGTTTATTTCTGCATAGTTGAATTGAGAGCGATCTATTACGGCATATTTTCTGTTAGCGGCTCGTACCACAATACATTGCTTGTCGTCGCTTAACGCCTTAAAACGCGATACAAATTGTTGCGCGCTGTCACTAAGCAATACTTGATTAGCTCCTTCAAAGAAGCTCAAAAACTCAAAGAAATGCGTTAGGTAATAACGCGGCGGTAAGTCTTTACGCATAGCACATTCTTATAAACGAATAACGCAAATAGTGTATATTTATACATATATCACAATCAAGCATTCATGAAGAGACAAGCCTTCTTAAAAGTGGTATTTACACCTTAACTCGCTGTTTTGAAACCCAATTAAAAAATGTAGAAAGTTGTTCATCGGCTTGAAGTAAACACAGTGAATGCAGTTGCTTGGCAAGGGTCATTTCATCGTAAAAGCGATGTATTCCACTGTGGCACTGCCGACAAATGTTTACGCCTGCCTGAAGCTGCTCTTTGGTGTAGTGTTTTTTGAAATACGTGCGACGATGCATTTTCTTAGGAATAAGATGATGAAAGGTTAGCCTTGTATGCCGACTACAGCACGGGCACGTGCCTACTTTATTGGCCACACTCGCCTCTTCTAATACCGTTACTCTTACAAGTAAATACCTTTTATTGCCATAAGATGATCACGGGGAAATGTCAGTTCGTAATAAGCCCATAGAATTGAACAATTATGGTGAAGATATGAGTTTAACGCGTGCTATGGGCTTTTCTTGCCCCTATTGTATGGCACCCAATGATGTTGAAATTGATGAAATGTATGATGTTGGCCAAACACAAGTGCTTGATTGTCAGGTATGCTGCCAGCCCATAGAATTAAGTGTGTATCAACACGGCGATGATATTTCGATACAGGCGGAGCGAGAAAATGACTAGGGTACTGTCGAGAAGCGATATAGATAACTTAGCACAGCGTTACCGCGCCAATTTAATTAATAGCTTATCGGGGTTTAAACCAGCAGTGTTATTGGGCACTACTGACGGTACTACACATAACCTCGCAGTTATTAGTTCAGTTGTTCACATTGGGGCGAACCCACCTTTGCTTGGCATGATTATGCGTCCTCACACTGTGCAGCGAGACTCGCTGGGAAATATCAAAAAGCAGGGCTTCTACACGTTAAATCATGTGCACACTAGTTGGGTGGATAAAGCACATCAAACCTCTGCGAGATACGAAGTAGATGAGAGCGAGTTCGACGCTGTAGGGCTTACCGTACAAATGAGTGAACATTTTCCCGCACCTTATGTTAAAGAAAGCAGCATAAAGATGGGGCTGAAAGTTGCTCAGCATTTCACGTTATTAAACGACACTGAAATGGTAATTGGCGAAATTCATGAATTACATTTACCTAATGACATAATTGCTGAAGACGGATACGCAGATATTGAAGGTGCCGGCAGCGCATGTATTTCGGGGTTAGATAGCTACCATAGTACATCGCGACTAGCGCAGTACACGTATGCGAAACCCAACGTTGAACTTAAACAAAAATGAACTAGCCTTAGCAAGAAGGGTCGAATTTACCCAAGAGGGTGAAGTTTATTTAATGCAGATCAAATGATTTACAGACTTTTTATTCGATCTTTCTGCGAAAACAGATAGTATTTATGTATGTACAAAAAACCTGCCTCTTTGGGCAGGTTTTTGCGTTTAAGGCGCTGAATAAAAAAGAATCATTATCGTTTCTGTCTCTAAGGAGAATAATATGAAATCTGTAAACCGCCGCGACTTTTTGAAGCTGTCTGGCTCTACGTTAATTGGCCTTACTTTGGGTGGCGTTGCACTGCGAGCTCAAGCGCAAGAACAACTTAGCGCAGACGATGCAACCGCAAAGGCGCTTAATTATAAGCCAGAGTCAACGGTAGATGGCGCGAAGTGTTCTAACTGCATGTATGTGCAAGGTTCAGATGGTGAGCAGTACCGCCCTTGTAACATTTTCCCTGGAAAACTCGTTAATGCAAATGGCTGGTGTAGTGCTTGGGTGAAAAAGCCAGGCTAGGACGCAAATTAGCTAGCTAACCGAAAATGTCTAAGTTTTTCAAAAGCCTCGTTTAAGTGGGGCTTTTTTGTATCTGTACATTTCTTTATATCTGCGGCCCCGTATTAAAAGTACTAGCTTTCATTTATGTGTGACTGCTGCTCTACCAGTTTATCGAACAAATTCTCTAGCCTAAACCGTGCGAGTAAAGCTTGATAACGACCGTCTTCAAAAAATTTCTTCAGTGTTACATTAAACTGCGCGCGCAACTCTGGGTTGGGAATACCTGCACAGTATGCTGAAACCGGAAAAAGCTCGTGAATAGTGACTGCATCATCAGCATAGGCGTCATTTTGCGCTTTAAAGTAGCTAAATATGTTTCTATCCATAATCACCGCATCTACGCTTCCCAACATTAACATGTTCACTTGCCTGTCTTGCCTTGCCATTTCGAGATAATTCGGTTGTGACGCAAGGGTATTGCCATATTCCTTACCAAGCACATTTTTAGCAGTTTGAAAGGCAATGATGCTTTTTCCTCTTAAGCTGGCTAAGTCGCTAACAGCGATATTTCTATCTTCACGGGTAACAACAACATTTTGATACACCACATAGGGGTCGCTAAGAATATCAGCCGACACCTTGTGCGCTTTATTTAGGGTTAAAGCAATATCAACAGCGTTGTCTTTAAGTAAGCGAGCGGTGCGCCCGAAAGGGACATAAATGGGAGACAGTTCGTGCCCTAACTCTTTCAAAATGGCACGAGTCAGCTCTAATTCAAAACCAGAATGATCGGCTGACATAACATAAGGCGGTTTGTCCCATCCAACCACCACATCTAATTGTTCAGATGAAGCGATGAATGAGTACAGTAAGACTGTAAATAAAGCGGCTATGCGCATAAGTGTAATGTGCCTTCTTCGTAAGCAGCGTTTTATAGTATGACTATAATGCTTTTTATTTAATTAACCAGCATACAAAAGGCTAGTTTGCTAACCCTTTGCGATAAGGCCACTCACTCATAGATGATTGCCAATTTGCGCATAGATATTTGTCAGTATCAGGCAATAGCTGAACTGTTTAATTTGCATTGCTGCATTTTGTTTAAATGCCACCAGTTGTACAATAGAGAAAATACCTTAGTAATAGAACATTATGGCTTGGCTACAATTACGAATTAACACAACGTCTGAAACTGCTGAAGCAATTGGCGACATGATGACTGCGAATGGGTCACAAGCAGTAACTTATGTTGACGCAAAAGATACCCCCATGTACGAGCCAAAGCCCGGCGAAGTATTGTTATGGCCAGATACGCAGGTAGTGGGTTTGTTTGAAGCCGATGCTGACATGAAAGGCATTCTTGCGCGTTTGGGTAAAGCCAAGGTATTAGGCAAAGATTTTAAATACAAGCTAGAGCCACTAGAAGACAAAGACTGGGAACGCGAATGGATGGATAACTTTCATCCAATGCAGTTCGGTGAGCGTCTTTGGATATGCCCAAGCTGGCGGGACGTTCCAGACCCTACTGCAGTAAACGTGATGCTAGACCCAGGGCTTGCTTTTGGCACTGGAACACACCCCACCACAGCACTTTGTCTTCGCTGGCTTGATGGCATTGATATGACGGGTAAAACCGTTGTGGATTTCGGCTGTGGCTCGGGCATTCTTGCACTTGCAGCCCTGAAACTTGGAGCGAAACGCGTTATTGGTATCGATATCGACCCACAAGCGCTTCAGGCCACCGAAGAAAACGCACGCCGAAACGGTGTAGAAGACCGTTTAGACGTATACCTACCAGAAAACCAACCATCCCTAGAAGCCGACGTTGTGATGGCCAATATTCTATCGGGCCCACTTTTAGAACTGCAAAGTATTATTACTGGATACTGTAAAAAAGACGGTCTTCTTGTGCTGTCGGGTATTTTAGCCGAACAAGTAAACAGTATTGAAAGCGCCTATAAACAAGATATTGACCTTGAGCCAAGTGCCATTGATGGAGAATGGGCACGGGTGTCGGGAAAAAAGCACTAACAAATTGTTAATATTTTTCACATTACAGCCCTTTTAATTCGGGGGCTGTAAGACTTTCGATTAAATTTCACACAAGAAAACAGCCTTAGCTCTTTAATGTGACAGTTTTTTTTCACTGTCAAGAGCACTTAGTGAAATTTTGTGTGATTTTTAGCCTTTTCAAGCATTGCGAAAACGCGTACACTTAGCGCCCCGTTTTAGCCGGGTGTATATTTTCTGTGCAGTTTTAGATAAAGAGCTATACGACAAACCATGCAAAACTCAATACAAATTGGACCATATGCGTTAGAGAACAATTTGATGTTGGCTCCCATGGCTGGCGTAACAGACAGGCCTTTTCGCCAACTTTGTAAGCGCTTAGGTGCAGGGCTTGTGGTATCAGAAATGCTTTCAAGTAATCCGAAAGTGTGGAACACCGCGAAGTCTCAAGCTCGAATGAATCATGAAGGCGAAGAAGGTATTCGCTCTGTACAAATTGCTGGGGCCGATCCTGAGCTTATGGCTCAAGCGGCGCAGTTCAATGTTGAGAATGGTGCGCAAATCATCGATATCAACATGGGTTGCCCTGCTAAGAAGGTTAATAAGAAGCTTGCAGGTTCTGCATTGCTTCAATACCCAGACACAGTGGAAGCGATAATCAAAGCCGTTGTAAATGCGGTTGATGTTCCTGTAACACTGAAAATTCGTACCGGCTGGAACCCAGAAAACCGCAATGGGATTGAAATTGCCCGCATTGCAGAGCAAAACGGCATACAGTCGCTTGCTGTTCACGGTAGAACGCGAGCATGTATGTATAAAGGAGAAGCGGAGTACGACACCATTCGCAAGATAAAGGCAGCAATATCAATTCCTGTCATTGCAAATGGCGATATTACTTCTCCTGAAAAAGCACAAAAGGTATTAGATTACACCGGAGCAAATGGTGTGATGATAGGCCGCGGCGCGCAGGGTAGACCTTGGATTTTTAACCAAATTCAACACTATCTTGAAACGGGCGAGAACCTAGCACCACCTCCGTTGTCAGAGCAGTATGAAATTTTGTATGAGCATGTAACAAATGTGCAGAATTTTTACGGTGACATCTCTGGTGTAAGAATAGCCCGTAAGCACGTGGGCTGGTACCTTTCGGAACATGATACGGACCGTCAGTTTCGTAAAACGTTTAACGCTATCGATGATGCAAATGAGCAACTCGAAGCACTTAATGCATATTTTCAAGCGCTGCAAACACGAGAAACCCGACAGATTTCTCCTGCAGCATAGTGATGACTAACTTAAGAGCAACACAGTATTATGTTCGATCAAAACGTGACTTCACCTTTTACTACTACAGTAACTACGCCTTCACAAACGCAAGCGCAAAAGCCACTGCGTGATTCTGTAAAGCAAGCGGTTAACAAGTACCTAAAGCAACTGGACAACGCTAACATCGATAACCTTTACGAAATGGTATTGGCAGAAGTTGAAGCGCCGCTGCTAGAAGAAGTCATGACTTACACACGCGGCAACCAAACCCGCGCGGCCATCATGATGGGCATCAACCGTGGCACACTTCGCAAGAAGCTAAAGCAATACGGCATGAACTAAGATTCCAAGGGCTTTGCCCTCCAAAGAGCACCACACGGTGCTCTTTTTGTTTCAACACTACAACATTAGAAACTTAAAATTTATGCAAACTCCAAAACCTATAAAACGTGCTCTCCTTAGTGTCTCTGACAAAACTGGTATCCTCGATTTCGCGACAGCGCTGCATAACGCTGGCGTAGAGCTTCTGTCGACGGGCGGTACTGCGAAATTACTGGCTGATGCTGGCTTACCTGTTAAAGAAGTCTCTGATCACACAGGTCACCCAGAAATTATGGCTGGACGTGTAAAAACACTTCACCCGAAAATTCACGGTGGCATTCTTGCTCGTCGCGGCGTTGATGAAGCAGTAATGGAAGAAAACAACATCGCACCAATCGACTTGGTGGTGGTAAATCTTTATCCATTTGCCGCCACAGTAGCCAACGAAGACTGCACGCTAGAAGACGCTATTGAAAATATCGATATCGGTGGACCAACAATGGTGCGTGCAGCAGCGAAAAACCATAAAGACGTTACCATTGTGGTAAATGCGTCTGACTACTCTCGCGTGCTTGCAGAAATGAACGACAACAACGGCTCTTTGTCTTACAGCACACGCTTTGATTTAGCCATCAAAGCATTTGAACACACTGCTGAATACGACGGCATGATTGCAAACTACTTTGGTGCGCGTTTAGACAGCACGGGCTGCGAAGCTGATGCAGATCACGTACACAGTGAATTTCCGCGTACGTACAACATGCAGCTTACCAAGAAGCAAGACCTTCGCTACGGTGAGAATAGCCACCAAGAAGCAGCGTTTTATGTTGAAAACAACATTCAAGAAGCGTCTGTTGCCACAGCAACACAGCTTCAGGGTAAAGAACTATCTTTTAACAACATTGCCGACACCGATGCCGCGCTTGAATGCGTTAAAGAGTTCGAACAGCCAGCATGCGTTATCGTAAAGCACGCTAACCCTTGTGGTGTTGCTATTGGCGACGACATTCTAAGTGCCTACGACCGCGCTTTTAAAACCGACCCAACATCAGCATTTGGTGGCATTATTGCGTTTAACCGCGAACTAGACGCGAAAACTGCACAAGCTATTGTTGACCGTCAATTCGTTGAAGTGATTATTGCTCCTACGGTTAGCGATGAAGCGAAAGAAGTGGTTAGCGCGAAGAAAAACGTGCGTCTTCTTGCCTGTGGCGACTGGGCAGGTCAACTTACTGAAGGCTATGACTTCAAACGCGTAAACGGCGGGCTACTAGTGCAAGAGCGCGACTTCGGCATGGTTGAAATGGAAGACCTAGAAGTTGTGACTAAGCGCAAGCCAAGCGAAGACGAACTGCGTGACCTTATGTTCTGCTGGAAAGTAGCAAAATATGTGAAGTCTAATGCCATTGTTTACTGCAAAGATGGCATGACGGTAGGGGTTGGCGCTGGCCAAATGAGCCGCGTTTACTCTGCGAAAATTGCGGGCATTAAAGCAGCTGATGAAAACTTAGAAGTAGCAGGCTCTGTAATGGCGTCTGACGCATTCTTCCCATTCCGCGACGGTATCGACGCTGCGGCTGAAGCCGGTATTAAAGCGGTAATTCAGCCTGGTGGCTCAATGCGCGATCAAGAAGTCATTGATGCCGCTGATGAACACGGTATTGCTATGGTGTTCACAGGCATGCGCCACTTCCGTCACTAATTGTACGTTATCGCTTTGCGTGCGAAAGCACGCAAATGAAACACCTCTGCGGCGCCAATGCCATAGAGGTGTTTTATTGAAAGTGTTTTATCGAAGGCGCTTGTTACAATATCCCTGTTCAAAGGGCTATATACATAAGCGTCCTTAAAACGCCTCAAACCTAAAGCGATAAAGATACGATTTATTCTGTTGGGGTGTAGAGTGACTGTCATGGTTAACTGGTAGGCTTGATCTGTCCTACAGTAAATTGTAGTAATACTGTTATCACAATTGACAACACCTACGACAGAAAGGAAATAAAAATGAAGAAGTTAGCCCAATTCGTGTTAGCCGCTACACTTGGTATGTCATCAGGCTTTGCCACTGCCGATGCTATTTCAGACGCCGCCATGAGCGACCTGCGTACATCTAAAGCAAAAGCCCGTGACGAATACCGCAACCCTCAACAAACGCTGCGCTTCTTTGGCCTTCAGCCAGATATGACGGTAGTTGAAGTGTCTCCAGGTGGTGGTTGGTATACCGACATTCTTTACCCTGTAGTAAAAGAAAGCGGTAAATATGTTGCGGCACACTTCTATGTAGATGAAAACTCTAACGAGTACTATAAAAAAGCGCTAGCGGCCTTTAAAAAGAAAACCGAAGCAGGTGAAAAATACCAAGGCGCTACCGTTACTGCTTTTCACCCAACCAAGGCATTAGATATCATTGACGCTGGCACGGCTGATATGGTGCTTACTTTCCGAAACGTACACAACTGGTACATGCGCGAAGGCGATGAAGGCATCGACAATGCGTTTGGCGCGTTCTTCACAGCACTTAAGCCAGGTGGTGTATTGGGTGTAGTAGAGCACGAGCTTCCGGAAAGCGCTGAAAACGATGCAATGCAGAAAAGCGGTTATATGAAGCGCAGCTATGTAGTTGCAGCAGCTGAAAAAGCAGGCTTTGTATTAGAAGCCAGCAGCGATGTTAACGCAAACCCAATGGACAGTGCAGACCACCCTAAAGGTGTATGGACACTGCCACCACGTTTAGCGTTAGATGACCAAGACCGCGAAAAGTACATGGCGATTGGCGAGAGTAATCGCATGACACTAAAATTTATAAAACCTAACAAATAACACACAAAACGGAACAGTTAATGAACGTACTTGTAATTGGCGGCGGTGGCCGCGAACACGCGCTGGCTTTCAAAGCTGCGCAGTCTTCTGATGTATCAACAGTTTTTGTAGCGCCGGGTAATGCAGGCACTGCAACGGAAGCAAAGCTAGAGAACGTAGCAATTGATGTTAACGATATTGCTGGGCTAGTTTCTTTTGCTAAACAAAACAACGTTGAACTGACCATTGTTGGTCCTGAAGCGCCGCTAGTTGCAGGTGTTGTAGATGCGTTCGTTAATGAAGGTTTAATGATTTTCGGGCCTACACAAGCCGCTGCGCAGCTTGAAGGCTCGAAAGCTTTCACTAAAGACTTTCTAGCACGCCACAATATTCCTACTGCCGAATATCAGAACTTTACCGAGATAGACCCTGCCATTGCCTATGTACGCGAAAAAGGCGCGCCTATTGTGGTTAAAGCTGATGGCCTTGCCGCAGGTAAAGGCGTAATTGTTGCCATGACCCTTGAAGAAGCCGAAGACGCAATTAAAGACATGCTGGCAGGCAACGCGTTTGGTGAAGCAGGCAGCCGTGTTGTTATTGAAGAATTCTTAGATGGTGAAGAAGCATCATTCATCGTGATGGTAGACGGTAAAAACGTTCTACCCTTCGCCACCAGCCAAGACCATAAACGTGCTGCAGATGGCGACAAAGGACCAAATACAGGCGGCATGGGCGCCTATTCACCGGCACCTGTAGTTACACCAGACATTCATAACCGTATTATGGATGAAGTGATTATGCCAACCGTTAACGGCATGGCATCTGAAGGCAACGACTATGTAGGCTTCTTGTACGCAGGCCTAATGATAATGGCTGACGGTACACCGAAGGTTATTGAATACAACTGCCGCTTTGGCGACCCAGAAACACAGCCCATTATGCTTCGCCTTCAGTCTGATTTAGTACCGCTTTGCCAAGCAGCCTGTAAAGGTGAGCTAGCAGGTAAAACCATTGCTTTTGACGATAGAGCAGCCGTAGGCGTTGTACTAGCCGCGGGCGGCTATCCGGGCAGCTACGAAAAAGGCGACGAAATTACCGGCTTTGAAGAAGCAGAAAAACTTGAAGGTAAAGTTTTCCACGCGGGTACAGCGCTTAAAGACGGAAAAGTAGTGACTGCGGGCGGTCGTGTTTTATGTGCCACAGCACTAGGTAATAGCGTAACTGAAGCGCAGCAAAAAGCGTACGAGTTGCTTAAAACCATTCAGTTTAAAGACGTTTACTTCCGCAACGATATTGCATATCGAGCCATTGCCCGCGAGGCGAATGCACAGTAAGAGCTAACAAGACAAAGCTAAGTACCTATCACTTAGTCCAGTGAACGCAGCACAACGCTGCGTTCACCATGTAATTTTCTACATCTAAGTAATTTCTTATTAAGCCTACCGCAATATTCTTATCAATTAACTAAACTGCGCACAGTTGCTCAAAAGCTGATTTATAGCCTAGAATCAAGTTCTAGTGTTTTTGCTGAGTGTTTACCTTTACAGCTCAGGCGCCGTATTAGAAATGGCATGTAGCCAACGCCTTTATTAGATAAGTTTAACCTTTCTAGCCACCCCAAAGTTTGCAGTGTGTTTTAGACCATGTATGTTTAATAAGCATGAGTTCAGGTAATTCGCTGTGTCAGGCGAGAAATTCATACAAATAGAGAGGTATCACCTGATGTTAAATAGCAAAGCCTTTGTGGCAGTTGCGATAGTGTTAGTGGCCATTGTTGTGTCGTGGTTTGCATTTTTCGCTAAAGAGCCAGCGCCAGACTTTACTGCTTACACCGCTGGCCCCGACAGAAAAGCCGCATTCTTTGAATACTTCACCCCTATCGTTGTAGATCTAAACAAAGAATTCGCAGCTGACCGACAGCAAATTGAAAGCGCATGTGACGCCGATAAAACAAACCAGCTAGACGAATTTATAACAAAATTCCGTATTGAAGATGATGAACTAGAACAAGAGTCAGCCTGTACGATTTTATTACGCCGTGCTGATATTATTCCGGTGTCATTAGCGATAGCACAAGCGGCTAACGAGAGTGCATGGGGTACATCTCGATTCGCTAAACAAGGCAACAACTTTTTTGGCCAGTGGTGCTTTACCAAAGGCTGCGGAATTGTGCCTAAATCACGAGACACCAATAAAACCCATGAAGTGGCAGATTTTCGCTCGCCTGCCGATTCTGTAGAAAGCTACATGTTAAATTTGAATACCCATGATGCTTACAAACCCTTACGTAATATTCGACAGAACCTTCGCCAGAAAGGAGAAGTGATTACTGGCGTTGCATTAAGCTATGGCCTCAACAAATACTCTGAGCGTGGAGACGAGTACGGTAAAGAACTGCGTGACATGATTAGCTTTAATAAACTTGGCTCACTAGACAAACTTGACGCAAATGCACAGGAAGATGACGCGGAATAACTGGGTAAGTCGTTCGAAAATGCACCTCTAGGTGCAAGCAGCCAATCAGGAGTTGCAACTTTTGTGACTCCTTAGCTAACTTCACTCCCCTTGATTCTTATCTCACATCAGCTTATAACTAGTACCCGTCATTCCCAACAAGAATCCCTATGTCTGTAAAACATCCTATTATTGCAATAACAGGTTCTTCTGGTGCGGGTACCACTACCACAACCAACGCCATTCGCCACATTTTCAGAAACTTAAATGTGAATGCAGCAGTGGTGGGCGGTGACAGCTTCCATCGCTTTACGCGCCCTGAAATGGAAGTTGAAATTCGTAAAGCCCAAGAACAAGGCAGACATATCAGTTATTTTGGCCCCAAGGCCAATGACTTTGAGTTACTCGAATCACTTTTCAGAGAATATGGTAGCTCTGGAACGGGCCAATTTAGACAATACCTGCATACGTTTGATGAAGCTGTACCGTTTAATCAAATGCCGGGTACCTTCACGCCATGGCAAGACCTGCCTCAAAATACAGACCTTTTATTTTATGAAGGCCTGCATGGCGGCGTTAAAACAGAAGAAAACGATGTAGCCAAACATGTAGACCTATTGGTAGGCATGGTGCCAATCGTAAACTTAGAGTGGATCCAAAAGATTGTGCGCGACACTACCGACCGCGGGCATTCTCGCGAAGCGGTAATGAGCAGTATCGTTCGTGGCCTTGACGACTACTTCCATTATATTACGCCGCAGTTTTCACGCACTCACGTTAACTTTCAGCGTGTACCAACTGTAGACACTTCAAACCCATTTAGTGCCCGCGAAATTCCTACTCAAGACGAAAGCTTCGTAGTGGTGCGCTTTAGACGTGAAATGAAAAACGTCGACTACCCGTATTTATTGAAAATGATCGACGGCGCCTTTATGTCGCGCATCAACACATTGGTGGTGCCAGGTGGAAAAATGGGCTTAGCCATGGAGCTAATTCTGTCTCCGCTGCTTGAGGATATTCTTAATAAGAAGCGCAGAGCAGGCCATCAGATGGACTGGTTAAGCACCGACGAGTAGCGCGTTTATTTCCTAAATATACATTTTTCACAGTGTACTTTTAGCGCTACGCATTTTTAGCACTACATATTTCTAGAGCTATGCATTCTTCGCTCTTTAATGTCTTGCACTATACATTTTTACTATAACAATATATTTACAACTGTAAGTCGTATTGTGTATGTAACTGGTTCAGTCTAGTGGGAAAGAACCAAGGAAGCACACTGTATGACAACATTTACCAGCCAACAAATTTGGGTAAACCAAGAAAACCTTAGCCAAACAAAAACCGTGCAAACCACTTTTGATGCAACGCAGTTGCTAGAGGATGAGGTTTTGCTAGAAACCGACAGTTTTGGTTTTTCTGCGAACAACATTACCTATGCCGCGCTGGGTTTTAAAATGGGATATTGGGGCTTTTTTCCCACCGAAGAAGTTGGCTTTGGCATAGTGCCTGTGTGGGGCTTTGCCACGGTTAAAGCAAGCCGCCATGCAGATGTTAAAGAAGGTGAAAAAGTGTTTGGCTATTTGCCGATGGCAAGCCATTGGATAATAAAAGCTGGCAAAGTTGCCGACCATGGCTTTAGCGACATTCACGAAAAACGAAAAAGCATAAGCCCCGTATACGACCAATATCTTCGCTGTGCTAACGACCCAGGCTACAACCCATCTAGAGAAGCCTGGCAGTTAAACTTTAGACCGCTGTATATGACCTCGTTCGTGTTAGACGACTTTGTGGCCGATACCTCGACCGGTGAATCCTTGTTACTCTCTAGCGCTTCAAGTAAAACCGCGCTGGGTACCGCACAGTTACTTAAAGATCAAAAGGCACAGCGCGGTGCCAACTATCGCGTTATTGGTCTTACTTCTACAAGTAATGTAGACATGGTAAAGGCATCAAACTGCTACGATGACGTACTGAGCTATGAAGATGTTGCAGCACTTTCAAACGCTGAGCAATATTGGTTATTAGACTTCGCGGCAAACGGCGCGCTTATAAACGCACTTACTGACGTGCTAGGTGAAAAGCTAGCAAAGGTTACGCTGATTGGGGCCACAGACTGGAAAGCCCAAGAAAAACCAAACCCAAAAGCATTAGATGCCGAAATTTTCTTTGCACCTGCACGCGTTAAGCTGCGCCAAAGTGAATGGGGGCACCAGGCATTTTTGGCGAAGTACGCAAATGCATGGCAAAGGTTCGCTACCCAACTTAACGATACCTTCTTTGAACAACACGTTAATGGAATAGATGCAATAACATCGTTATATCTTTCAACCTTACGCGGTGAAGCCGATACAAAAGCCCTTAATGTTCTAACGTTCAAATAGAAAACAGTTATTGCTAAGGCGCTGTTCAGGCCGCTCTTTTTAAAAATAGCGGCTAGCGCTTAAGCTAATAACGGGTTGATTTTATTCAATAGACACTATTTGTAACAATCACTACACACCTTTTACGTTTTCTCTCTTTTGTATTTCTCACCTTGTGGTTATAGTGAAAGAAAAAGTATTTCAAAAGGTATGAGTATGGGTCAGGAAACCTCAAAAATTCTCGTTGTGGATGACGATATGCGTCTTCGTAGCCTATTAGAGCGCTATTTATTAGAGCAAGGTTATCAGGTTCGCAGTGCCGCTAATGCAGAGCAGATGGACAGATTGTTAGAGCGCGAGAATTTTCATCTTATGGTGTTAGATCTTATGCTGCCAGGCGAAGACGGACTTTCTATTTGTCGTCGACTTCGCCAGTCTGAAAACGATATGCCCATCATCATGCTTACTGCAAAAGGCGACGAAGTAGATCGTATCATTGGCCTTGAAATGGGCGCAGATGACTACCTACCCAAACCGTTTAACCCAAGAGAGTTATTAGCGAGAGCGAAAGCCGTATTGCGTCGTCGCAGCTCTGAAGCGCCTGGCGCTCCGTCTAAAGATGTGCAGGTTATTGAGTTTGGCGACTTCAAACTTAACCTTGCTACCCGCGAAATGACAGCAGCTGATAAGCCGCTTACGTTAACCAGCGGTGAGTTTGCGGTATTAAAGTCGCTTGTAACACACCCTCGCGAGCCATTGTCTCGTGACAAACTCATGAACCTAGCAAGGGGGCGTGACTACAGTGCACTTGAGCGCAGCATAGACGTGCAGGTTTCACGTTTGCGCCGCATGCTAGAGGCAGATCCTGCTAACCCTCGTTATATACAAACCGTATGGGGTTTAGGCTACGTATTTGTGCCTGACGGCGAACAAGTTTAGCTTCACAATGCACTTTCAGTTTATCAGCACGATTTTGTCTGAAGGTTTGCCATGCGCTTAATTCCAAAGAGTGCGTTTGGGCAAACCGTAATGCTTATTGGCATCTTGCTGCTGATAAACCAAATTGTGTCTTACGTTTCTGTTGTTACCTACTTTATTCAACCAAGCTATCAGCAAATAAATAGTCTGCTTGCCACACAGGTAAAAGCGGTGCTGGCTAACGATCTGCTTGTCACCAACCAAAAAACCCGTGACGAATACTTTCAGAAAACCCAAGTATCGGTGTTTGATGAAAGCGTAGCGCGTAAGAATGGCCTTGAAACGGCGGTGTACTACGGCTTCATTTCATCGCAGGTAAGTAAGCAATTAAATCAACTGGCAGACGTACGAATTAGTACTGCCACGCAAGCTAGCGACGAAAGCGCCCCGTATATTGTTTGGATATCGTTAAACCGGTATCCCGACACCTGGATTTCCATTCCCATACTTGGGTTAAACGAAGCCAACATTTCACCACTTACTATGTACCTGATGGTAATTGGTATCTTAAGTGTTGCCGGTGGCTGGCTGTTTGTAAGGCGCATGACCCGTCCACTGAAGGCGTTGCAGAAGGCAGCTATCTCTGTGGGTAAAGGTGAACATCCTGCGCCGTTGCGTGAACAGGGCAGTACAGAGATGATTCAGGTTACACGCGCGTTTAATCGAATGAACCAAGGCATCAAACAATTAGAAAACGACCGTAATATTATGACTGCGGGTATTTCTCACGATTTGCGCACGCCATTGACGCGAATTCGTCTAGCGTCTGAAATGCTGCCGGAAGATCAAGACTGGATAAAAGACGGCATTGTTAAAGATATTGAAGATATGAACGCCATAATCGACCAGTTTATTGATTATGCGCGCTATGATACCGAAGAAGTAACTCAAGAAACCGACCTTAACGCGATTATTGCTGAACTAGTTCAAGCGCGTCATCTTGACGAAAAGCACCATATTGAGCTTAAGCTAAATGCCATACCACCGCTACCACTGCGTCGTATTGCCATGAAACGGGTAATAGACAATTTGATTGAAAATGCCTTTAAGTATGGCTCGGACGACATTGCAATAAGTAGCTTTTATAACCGTCACGAAAAGCGTGTGTACTGCAAAGTGCGCGATTTTGGGCCAGGTATTCCACAAGACGAATTGAACAACGTGTTTATGCCGTTTGCACAGGGCGATAAAGCCCGAAATTCATCAGGCTCAGGGTTGGGGCTTGCCATCATTCGACGAATAATTGAAGCACACGACGGTGAAGTAACCCTTCGAAATCACCCTCAACAAGGTCTTGTAGCCGAGTTCTATATTCCCTTCTCGCCCTTTAAAGACCTTCCCAACTAGTAAAGTTAGCCGTTAGTTTAAGCCTGAATTTGCTGCTTTATTTTTCTGCTGTAGCCGTAGGTTGCTAGCCATAGCAAACATCCACCAACGGGAATTACCCAAAAAGCGGTGGAAAGCGGTACGAAGTTGGCCCACAGCCCGGTTGAAAATGAAGACACCTGAACACCCGTAGAATTGCCAATAATAGCAATGCCTGATAGAACCGGCCCATTGTCGCTATCGATATTCATTGCCGCCGACAGTGCTAATGGAAATAACCCACCTAGCCCCAAACCTAACAATAAATTACCCGCACCAATGCCGTATAGACTGGGCATAAGCTTAAGCGCAAATACGCCAGCAAATGACATGGTTGCCATTAATAACATTAAGCGATGCACCGACACAAAACGCAGTAAAAAAGCGAAGGTAAGGCGACTTATTACCATGCCTGCGGTAAAACACGCTAACAGGTTGCGCGACTGTTCACCCGTAAAACCAATACCGTTTTGTGCATAGCTTACAAACCAGTTTGCGTTACCAAATTCCACCGCGCCGTAGCCAAAACTTAGCAGCGCCAAAAACATAAAAACGGGCTGCTTGATAATAACGCCAAAAGCCAGTGTTTGCTTTGGCGCTTTAGGCTGTCCTTTAAGTACTTTGGCCTGAGAGCGTGCTGCAATAAACGCATAGCAAGACAGTACCAACATAACGCCAGCAAGCACTTGAATGGGCAGGCGCCAATTCTCTTCAACAAGGTAGAGCAGCGTTACAAAGAACGACGCTGCGAACGTGCCTAAGCTGAACATGAAGTCCATTAGCCCCATCATAGTAAAGCGCTTTTCAGCGTACATTCGCGCTATAAGTGTATGGCCAATGGTAAAAATGGTGGAGCTAATAACACCAATAAACACAGCTAACACTAAAAACCATTGCCACGAACTCAGCATCGATACCATAAGCAGCAACAGGGTATTAATACTAAACAAGCTGGCTAGTAATGGCATGAACTCAAATCGGCTTGCATATTTACCGCCAAGCACAGCACCTAACATCATGCCAACCGAAAACAAAGAAAACAGCGCACCACTTACAATTTCAGACATCGCTAATTCTGTGGCAATGTTGGGCAGCAGAATACCCCACAAAATAAACAGTTTCCCAATAAGGAAAAAGCCCGCAAAAATAACAATAGTGGCAGGAAGTCGGCTCATTAACGCTCCGTTTTATTTTGCGAAAAAAGGTGAGAATGGCATGGATACAAGGTGCACAGCGCACCTTGTACTGATTATGAAACCGACGTTATGTTACTGAAGCTATACGTAGAAATATACTCAGAAATCGCACGTAAAGCCGATTACTTTGCCAGTGTAACAACCACTTCTTGCTGGTAATCACTTGAGATTGTGACCGAAAGTGTTTTCTTCTCATCATCCCAACGCATGTCAGCAGCTTTATCATTAACTGATGCCGAACGCGGCTTTTTAGACAAACCGTGCACTACATAAGTCACTTCACGGGTTTTCGGCATGCCAATATAACTCCCGTCACTGTGAAGAGTAAGTTCAAGTACGCCGTTCTTCGTGCTGGACGCATTGAATTGAAGCTTAGAATACAACCCCTTTTCAACTGTGTTTGGATTTACGCCATCATCGTCGTAAAGCGTGTATTCCGATGCGCTTGCACTTTCATCATGCCAATAGTGCATAGTGAAAGCCTTCGCTGAATATGCTTCGGTACGAGATACGCTTTCAACCATAGGAACAAAAGCGCCTGCTTTCACCCAAACGGGGAAGTTTTCTTGGGTAAGCGGGTAATTAACCGTTTGTCCGCCTTGGTATTTTGTATGTGAAAAGAAATCAAACCATACGCCTTCAGGCAGCGAAGTTTGCCACGTGCTTTTGTTTGGCTCGGTAACCGGTGACACTAAAAAGGCATCACCCCACATATAACTGTTTGCGTCTTCGAACCATTTGTCTTCATTAAACGCTATTGCCAGTGGGCGCATAAGCGGCATACCAGTAAGGGAATTTTCAATAGCCAGTGAATAGTTGTAAGGCAACATTTTGTAGCGCAATTTTATAAAATCGCGAGCAATAGACTTCACAGGGTCGGCGTGGAAAATAGGCTCTGGCGCAATGTTATCTTGCGCATGCGGCCTAAAAACAGGCGAGAACGTACCGAACTGTAACCATCTTGTATATAGCTCTGCATCGAAGGTTTCTCCGCCTGCAAAGCCACCTAAATCTGAATGGGTATAAGCCAAACCAAACACGCTCATCTGCAATGCCAGTTCAACCTGTGGCTTCAATCCACCCCAGCTTCTGCTAACATCGCCCGTCCAAGGCACCATGCCAAAGCGTTGGCTACCCAAAAAGCCAGAGCGCATTAATACAAAAGGGCGAGTGTTAGGCTGAAGCGCTGTTAAGTTGTTATACACGGTTTTAGCCCACTGATGGCCATAAGCATTGTGCACTTCTGCACCACTTACTTTTGTCGACTGCCACATGTGCTGAATATCGTCTGGGTGCACTTCAGGCTCGCCTAAATCGCCCCACCAACCAGCTACGCCTTGCGCAGCAAGTTTTTCGTAGTATTGCCAAAACCAGTCTTGTCCATTTTCACTGAACACATCGACTAGCCCGGTATTACCGAAATAAAAATCGAACGTGTAAGGGGTGCCATCGGCTTTAGTGGCTAGTGCATTTGCACTGGTTGCGCTATCCCACTGCTTAGATGTGGTTAAAATGAACGGTTCGGTAATCAATACCGTTTTTACATCTTGCTCACGAAGGCTTGCAATCATGGCTTCTGGCTCAGGGAATGCTTCTTTGTCCCAGCTTAAATTCCCCATATGCCCTTTTATGTCTTTACCAAACCAGTAAAGGTCTAGTACTACAGCATCGACAGGAATATCTTGTCGGTTAAATTGATCAACAACATCCATTACCTGCTGCTGCGATTTGTAGCCAAAGCGAGATGCAAAGTTACCCAGTAACCAACGCGGTGGAAGTGGCTGCTTGCCCGTCACGGCTACTGTTGAAGTTACCGTATCTTCCAGACTCTCCCCCAACACCATAATGTAGCTGGCGCGGCCGCCTTGTGCGCTAAACAGTAATTCGTCGCTGTTAGTTTTACCAATGTCTAACGTACCAGAAGCGGTGTTATCAAACAGAACGCTGTAATTTTTCGACGACATCACTGCAGATAAACCGTAATACATTTGGTTTGAAGACGTGGTGTAGCCATAATGCGCTTTGTTGTATAACGGCATGCTGTGACCACGACGATCCATGCCTAAAACACGCTGACCGCCACCATACAGCTTTTCATTTTCATCTAACGTAAAAGACAGGCTTACACCATTATCCGAAATGCTCAATCCACCTTGTTCTTTCGCTACTACTTTGCCGTTTACGGCGTAGCTAATGGCATGAGTCGCTTTATCGACATGGGCAGCAACGTTATTGAATGTAAGGGTAACGGTGGTTTCCGTTTCTACTAGCTCGATATCGCCCGCGATGTTTTTTGAAACCGCATTCAATGTTTGCTCAGGAAGTGCCATAGAAGGCAGATGTGCGTAAGGTGTACCCTTACTATCCGTAAGGTAGGTTACTTGAAAGCTGTTGTTATGCAGCGCCCTAACCGTAAAGTCATTGGTATCCGTATCGATGGTAAGCGTTGCATTTTCAAGTGTTGCTGTTTGTACTTCCGCTAGCGTGCTAGCCGAAAAAAATGCCAAACCAGCACATGCAAGTGCTAAACGCTGTTTCCTGTCTATCATGCTTAAAACCTTTTTATGCTTCGAGCGGTGCGCACTGAAATAACGAAGCGCGCTTAATTAAAGCCCATTTATGTACGATGAATGATAGCCAGTGCATCGCTCAACTTAAATAAACATACGTATTCATAATGTTAATTTTGTTAACAAGCTACGCTTCAGGCTTTAATCATAGGTTTTAGAGGCACAAAAAAGCCCGCACATAAGCGCGGGCTAAACATCAATCACGTTGAGCGTGATGAACGTTGGGAAGAGTCAGGCAGATAGCTAATTCAAAGCGAATTAGTTACCCGGACCTGCTTTTACGATAGCGTCGCTAACGTCATATTTTTCAAAGTTTTGTTTGAAGTCGTTAACCAAGTTGGCTGCATATTCTTCGTATTTCGCTTTGTCTGCCCATGTGTTTTGCGGAACAAGCAAGTTGCTGTCAACGCCTGGAATAGCCACTGGCACGTCAAGGTTCAATGCGTCGATGTGCTGTGTTTCAACGTTAGCAAGTTCACCCGATACAATTGCATCAATAATGGCACGCGTTGTTGGAATATCGAAACGACTACCTGTTCCGTAAGGACCGCCAGTCCAACCGGTATTTACTAAGTAAACTTTAGCGCCAAATTCTTTCACACGCTTAATAAGTAGCTCAGCGTAAACACCTGCTGGGCGCGGGAAGAATGGTGCACCAAAGCATGTAGAGAACGTTGATTCAATATCGCTTGTAGAGCCAATTTCAGTTGAACCTACTTTTGCGGTATAGCCGCTAAGGAAGTGATATGCTGCCGCTTCTTCGCTTAGTACCGAAACCGGTGGTAGAACGCCGCTTACGTCACAAGTTAAAAAAACAACAGAGCGAGGCTCGCCACCACGGTTTTCTTCAACACGTTTCTCAATATGCTCAAGTGGGTAAGCAGCACGTGAGTTCTGCGTAAGTGATGTATCGGTGTAGTCTGGCGTACGTGTTTCATCTAGCACTACGTTTTCCAAAATAGTGCCGAACTTAATAGCATTCCAAATTACTGGCTCGTTCTTTTGTGAAAGGTCGATACATTTAGCATAGCAGCCGCCTTCAATGTTAAATACGCTGCCTGGTGCCCAGCCGTGTTCATCGTCACCAATTAAGAAACGTTTAGGGTCTGCAGACAATGTAGTTTTACCGGTACCTGAAAGGCCGAAAAACAACGTAGTGTCACCTTCTTCACCCACATTTGCCGAGCAGTGCATAGGCAAAACGTCTTTTGCTGGAAGTAGGAAGTTTTGTACAGAGAACATGGCTTTCTTCATTTCGCCCGCATAACGCATACCCGCAATCAGTACGCGCTTCTTAGCGAAGTTGATGATTACAGTACCGTCACTGTTTGTACCGTCGCGCTCTGGGTCACAAGTAAAGCCAGGCACATTTAGGATTTGCCATGGTTGCTCATTATTTACATTCCACTGTTCAGGAATGATAAATAGGTTACGTGCAAACACATGCTGCCACGCAGTTTGCGTGCGAACTTCAAGCGGTAAGGCGTGATTTACATCAGAGCCCACTTGAAGGTGAGACATAAAGTGTTCTTGAGTAGCGAGGTAAGCTTCAACACGACTCCACAACGCATCGAACTTGTCTGAGTCGAAAGGTTTGTTCACCTTGCCCCAATCAATGTCGTTCTCGGTTGTTGGCTCTTTAACAATAAAACGATCGTTTGGTGAACGACCCGTGCGCTTGCCCGTTTCAACTACCAATGCACCGTTTTTGTCTAGCACACCTTCACCGCGTTTTACCGCGCGTTCGATGAGCTCTGCGTTAGAAAGATTAACCAACGGAGCTACATTTAGCTCGGTTGGATTTGAAGCTGCTGCGGTCATACCTGTCACCCTATACGTAATTTTTCAAAAGCACTTTCAAAAAAATACCACTCGCTAGAGTGTAAAGTAAACAAAGGCTTTGGCGCATTTTTAAATTATATAACCACTATTTACCGCCCTCCACTTTCATAAATATTGTAAATTAATTACAAAGCAAACCTTTTCATTGCATATTCATTCATGAATTTAGCAAAAAGCCGTATTCCTGATCGCTTAATTTCCTAATAAAAAAACATGTAATATTTTTTGAAAATTTTCAGCTTCACTTTCATAAAAAGAAAACACTGCGTGCAGACATAGTTTGAACACTTACCAGTGATTAAAAATCAACCAAATGTGAAGTGTTATGGCTTACAAGAAGAAGCGGAGGAAAGGCGTAAAAACTGCTAGACGGAAACTTCTACTTAAAAACTGCTACATTAAAACAGCAAAACAAAGCACACGCTTGGCAAAATTCAGAAACAAAAAAGCACCTACGTTTACCTTTGCAAACTAGGTGCTTTGAATGATTAACGGTTCACGTATTTATTACCTGTCGATAAACGTGAGCTCTGCTTACCGATGAAGTAGCTTACCGATAAACTGGCGTTTATTAAGCGTTAAATTGTCAGGTTCAACACTACTGATTTGAAGCCGGAGCACCAAAGTTGCCATTGTGAATTGCTTCAACGTCAATGCTATCGAAGCGGTATTCTGCATGACAGTATTGGCAATTCATTTTTACTGCGCCTTCTTCTTCAATAATGGCAAGAAGCTCTGCTTTTTCTACGTGACGCAACGCCTCTGCGCTGCGCTCTTTCGAACACGTACAGGCAAACGACACATCTTTTGCTGGATAAACTTCAACGTCTTCTTGGTGATAAAGACGATACAAAATATCTTCTACCGATAGCGAGAACATTTCTTCTTGCGTTAATGTTTCAGTTAGCTTGGTAATATGCGCAAACTCATTTGCTTGCGACACATCAGTGGCGCTGGCATCCGTTGGTAGTACCTGAAGTAACACACCTGACGCTTTCGCATTTTCAGGATCGCTTAAATCAGTTAATAAATGCACGCTGGTCGCAAGCTGTTCTGACTGCTCGAAGTAACTTTCAATACATTCAGACAGGCTTGGTTTATCAAGCGCAACAACACCCTGATAGCGTTCGCCCTCATCTGGGGTAATAGTAATAACCAACACCGCTTGTGTTAACAATTCAGAGAATGTTTCAGGTAACGTAGCTAACGATTCATCCCAGCGGGCAACACCGCGAAAGGTTTGATCATGTGTTGCATTAATCACTGCATAACTTACCGGGCCTTTACTTTGAATTTGCAGAGACACTTCGCCTTTAAACTTCAACGTTGCCGTAAGCAGCGATGTTGCAGCCGCCATTTCGCCAAGCAGCGTTTGAATTTGAACGGGGTACTCGTAGCTATGCACAATTTGCTTCAAGCTGTCGTTCAGCCTTACTAGTTCGCCGCGCACGTTTGCTTGAGTAAATAGAAAGCGGTGTAATTTATCAAAATCGCTCATAGGTATTCCTGTCTTGCAACACGTTACTGCTGCTTAAAATTAATAATCTGTCTTCGTTGCTTTTTGTCTGGTCGTTTTTCAGGCTTAGGGCTGTGAAATGCGTTCATTTTTCTTGCCGCCTGATTTTCTTCACGTTTTGTTACACTTTCGCTGGTTTCTTCATAAAGTGCTTGCGCTAGCGGTGCGCTTAAGCGCTTATCACTTAAGCCTAGCACCTTTATTTCACGGTAATCCCAACCAGACGGAACTTTTACCATGGCATTAAGCTCTACATGCTTACCAGGTTTAGCCCTTTGGCCGTTGTACTGAACCTTCCCCGACTGCACCATATCTCTGGCTATTGCGCGGGTTTTGAAGAACCTTACAGCCCACAGCCACTTGTCCAGCCTGACGTTTTGTGTTGTATTGTTGCTTTCCGATTGGCTCATGTAATAATTTCGTAATGGTGGAGCTTTAGTGTTGTGACCCCCACCTTTACTAGGCTATTATGGGTTTTGCTAAAGCGCGGTTAACCAAAAATTCACTTTATTATAATAAGTAGTACCATAAGTGGCAGCATGACATTCAATAAACCCAACCCACAATCTCTGGTTGTTTTTCTGAACCAGCATCAAAAACAGCTACATACGCTTGTAGTGGTTCTGCTTAGCTTGTACTTAATCGCATTCGCCGCCAAGTTAATGTGGCAAATTATACCTGAACCACAGCTGTCTGCGACACCTAGTGTAACGCGTGCTCCAGCACTTTCTTCTGCGTCAGGCAAAAGTGGGGGCGACATACGCAAAATACAACAGCTAAATTTATTTGGAAATGCAGCAGCCAAGCCAAAGGTAGAAGCGGTTGTTGATGTTACTGATGCACCAGAAACCCGATTGAACCTTACGCTAACCGGTGTTGTAGCCAGCTCGGAAGCAGAGGCTGGTACTGCCATTATCGAAAACAGCGGCAGCCAAGCAGTTTATGGCCTTGGTGAAAAAATTGAAGGCACCAACGCAACGCTTCAAAAAGTGTATAACGATCGCGTAATCATTAGAAACGGCGTGCGTAACGAAACATTAATGCTAGACGGTATCGACTATGAAGAAGCGAATCGTCGACGTGAGCAGCTTGCACGATTGCAGCCACAACCAGAAGAAACGACGGATGACGATGAAGACGCTCGAGAGCTTAGCGATGAGGCGCTAGAGGCCACCGCAGCCATTCGCGAGCGCCCAGCAAGTTTCACCGATTTTATTTCTATTTCGCCAAAGACTAACGAGGGCCAGCTCATTGGCTATCAGGTTAGCCCCGGACAAAAACCTGAGCTGTTTAAATCAGCAGGTTTACAAGCTGGCGATGTAATTACTCAAATTAATGGTTTTGACTTAACAGACCTACAACAATCGCAAGAAGCCCTTTCAGAGCTTCGAAGTGCACAAACCATAGCATTAACAATTATTAGAGATGACAGCTTAACTACCCTGTATCTAGACTTACCTGAGTCATAGAACAATAAATAAATTGGCAATACAGGTAATAGGTAGTAAGCAGCGGAATATAACAACTACACCGCGCATCGACAGATTAGGAAATGAAGGAAGTTAGAATGAAAAGGCGCACTGGCCAAAAAATATTATCTCGCTTGGGCACGGCAATGTGTACAGCACTTCTGTGTTTCTCAGTAACCGCTGCTGAGTACATGCCTAACTTCAAAGATACCGACATTAATGAATTTATTAATATTGTAGGTAAAAACCTTGAACGCACCATTATCGTCGACCCGAACGTTCGCGGTAAAATTAGCGTTCGTAGCTACGATATGCTGAATGAAGACCAGTACTATCAGTTTTTCTTAAACGTACTACAGGTTTACGACTTTGCCGTTGTTGAAATGCCAAGCGGCATTTTGAAAGTGGTTCGCTCTAAAGACGCAAAAACATCAAACATCCCTGTTGTTGAAGGCTCTAAACGTGACGGCGATGAAATGATTACTCGCGTTGTGCCCGTTTACAATGTGCCAGTGCGTGAACTTGCGCCTATTCTACGTCAGCTAAATGACCAAGCCGGCGGCGGTAATGTAGTAAGCCACGACCCTTCAAACGTAATGATGCTGACTGGACGCGCAGCGGTAGTAAACCGTTTAGTAGAAATTATTGAACGCGTTGACCGTGCTGGTGACGAAGAAGTAGAAATTGTAAAACTTCGCTATGCGTCAGCATCTGAAATGGTGCGTATTATCGACAGCATTAATAAGTCGCAGGGTAAAGCAAATACAGGTGGTAAGTCTGAGCCTCGTGCAGTTGCAGACGACCGAACAAACTCGGTTATTGTAAGTGGTGATGTAAAAGCCCGTCAGCGCCTGATTAACCTTATTCAGCGTATGGACCAAGAACTTGAAACGAACGGCAACACGCGCGTTATGTTCTTAAACTACGCCAAGGCTGAAGACTTAGTACAGGTTCTACAAGGCGTATCGGCCAGCATTCAAGCAGAAGAGCAAGGTGGTACAAACACATCGCGTCGTTCGGGTTCAAACCGCGAAATCAGCATTGATGCACACGAAGACTCTAACGCCATCGTAATTACCGCAGAACCAGATATGATGCGCTCACTAGAAGAGGTAGTTCGCCAGCTAGACGTGCGCCGTGCGCAAGTACAAGTTGAAGCCATTATTGTTGAAGTATTTGAAGGCGATGGCGCAACCCTTGGCGTACAGTGGGTATCGGAAGACGGTGGTGGCACGCAGTTTAATAACGGCGTTATTCCTGTGGGCTCATTAGCTGTGGCGCTTCGTCAGGCAGAAGACCGCGAAGTAAACCGAACTAACGTGACTGCAAATGGTGAAGTTGTTGAATCAACTGAAACTATTGAAGGCGATTTTACTAACCTAGCAAGCCTACTTGGCGGCGCTAACGGTATGATTGCAGGTATTATTGAAAATGGTTGGGGCGCGGTAGTACAAGCAGTGAGTACCGACACTAACTCGAACATTCTTGCCACTCCGCACCTAACGACCATGGATAACGAAGAAGCCTTCTTTATTGTGGGTCAGGAAGTGCCAATTATTACCGGTACTACAACTGGCGCAAATAACTCTAACCCGTTCCAAACGGTAGAGCGTCAAGAAGTAGGTATAAAGCTTAAAGTTACACCACAAATTAACGAAGGCGACGCGGTACAACTGCTTATCGAACAAGAAGTATCAAGCGTAAGCGGTGCAACATCAGTAGATATTTCTATCAACAAGCGTGAAATTAAAACCACGGTAATTGTTGATGACGGCGGCACCATTGTACTTGGTGGCCTAATTGATGAAGACGTACAAGAAAGTGTGTCAAAAGTGCCGTTACTAGGTGACATTCCGATTCTTGGGCACTTATTCAAGACATCATCTACCAGCAAGCGTAAGCGTAACCTAATGGTATTCCTTAAACCTACCATCGTGCGCGACGGTGCAACTACCAACGAAATAAGCCATCGTAAGTACAACTACATGCGTGCGCTACAGCTTAAGCGTCAGCAGGAAGGGGTTTCGTTAATGCCGTTCACCGACACGCCAAGCATGCCTGAGTGGAATGATGCATTATCACTACCGCCATCGTTTGAAGAGTACCTTCTAGAGAAAGAGAAACAAGAAGAAGGTAACGACTAATATGGCAGGGCAAGACGAACAAATTACTCAGGCTTTAGAAGCGCAAGAAGAAGCGCTTGAAGCCATGGGTGAAGACGCTGGCTTGCCAGAGGCAGAAGCCGGCCCCAAACAGCTGTCGTTTAGTTTTGCAAAGCGCAATCAAGTGCTGTTGGAAACGAACGAAACACCTGCTGTGCTGTATTTCACAGAAAACACTCCTTTTGATGTGTTTGCAGAAGTACGTCGTTTTTACGGCGAGCCTTTTGTACCAAAAACTATCCCTGCCGATGAATTTGAAAGCCTGCTAACTAGCGCATTCCAACGTGACAGCTCGGCAGCAAAGCAGTTGATGGAAGACCTTGGTAACGAGAGTGATTTATTTGCACTAGCCGAAGACCTTCCTGACACCGAAGATTTGCTAGACAGTGAAGACGATGCGCCTATCATCAAGCTGATTAATGCGATGTTAGGTGAAGCCATTAAAGAAGGAGCTTCGGACATTCACATCGAAACCTTCGAAAACCAGCTGGTAGTGCGTTTTCGTGTAGACGGTGTATTGCGTGAAATTCTGCGTCCTAACCGCAAACTATCTTCAATGCTGGTGTCGCGTATAAAGGTAATGGCGAAGCTGGATATTGCTGAAAAGCGCGTACCACAAGATGGCCGTATTACGCTTCGTATTGCAGGCCGTGCAGTAGACGTACGTGTATCTACCATGCCGTCAAGCCACGGAGAACGTGTAGTACTGCGTTTGCTTGATAAAAACAACGCACGCTTAAATCTTGAAGATTTAGGCATGACGCTGCAAAACCGCAACCACTTCTCTAGTTTAATTAGAAAGCCTCACGGCATTATTTTGGTAACCGGTCCTACTGGCTCGGGTAAAAGTACCACGCTGTATGCAGGATTAACCGAAATAAACTCCCGCGACCGCAACATTCTTACCGTTGAAGATCCCATTGAATTTGATTTACCGGGCATAGGGCAAACACAGGTTAACCCCCGTGTAGATATGACCTTTGCTCGCGGGCTTCGCGCTATCCTTCGTCAAGACCCCGACGTAGTAATGGTAGGTGAGATCCGTGATATTGAAACTGCGCAAATTGCGGTTCAGGCCAGTTTAACGGGTCACTTGGTATTATCTACGCTGCATACCAACACCGCTGCAGGTGCCATTACCCGTTTAGAAGATATGGGCATTGAGCCTTTCTTGTTGTCTTCAAGTTTACTTGCCGTGCTATCGCAACGTCTTGTTCGAACCTTGTGCCCAGAGTGTAAACAGCCGCACACGCCAGATGCCTCTGAGCTAGAGATCCTAGGGCCAACAGCCACCAGCGAAACCACCATTTATAGACCTCACGGCTGCGCTGCCTGTAACCAAACTGGCTATCGCGGAAGAACAGGTATTCATGAACTATTGATGGTTGATGAGAAAGTGCGTGAGATGATGCACGAAGGTGTAGGTGAGCAAGCTATCGAGCGCTATATCAGACAAACTACCCCTAGCATTCGTGAAGACGGTTGCAGCAAAGTACTTGCCGGTGAAACCTCACTTGAAGAAGTATTACGAGTAACGAGGGAAGACTAAATGGCGGCGTTCGCTTATAAAGCGGTTGATGCCCGCGGAAAAAATTCAAGCGGTGTGCTTGAGGGTGATAACCCTCGCCAAGTGCGTCAGCAGCTTCGTGAAAAAGGGCTTATTCCACTGGAAGTGGAGCAAGTTGCCGAGCGCAATCAATCAAACAGCAAAGGCTTAAGCTTTTCACTGTTCAAACCCCGTATTTCTGCGTCAGACCTTGCGCTATTAACACGCCAGCTTGCTACATTGGTAGAGTCGGCATTACCCATTGAAGAAGCACTGCTTGCCGTTGCCGAACAATGTGAGAAGCCCAGACAAAAAAACATGATGATGGCTGTGCGCAGTAAAGTAGTAGAAGGTCACGGCCTAGCCGATTCACTGGGTGAATTCCCCAGTGTATTTGACGAGCTTTATCGCGCTATGGTTGCCGCCGGTGAAAAGTCTGGCCACTTAGATACGGTATTGAACCGCTTAGCCGACTACACAGAGCGTAGACAACAAACTCGCAGCCAAATTACTCAGGCCATGATTTACCCCTCGCTAATGCTGTTTTTTGCAATGGGCATAGTGTTATTGCTACTTACTGTGGTTGTTCCAAAAATTGTGGGGCAGTTCGACCATATGGGGCAAGACCTTCCCGGCATTACGCAGTTCCTTATTTCAGTAAGTACGTGGCTACAAGACTACGGCTTATTTATGCTGCTTGGCATTGGCATATTGCTGGTTATTATTCAGCGTGTATTGCAGCAAAAACACATGAAGTTGCGCTATCATCGCGTGCTTTTAAAACTTCCCTTAATTGGCAAAGTGTCTAAAGGTCTTAATACGGCACGCTTTGCTCGCACGTTAAGTATCTTAAGTGCCAGTGCTGTGCCGCTACTTGAAGCTATGCGCATATCGGGCGACGTATTGGAAAACCAGCACATTAAAAACCAAGTGTCTGATGCCGCAATAAACGTGAAAGAAGGTAGTAGCCTTCGCGCCGCATTAGACAACACAAAAATGTTTCCACCCATGATGATGCACATGATTGCATCGGGTGAAAAGTCGGGTGAGCTTCAGCAAATGCTGTCGCGCGCTGCAGATAATCAAGACAGGGAATTCGAAGCGCTTATTGGTGTCTCACTTAAGGTATTTGAACCCTTACTTATTGTGTCGATGGCAGGTATTGTTCTGTTCATCGTAATGGCAATATTGCAGCCAATTCTAGCATTGAACAATATGGTGAATATTTAATGAAAACTCTAAATCGCAGTTCTGGTTTCAGTTTGATTGAGGTCATGGTTGTACTTCTAATCATCGGTATTATGGCGTCTATGGTTGCACCGCAAATTTTGGGTAACCAAGAAGAAGCGCAGCTTAAAAAGGCCGCTGTTGATATTCAGCAAATGGAAAGCGCGCTTGAAATGTACAAGCTTCGCAATAACCGCTTTCCAACAACGGAACAGGGCCTAGATGCGCTGGTAAACCTACCAACTATCGACCCTATTCCACGTAACTACCCTGAAGGTGGCTTTATTAAACGCTTACCAGAAGATCCGTGGGGCAACCCTTACGCACTAATTAGCCCAGGAGAATTAGGCGTAGTAGATATTTTTTCGAATGGCCCAGATGGCGAACCAGGTACTGATGACGATATTGGTAACTGGAACATCAACGAATACCTAAACTAAGTATTTATGCTACGCGGCGGCAGTACACACTCTAAAAAGGCAGGCTTCACACTACTTGAAGTCATGCTTGTACTGCTGCTAATTGGTTTAGCTGCTGGCTTTGTGATGTTTAACGCATTCGGTGCCAGTAAGTCTGACCTGCTTAAAAGCCAAGCGCAGCGGCTACAAGTTATTGTGGATATGGCAAGCGACTTTGCAGTGCTTAATCAGCAGCAGCTTGGTGTACGTTTTGAACAGCAAAAAAACGAATACTACTTTGTTTACCTAGATGATGAAGACGAATGGCAACGCATCGAGGAAGACATTTACAGTACCTACACCCTGCCAGAACCTTTCACTTACGAGTTGAACCTAGACGACTTACCGTGGGACGTTGAAGACCGCCTGTTCGACAGAGAGTTGTTTGACGAAAACTTAAGTGTGTCTGATGCCGGCGTTGAAATAGGCAACGAAGAAGAAAAGAAACTGCCTCCACCGCAAATCCTTATTATGTCGAGCGGTGAAATAACGCCTTTTGTGCTGTCGTTTAACTACGAAGGCGACGACGGTGAAGAGCCGGTTTACTACAGCCTTCAAAATCAGGAGCTGCCTCCGCTGACCTTAGAAGGGCCATTGGAGTCGCCGTTATTATGATGCGCTCAAAGTATCCCACCGGCTTACCTTCGAAAGTAAAGGGCCTAACGCTTCTTGAAGTGATGGTGGCCTTACTTATTTTTGCACTTACCGGCACCGCCATTTTAAAAGCGGCAGGCGAGCATTTATCTAGCGTAGGTCAAATAGAGTCGGTAACGTTCGCCAATTGGGTAGCAAGCAATCGCTTGAACCAACTTCAGTTAGAAAATACTTGGCCGCCCAAAAACAACCTTAAGGGCAGCATGGAAATGGCCGACCGCACTTGGTATTGGCAGCAAACCGTCACCAAAACCAACGACAACGATTTACGCGCCGTTACCGTTGCCGTGGGCGAAGATGAAAGCTACGGCAGCACGGTAACCTCGGTCACCACGTTTGTTGCAAAGCCCACAGAGTAATGAAGATGCAGCGCGGCTTTACGCTTATCGAAATTCTTATCGCTATGGCTATCTTCACATTGATAGGCCTCGCCTCTACGGGTTTGCTTACCACCGTAATTGACAGCAATGAAATTTCTGAAGAACGGTTTGCCAAACTGCAACTACTGCAGCGCGCCATGATAACCATTGAGCGTGATATTCAACAAGCGGTACCTCGCGCAGCCCGTGTTAACGGCGAAAAACAAGAAGTGGTATTGGCCGGCGGCGAGATGGACGACAGTGACGACGACGGCATTGGTTTAGTAAGAGGTGGCTGGCATAACCCACAGCTAATGCTACCGAGAAGTACGCTGCAGCCTATTGTATACCGTCTGCGTGATAATAAATTAGAGCGCCTTTATAGCAACTATGTAGATAACGTAATTGGTCACGAGCCCAAAATACGCGTTTTGCTAGAAGATATAGACAGCCTTAAATTTGAATTTGTAGCACCAACAGACACCACCAGTAACATAGTAAGCAATAAAGAAATAAACTGGAGCGAAAGCTTTAAGGGCACCGGTCTTCCCAGAGCCGTTGCCATTGAGTTCGTCAGTAAAGATTTTGGCCGAATTCGCCGTGAATTCACGCTAGTAACGGATTCAAGCCAATGATGCAGGTGAAAAACATATCAACGCTATCATCTCCACCGGCTAAACAGCGCGGCGTAGCGCTTATGATAGTGCTTATGATTGTGGCGTTGGTAGCCGTACTTGCTACGGAAATGGGTACACGGCTACAGCTTCAAGTGCAGCGTACCATGAACCTAAAAGACAACAACCAGGCTTATTGGTACGCACTAGGAGCAGAAGCATTTGCCCGTAAATCTATTCAAAGTCTAGTTAAAGAAAGCCCAAATGCCATTTCATTGGATCAACCTTGGGCACAAGAGTTTCGCTATCCATTAGAAAATGGCGGCTTAATTGCCAATTTAGAAGACATGCGATCGTGCTTTAATTTAAATGCTATTGTTAGCGGCGGTCAAAACCAGAATCAAAGTGCAAACAGCAGTAACATCACCACCGAGGCCATGGAAGCTTTTCACGGTATGTTGCTCGCGCTCAACATAGATGGTCTTGATAACTACACAGCAGACACACTTCGCGACAGTCTTGCCGACTGGGTAGACGACGATGACAACACGCGCGCTTACGGTGCCGAAGACAGTGAGTACGAATCAAGGGAATTTCCATACCTTGCGGCTAACGGACCACTGGCATCGAAAAGTGAATTGCGTATTATAAACGGTGCGTCACCACAGTGGATAAATGAGCTGATGCCACTGGTGTGTGTAGTACCAGACAATAGCGAACTAAAAATTAACGTTAATACGCTAGAAACAGAAGACGCCGCACTGCTTGCAGGGCTTACGGGGCTCGATTTACAACAAGCGTCTAGTTTGATTAATAGTCGCCCACCAAGTGGTTGGGACGACAAAGGTGATTTTTTAGCCGAACCAAGTATTCAAGCACTCAGTATGTCGAATACGCGACAAGACTGGTTCGACGTAAAAACTGAGTATTTTATGTTGCACACAAAAACACAGTACAACAAAGCAACTTTTAAGCTTTCCACCGTGTTTCACGTGAATACAGATAACGCTGTAAGCATTGTGAATCGCGAGTTTGGGGGAACCTATTGATGGAACAACTATTGGTGCGCCTTGGCGCCAACCACCACGATCCCATTAGCTGGCTGGTGTATTCGCAAACAGAGAATGAAATTATTGCCTCTGGCGAATTACCCGATGCAGACGCTCTGTCTTCTCTTACCGAGCGCGCAGGTCAACGGGCTGTTATTGCCCTTGCACCTAGCAGTGAAATACTACTTAAATGGGTAACACTGCCGCCGCGTGCAGGACGAAAAGTACTGTCGGCATTGCCCTTTATGCTGGAAGACGAACTTGCTACCGACATTAGCGAGCAGTTTTTTGCCATAGGCCCAAAACAAGGTGACGAACAGGCAGTAGCCATTGTTAGTCATGAAAAAATGCAGCAGTGGCAGCAATGGCTTAGCGACGCCAACTTATTTTGCGACACCATAATTCCAGATGTACTAGCTGTACCAGTAACAGAAGGTGGCTGGTCGGTGTTAATACTAGGAAATCAGCTATTAGTTCGACAAGACGCGTTTAAAGGTGTTCAAGGCGAGCAAGACTGGCTTCTACCCACGCTGGCTCACTTTACCGCGCAAAACGAAGCGCCCATTGCAGTAACCAACTTTGCGGGTATTGATTTAAGCTCACTACCTAATATAGAGGAAGCAGAGGCGCCACTAGAGCTGCCAATGCAGGTGCTTGCGAAAGAAGCGATGAGCGGCGGATTTAACTTGTGCCAGGGTGAATACAAAGTAAAGCGCAAGCGTTCGGGTGAATTTATGCAGTGGCGCGTAGCCGCCATTCTTGCGGTTATTGCCTTAAGCACAAGTCTTGTCGATAAAACCGTTACCCTTTATCAGCTTGAATCACAAAACGAAGCACTGAGTGCTGAAATTAAACAAGCCGTAAAAGCAGGCTTTCCTAACCTTCGCGGCTATCGCAATGCACGTCTTGCCATTGAAGGTGAATTAGCCAAGCTAGAGCAAGGCGGAGGCAATGCTACGCTGTTAGTTATGCTAGACCAGCTTTCTCCCGCTTTTGCCGCTACCGACGTAACACCACAAACGCTGCGTTTCGATGCGTCACGTACCGAAATAAGAATGCAGGCTCAAGGCAAAAATTTTGAGGCGCTAGAGCAATTTAAACGCTCAGCGGAAAGTGCAGGCTTTACCGTAGAGCAGGGCGCAATAAACAACCGCGATAACGGTGTGGTCGGTACAGTATCGATTAGGAGCGCGCTATGAATGCACTACTAGAGAAATTTAAAGCGCTGACTGACCGTGAGCAGAAGCTGGTTATTGCGTCGGCGGTAATGGTTGTTATCGCTATCTTTTATTTTGCTATTTGGTCTCCACTTAATGCTGCGCTAGACAAACAAGAGAAGCTTTTAAACAATCAACAGTCTTTGCTGACTTGGGTTAAAGACAGTGGCGCACGGGCAGCGTTATTGCGTCGCAGCAGCGGTGGCAAAAGCAGCTTAACGGGTTCGTTACCGCAGGCGGTAAACCGCACAACATCAAAACACAATATTGCCATTACGCGTATGCAGCCTCAGGGAGCTGAGTTGCAAGTGTGGGTAGATCAAGCGCCATTCAATGATGTATTGGCGTGGCTTCAGTCTATGGAAAGCATGGGCGTTGTCATTCTTCAAGCCGACATTGCAGAAGCCGATGACGCTGGATATATAAAAATTCGCCGATTACAGTTAGGTAGATCATGAAGTTAAAAGTTACATGGGTAATAGGCGGTGTTATTGCCTTTTTGCTGTTTGCCATTGCGTATATGCCCGCCGTTCACGTACTTGGACGTATTAATCTTCCAAGCAACGTTGCTGTAGCTAACGTAAGCGGCACGTTGTTTAGCGGAAAGGCTCAAACCATTGTGGTGGATGGCTTACCTATTAACAACGTGAAGTGGGAACTTAACCCACTCTATATGCTGTTAGGCAAAATTAATGTAAACGTAAAAGGCGGTAATATTCGTGATAAAAACGATATTGCGTTTGAAGGCCCAATTACCACCGGGCTGTTCAGCCAAACACGCGTTAAAACAGAAGATTTCACTTTGTACTTACCGGTAGATCGCGTTATTGCCAAAGTACGCTTGCCACTTCCTGTGAACGCTGGCGGACGCTTTAAGCTACAGCTTAATGAACTGGCTTTCGGGCCCACGTGCTTAACATTGAGTGGTAAGGGCGACTGGCTAAACGCTACTGTAGCAGGAACACAAGGGCCTATTGATTTCGGCACTTATTCTGCCACGCTTCGCTGTGAAGGCGACGATTTTGGCATTGTGGTGCAAGAGCCGAACCTGTTAGGGCTTTCAATGGATGCCATTGTGGCGCCTAACATGAAGAAAATAAAAGTGAGCGGTAAATTTAAGCCCGATTCAAGCTTGCCGAATGAGGTACATCAAGCGTCGCGCTTATTTGGTACCCCAAATGCCAGTGGCTATATTCCCATTGATATTTAATAGTTACTAAACATAAAACTCAAGACACACTGAAACTGCCTTGAAAAAAGGCACTGGAACACAACAACACAAAGGACTGTAATATGAATAAGCCCCTTATTTTCGGCGCCGGTGCAGCAATAGTTGCACTTGGTGCTGCGCCCTACTTTATTGGAAACAGCGTTCAGCAACGCGTCAATACCGCCATAACAGGCATCAACGATATGCCCGTTTACTCTGCGAATGTAGTTTCCTATGAGAAAGGCTGGTTTTCCTCTACCGCTGATATCGAACTCGCATTCGATCTAAATGCCCTTATGGCTGCGCAACAGCTTGACCCTCAAGAAGTGCCTACCGAAGAAAACCCTTCCATAATGGCCACATTAGTGGCGCACCACGGCCCAGTATTTTTTAGTAACGATGTAGGTATAGGGAAAGTACAGTACACGGTGTCTATTGATGCTGAAGCACTACGTGAGCATATGAGCTGGGACAACACTAAACCGCTGTATATCAATACCGGTGCTATTGGCTTATTAGGCGGCTTAGCTTATAGCGATGAAATTCCAGCATTTGTTGCAGAAGGCGAGGATGGATTTTCTGCATCATTCTCTGGCTTCAAAGGCGAGGCTAATCAACAAGGCGAGAACATCGTTTATACGTCAGAAAAAAGTACATTCGCAATGAGCGACAACACCTTTTCTTTCAGTATGAACGACCTTGATATGACAATGACGTTCAAAGGCGACTTTATGAAGGCGCTAAAAGGTGAACTTTTTGAATCAGAGGCTACAGCACACATCGCTAGCATCATTGTTGCAGGGCTTGATGAACAAAAAGGTGAAGTGACGTTAGACAAACTATCATTTGTCACCAATACAGAAATAAACGAGGCAACAAATACCGCTAATGTGTATGTAGAATACGCACTAGAAAAAGCCGTTGGGCCAGACATGGAAGCCAGCGATATGGCGCTGGGTTTAGCCATTAACAATCTAGAGCTAGATTTTGTTAAAGCCTATCAAGAATTCAACAATAACGCGCTTACCGTGCCTGCCGACCAGCTTGGCGACAAACTGAAAGGCTTTGTACAAGATAATTTGCTAAGTCAGTTACAAGTAGAGCCTGAAATTAACATCACAAAGCTAAAAGCGACGGTGCCAGAAGGTTCGTTTACCGCGCAAGCAAACACAAAGCTTGTGGGTATCACTGCATTGCCAGGCACAATGGAAGACGTAGCATACTGGATATCGCACCTTTTAGCTGATGCTAAAATATCGGCCGATAAAGCATTTGCTGAAAGTATGACGTCGGGCTATATGATGGGGCAAATTTTGGCAAATCCGCAGGCACAAAATATGACAGCTGAAGAAATTAAAGCGGCTGCCGATCAACAGGCACCCATGATGCTAAACGCGTTCGCTGAACAGGGTTTTCTTAAGATTACCGAACAAGGCTACGAAACCGATCTTGAGTTCAAAGACGGTAAAGCGACAGTAAACGGTACGCCGGTTCCGCTACCTTTTGCTCCTCAATAGGCGCTTCTAAATTACACCATTTCAAGTGAACATCGCGCTTATTCAAGCGTGATGTTCATTAACTCTTTTGCTGCATACACTCGCCCCGGTGCTACAACCGTCATCGCTTCCACCAGCCCATTTAGGCCAGCCTCACTACGCTTCATTATATGTGACACTAACACCTGTTTTGCCTTCGAGTCTTTAGCTATTTGAATAAGCTGTGTGGGCGTCATATGAAGGTTTTTTGCCGCATTTCCCGCATTATCGGGAATAGCGTTGTGCAAAATAAGTAAATCTGCGTTTTCGGCAAATGCCGCCAGCGCATTGCTAGCATCACTGGTATCGCCAGAAAAAACAATACTGCATCCGTTAGCGATAACCTTCCATGCCAGTGTAGGAATAGGCCCGTGAGGCACAGAGAGTGCTTTGGCTGTGATATCCGGTGCTATGGTGACAAAAAGCGGCTCTGATGCTGTTGCACCGGTAACATCTGTAGTTACGATGGTGTAGTCGTCCTCACCGTCTTGCGTATACGAGGATAAATAACGAAAAGCGCCTTCATCGCCTACTAACGTATCAACGTAAGTGGATGTTGCTGGCATTACGTTGTTACATGCAGGGCCAAAAATCATTAAATTGTCTTGCCTGCTAGTGAAGTAGCTACCCTTAAGATAGCTGGGTAAGTCTGCGGCATGGTCGGTATGTAAATGCGACAATAACAATGCATCTATATCTTCAAATTGCGCACCTGATGCACCGAATTGAATACTACTGCCACTGCCCGCATCAACAATCACTCGGGCCTTATCATTCACCCATACTAGGTAGCCGCTTGACGTGCGGCCATCGTCCAGCTCTGGCCCGCCAGAGCCTAAAACTTGAACCGACACGTCTTTACAAACGCGGTTATCACTCGTCTCAAGTGCAGCGCTAGTCTCTTTGGCTGCATCTTTATCTGCACCCGAATATAAACCAGCAGCTAGTGAAGGGTCATGTGCAGCAAATACGTTTGCAACAAGCCCTATACTTACCAGAATAGCGCAGCTTAATTGTGTTTTACGCTGTTTCATCTTCACTCCCTGCGGCACATCGGTGCGCGCTCTGCTTTTTACCTACACTGCCTTAAACCCCAAAGGGCTAGGCACTCTGTTCAGCAACCATAATTGTTTTAATATTAACGAATTCACGCATACCATAACCACCGTGTTCACGGCCATAGCCGCTGTCTTTTACACCACCGAAAGGTAGGTTTGGCTGGGCAAGAGAATATCCGTTAATATTTACCATCCCGGTATCAAACTCGTTACGCGCTAAAGCAACAGCATTATCTACATTGTCGCTGAATATACCGCCACCCAGGCCGTAGCGCGAGTCATTCGCAATTTCCATTGCTTGCTTGTCGTCTTGTGCACGTATAAGTGAGGCAACCGGACCAAATAACTCATCGTCGTAGGCAGGCATGCCTGGCGTTACGTTTTCAAGCACTGTAACGGGGTAGAAGTAACCCGCCGAATCAGGAATTTCACCACCTAAGAGAAGCTCAGCGCCTTTTTCCATCGACGTTTTCACCTGTTCGTGCAGCTCGTCTCGTAAGTCTTCACGAGCCATAGGACCAAGGTTTGTTTCGCTGCGTGTTGGGTCGCCCACTTTCAGCGCTTTGCACTTTTCAACAAACTTATCTCTAAAGCTGTCGTACACGCTATCTTCAATAACGAAGCGTTTTGCCGCAACACAGGTCTCACCATTATTAATAACGCGGCCTTGAATACACATGTCTACCGCGTTATCGATGTCAGCATCTGAAAGCACAACAAAGGCATCATTACTACCAAGCTCCATAACGGTTTTCTTTGACAAACTGGCCGCTTCTTGTGCCACTTGCTTACCCACTTTGTCACTACCGGTAAACGTAACGCCGCGCACATATTTATGCTTTATCAAGTTACTCGCCGTTTCACCATCAATAAGTAGCGACTGGTAAACATTTTTAGGGAAACCTGCATCTTCAAATAATTGCTGAGTAGCTACCGCCATGCCAAACACATTTTGTGCATGCTTAAGTACGGTAGTATTACCCGCCATAATATTAGATGCACTGTAACGAATAACTTGGTAAAGCGGGAAATTCCACGGCTGAATGCCAAGCACTACGCCAATAGGTTGATACGTAATAATGGCTCTGCCGCCTTCAAAAATTCGATGCTCGTCTTCTAGCACGTCTGCACCATGTTGCGCGGTGTAGCGACAAATCTCAGCACACAGCTGCACCTCTTGCTTACCTTGCGCTAATACTTTGCCCATTTCACGGGTCATTAGCCCTGCTAAATCATCAATACGCGACTCCATGAGTGCTGCCAAGTTTTCAAACAATTTAGCGCGTACTTCAAATGATGTACTTTTCCACGTTAGAAATGCTTCTTGCGCACGTGACACTGCATGTTCAGCATCGGCTTCTGATAAAAGATGATAGTGATCGATTTTTTCACCAGTTGCAGGGTTATAGGTATTGATAGCTTCGCTCATGGTCACACTCCTTTTCCTTTTGGTGCACGATATGGTCGAGTAATCGTGCAACTAAAAAGCCAAAGTTCAAGAAAACCTAAAACCCCATAAAAATCAGACAAATAGAGAAAAACTAAACAAGTTAAGAGAATAAAAAGCGATGCGCTTCAAGAAAAGATTACTGAGATGGGAAAAGATTTCAGAGGCGTGCTTGATGCGCGCCCTTTGAGTAAAAATAGTAGCAGTATTACGCGTACAACAGGCGAAGCATTAGTCGGTGTATAAATCTGGAAAGTGAAATTTGGCCATAGCCAAAGTTAGCGCCACTTCGTACACACTCTGGCGCGTAGCGTGATTTAATGTAAGTAAACCAATAGCGCCTTCTTTTTGTTTTACGTTTTCCGTATCAAACAGTCTATCCATTACGTTACCTAACTCTTCACCTCTCTGCAGCGCTTGATAAACGCTAACCGGCAGCGGCAAACTGGCGCTTCTGCTTACTGACCAATGACCTTCATGGTAAATAGCCACGTACGCAAAAGTGGCTGGGCCATCTTCTAACACGTCAACGCCACCTTCAATTGCGACGTACCATGCATCGGTTAACCCACCTTGATGGTGCTCTAGCATTGCCTTAACGCGATTAATGGCACCAAGACGAGTTTCGTCTTCTGTCATTGGCTGGTCGGCTACACCGCTTGGTACCTTCAAACCTTGCGCTTCAAAGTCGTGCTCTAACGTATCCGACAGCGTATTTAACGCCGCGTTTATCTTCACTGGGTTTTTAGAGCCAACATAAATAATATCTGAAACCACTAATTCATATCCTTTTGGTGTGCCAGTTCTTAGCCTAGTTTGTGTAGACTTTTAGGCTTTAACTTCTTACGGTTTAGCGTTTAATGGATTAGCCTTAATGTCATCTAGCATAAGGCGATAATCGCGAACAGCGGGGAATTCGGTAATATTTCGATTAGGCAATTTACTATCAGGGTTATCTACCGCGAGTAAGTGCTTAATACCATACGTTTTTGCTGCATTAAGAATAGGTAATGAATCGTCCACAAATAACGTGCGCGATGGCTCAAATTTCACTCGTGCCTGCAACCTTTCCCAAAGCAGTTGAGATTCTTTTGTTACCCCAAACTCATGTGTAGATATCAAATTATCTATATGATCATCCAGCTGCGTATGCTCAAGTTTCAGTGCCAAGCTATTTGGGTGAGCATTGGTCACCAATACCACTTCTCGACCCGATTCGTGTAGTGCTTGTAGAAACGGTATGGTGTCTTCACGCAGCTCTAAAAGGTGCGCCAGCTCGCGCTTTAAAGGCATAAACTCACCCTCCAAATCCATTTCAAGCGATTCGGCCCAATAGTCTAGGCAGTACCACTGAATTTGCCCAAACACCGCCTCGTATCGCGCTGTCATTTCAGCCTGACTTTGCGCCTCACTGATGCCTCGAAGCTGTGCCAATCGCTTTGGTAAATGGTGTAACCAAAACTGGTTGTCGTAGTGTAAATCTAACAGTGTGCCGTCCATATCAAGAAGCACGGTATCAATTTCATTCCAGGGCAGAAAGGGCAAGCGATTTTCCTTATAATGAAGTAAGCTAGATACAGATTATATGAAACATATGATAACAAAGTTGTAGCGATAGCCATGCCAAAAATTGACCCGAACAAACCGTTACCACACATTCATTCTCGTGAAATTGTTGCGCAAAGCAAACTCTTTCGGGTGGAACGTCTAGACCTTGAGTTTTCTAACGGCGAAACGCGCGAATTCGAACGCATGGCGGGCGGAAGCCGCGGTGCAGTAATGATAGTACCAATGCTTGACGACGACACCATGGTGCTTATTCGCGAATATGCAGCCGGCACGCACTCTTATCAACTGGGTTTCCCAAAAGGGTTAATCGACCCAGGTGAGAGCGCTATTGAAGCTGCAAACCGAGAGCTGCAAGAAGAGGCTGGATTTGGCGCCCACGAGCTCATTGAGCTACACAACGTAAGCATGGCCCCTACGTTTTTTAATGCCAGCATGACTATAGTGCTGGCGCGTAATCTGTACCCACAAAAACTTGAAGGTGACGAACCCGAGCCACTTGAAGTAATCCACTGGCCTTTATCTGAAGCAGATGCTTTACTTTCAAGAGAAGACTTTGTTGAAGCACGCTGTATTGCCGCACTGTTTTTAGCTCAGAAGTGGTTTAAGGAACAATAAACAATGCCCGATGACGCCCATGCCAATCTACTAGAACTTGCAAAGACAATTGCTGTTGAAGCTGGTGAAGCTGTATTAGAAGTGTATGACAAAGGTGATTTTGACGCCTATCAAAAGGCCGATGAGTCGCCCGTTACCAGCGCAGATTACCTTGCCAACGATATTATCAACAAGCGGTTAATGGCTGCCACACCAGACATTCCTATTTTGTCTGAAGAAAATAAGCACGCAAGTTTAGAAGAACGCCAACATTGGTCTCGATACTGGCTAATAGATCCCATCGACGGCACTCAGGAATTTATAGCACGAAGCGGCGACTTTGCCGTTAATATTGCGCTTATCGAAAATAATGAACCCGTGATAGGGGTTATTTTTTGGCCACCAGGTCAGTCGCTTTATTATGCACAAAAAGGCAAGGGCGCTAACAAAGCTTCACCCGATGGCGACCATCAAATTAACGTGCGTAAACTGGACGACCCCAGTGAAAGCGTGGTGATGATAGCAATAAGCCGCCGCCAATCGCGCGAGAAAGTACTAAGCCGTATGAGCGCAAAGCGTGTTTATCATACGCTTCCCCTTGGTAGCTGCTCGTTGAAAGCTTGCTTTATTGCTGAAGGTAAAGCAGATGTCTTTATGCGCATCGGCATTACTGGTGAGTGGGATACAGGTGCGTCGCAATGCATAGTGTCGGAAGCAGGAGGCAGCATTGCCGCAGCCAATTTTGAGCCACTGACGTACAATCAACGTCATTCATTGGAAAACCCTGACTTTGTAGTTATGGGCGACCAGCGTGTGCCGTGGGAAGATGTGGTGCAATACAATGATTTTGTAAACCCGCACACTGACTAAACCGTATTACCTATTATCGCATCGCGTTTTCTTTTGGCGATAGCACCCTATTTGAACAAGGAGTAATTTTATGATGGCAAAGCGTATACGTACGTTATTTTCTGCCTTGGTTGCATGCGGTCTTGCCTTTCCAGCTACCGCTGACTGGACAATGGACACCGAGACCAGCGTGTTGCACTTCCTTTCAACAAAAAATGCCCAGGTAACTGAAGTACACAAATTTGATGATTTCGACGGCAGTTTGTCAGACGCTGGGAAGCTAATGGTAAATGTCGACCTTTCATCGGTAAACACAGCCATTGATATACGCAATAAGCGCATGCAGGAAATGCTGTTTCAAGTAACCAAGTACGCGCAAGCAACGTTTGAAGCCGACTTGCCAGAGAACATGATGAACCTAAAAGATGGTGAAGTGATGAACGGTAAAGTAGATGGCATTCTTACGCTTCACGGAAAAGCTGTTCCAACGTCTTTTTCTATTAAAGCAAGCCGAGTAAGTGAAGACACACTAACGGTATCAACCACAGCGCCTACACTGATAAAGGCAGAGTCTTTCGGTTTAGCTGGCGGTGTAAGTGCACTGCAAAAAATTGCAGGCCTTAAAAGCATTACTACCACTGTACCCGTTACATTCTCGGTAACGTTTAATCAGTAGTTCCGCAATTACTAAAAGTGCGCCGCTAAATCGGCAGTTCAAAGCTAACAAAAAACCGCACATAACAGTGCGGTTTTTTTATGTTAACCCATCATGGTTTATCCTAAAGCCACTTGGTTACTCATAGTTGCTTAATCATAGTGCGTTAAACATTACTCACTAAAGCAGGACGCATAGGCAAAGGCTTTTCATGGAGCGCTTGCTCTGGCATAGCAACCCAAAGGCTCTCTGGCAGTGCAGGTACCTCAGGCTTGTGCTGCGAAATAGCAAAGAACGACATTGCTACCCGTAAGCGCTTTAACGCTGTGCATTCACTAACTTCTTGGTCAATAATGAATACTCCCATTTTGCGCATAGCAATACCCCATTCACTGCTGCTCGAGAAGTGAATAACAGGGGCGGCTAGCACCATTCCTATCAACACAGGTAGCAGCCACATAAATAGCGAAGGTGTAAAATAGAATGTAGTTACACCCCATGCTACCGCTAGACAGCTCATAAGCTGCGTGTGCTTAATTGCAATCTTCCATGGTACTTTTCTGCCTTCGCGCTCCTGCGCTTCCCACTTAACTGAATGGCCTACGAATACACTTAAAACAAAAAAGCTGTGATAGAACATCATCAAAGGGGCAATAATTACAGCCATGACCAGCTCTACAGCAGCACCTTTTAATAGCGACCACGCGCCACCAAACTGCTCACGACGTTGAATAAGCGCAAGCACAATACCCAAAAGCTTAGGTAAGAAAAGCAGTGCTGCCGTACCCCACATGGTAACCATCATCATGTCTTGTCGTGCCACCTGCCAGCTTGGAAACAGCTGATATTCAGAGACGAAGAATTCAGGCACTGACGTTGCTCTAATCAGTGCATCAGCAGTGCCCAATGCCAACATACAAAATAAGATTAGCGATGAAATGTAGGCAAAAGCGCCAAATAGAAAATGCAGGCGATTCGCCATTTTAAGGCCTTTCACATTTAGTAAACCTAAATGTTGAATATTGCCCTGAACCCATCTGCGATCGCGAATGGCGTAATCAACAATGTTGCTAGGTACTTCTTCGTAACTTCCCGTGGTATCTGTTAGCAGATAGGCTTGCCATCCTGCACGGCGAAGTAGCGCGGCCTCAACAAAATCGTGACTTAAAATTTCACCACCAAAAGGCGCACGACCTTCAAGGGTAGGTAAACCACAATGCTGCATAAAGGGCGCTATGCGAATAATGGCGTTGTGCCCCCAGTAGTTGGCGCTATCGGTTTGCCAAAACGACAAACCCGTTGCCAGCATAGGGCTGTATAAATGCGCTGCAAACTGTACAAAGCGACCGAAGAAGGTGTCTTGGCGCACTGGCATAGGAATAGTTTGAACAAGAGCAGTGTCAGGGTTTTGCTCTATTCGACGCGCAAGGTCAACCATGCGGGTTTTACTCATGATGCTGTCGGCATCAAGTACAATCATAGCTTCGTAGTTGCCACCCCAGCGCTCACAAAATTCTTTAAGGTTACCTACTTTTCTGTGAAGGTTTTGCTCACGGCGGCGATAGAACACCTGCGATGCATAGCTACCTAAGCGCTTTTGTAGTCTAGAAAAAGCGCGTAGCTCTGCATCTGCTTTTTGTAAGTCTCGCGTATCGCTTAACATGTAAAAATCGAAATTCGCCGCCGACTCACTGCCCATAAGCTCACGAACGCACGCCTCAAAGCCCACCATAATGCGCTTGGTATCTTCGTTGTAAACTGGCATTACTACAGCATGACGCGCTTTCAACGCTATATTCTCGCTAGGCGCTTTCTGCTTTTTACTAAGGCTTAACGGGTCGATATGAAACAGCTGTAAAACAAACCCAATTATGCCAGTCCAAAATGCCATGCACAGCCATGCAAAAAGGGTTAAACCAAGGCCTAATTGCGCCATCTCTAGGCCTGTCAGGCCGTTTGGAAGAAAAATTTCGTACAAACTCCAGCCTGCCAATGCAGTACTGGGAATAACTAACATTGCCATAATAAACAAACGCATAGATGATCCTTTTACTATTAACTGCCACGCTGAACTGTGTTCATAACTTGATACAGCTTGTGCTGCGTTTTGCTGGTTTTTATTGAAGCGGTTGGTAAACATAGTTCCATACCTCGCTAATACGTTTACCGTCATGTTCAATGTAGGCGCGCATATCTACGGTTTGTTCTTCTTTAGGCTGTACAAAGAACGTAGCGCGCCACTCTTTTCCATCAGCAACAGCATAAAGTCGTTGCTGTGAAATAGTGCCGTTAACGCCCTGCACCACTAGCTTCATTGCGTCAGCATCAAGTTCAGCGCCCTCTGGCGCGGTAAAGTCAATGCTAAACTGGCGTGTTTTGCTTAAGCGCTCGTCTTTAAATTCATCGCCGGGCAGCACCGCTTTTCCCTGACGAGTGCGCACTACTCTTGCCAGCTCACCTTTGAAAGGATTTTGCTCAACGGTACTTAGCGTATATGCAAAGTAGCGAGAGTCACCTGCGTTAAAAGGCTGTTCTGGTGTCCAAAACGCTACAATGTTGTCGTGTATTTCAGACTTTGTTGGAATTTCAACTACCTCTAGACGGCCTTTATCAAAGCCTTGAGATGGCGTAACCCACAGCCCTGGACGAAGGTGATAGTTGGCTTCTGCATCTAAATAATTGCCCCATTCACCGTCACGCTGAAGCATGCCAAAGCCTTTAGGCGAGATATCACTTAGCGATGTTATCTGTAACCGTGCTGGATTAGTAATAGGGCGCCAGATTTGTTCATCGGCGTGTGTCACCATAAGTACACCGTCACTGTCATGTACTTCAGGGCGGTAGTCGTCATGACGTTTTTCTGAGTTTTCGCCGTACAAAAACATACTGGTAAACGGTGCTATACCAAGCTTTTGCACGTCTTCACGAGCAAACAGCCAGCTTTGAACCTCAACCTTAGTATCTAACCCTGGCTGAATTATAAATTTGTATGCACCCGCTACAGACGGACTCTCAAGACGCGCATAAACGGTAATCGGCTGACCTTCTTTAGGCTCGACTATCCAAAACTCAGTAAAATGGGGAAACTCTTCGCCTTTTGCTAACGCCGTATCAATAGCAAGACCGCGTGCAGAAATGCCATACACCTGATTTTTACCCACTAAACGAAAGTAAGACGCACCAAGAAATACCGCGAACTCATCTTTGTATTGCGCGTTCTTAATCGGGTAATGAAGGCGGAACCCTGCGAAACCCGATTTGGTATCAGTAAGGTCGGCCAACGCCTTTGAAGTGCCGTCATAACTGAACATGGTTTTATCAAACGGTAATCGAACCGGCGCGTTATCGCTACCAATGGTGTGAATGGTTACGGGATGCTCATAAAGGAAACCTGGGTGAAAAAACTGCACTTCATAGTCGTTCTCGTCGCGCCAAAGGCTTTCTTCACTTTTAAAGCGAATAGAACGATACGTTGTATAGTCCATCTCTTTTAGCGCCGAATTTAGGCCATGATCGTCTTGCTCATAGCTTTGCGTTGCAGATACGCGTGCAGCATCAATAACTGATTGAAGTACTGGTGACGCACTCTTAGGCTGATTTTTGTCATTTACCTCTTCTGCCGAAACGGCTTGAAGTGCCATCAAGAAAACACTTATGAATAGCATGGCTACGCCAGATTTGGCGCCAGCGGTAATCTTTTTACTTATGGAAAATAAGTCTAACTTGCTCATTCATCCTCTCCTTATGAAAAGAACGCTATACAAAGAAGGCCATAGCCAGAAGCAAATGAATTAATTTGAAAGCGCTCTATTCCTTGCTAACTCATTTGTGTAATGCAGATTTAAAAGTGAAATGAAGCCTGCACACCATTTGAATTACGTTCGCGTTGTCATTAGCTAATGAGCAAAAGGTGTTCCAATACGCTATTAGGCCATTTGATTAATGAAAAAAACTATTTATTTCATAAACATAAAAAAGGGTGTGAAGTTAAATTTTGTACTTTAAGCGCGTTTTAGCTGGTCAGATTTTATAGACTAAAGAATAAGTGTTGTTTTTTAGAGACAGTTATTCTGTTTTTATTCATCACCGGCGTGTGAATTACATTTATAAGAAGCAAGCGCAGCAAAAAAGAAAACACAAATAACCATAAATATCAGCGTGTTAAACAAATAAAAGGCGAAACTAATGGCCAGATAACGCAATGTTGGCAAACGCTTTGCAAACACTTCAACACACGAAAACGTGGCTCACGTATTTGAAAAGTCAACGCGAATACGGAAACGAGCTTCTGTGAATATTAAGGAGTAATCACATGCGTAAAACACTTACACTTCTCGCGCTAGTTTCAGCTTCAGTACTTCCATTAAGCGCAATGGCAGACAAGCCAGACTGGCGTTATGTTGAAGGTGGCTACACAAAAATGGACTTCGATAACAATGAATCGTTCGAACCAGATGGCCTTACTGTTAACGGTAAATACTTACTAAATAGCAATTGGTATTTGAACGGTGAATATAGCTTCTTCGAAGAAGGCAGTTTCGATTTCGACATGCTTACGCTAGGTGCAGGCTACAGACTTCCAATAAACACGACTACTGACGCGTACTTTGGCGCTAACCTTGAACGTGTAGATGGCGACATTTCAGACGAAACAGGTTACAGCATAAATGCCGGTCTTCGTTCTATGATAACCGAGCAAGTCGAACTTGCAGGTGAGATTGGATACTACGACGTAGATGACGGTGAAGCGACGTTCAAAGTAGGTGCTAATTATTACATTACATCGCAGTGGGCAGTTGGCGCTAACTATAAAGTTATTGATGAGTTAGACATTATGCAGGTAACTGCACGCTACGCTTTTTAAGCCTTCCTCTCCTCAGGTAGGTGGCCGGGTTGCTCGACCCGGCTTTTTTGATCCTGTTTTGTGTCTTGGCGCTTATCAATAACCTTCATTGCCTTCGCTTTCCACATCGCTAGGTTGAATGTCTTCTTTGCGTTTAATATCAACGCTTTCATGAAGCTCAGAATAAACCAAAACAGCGTCTCCGCTTTTTAGTTTTTCTAATACCTGCTGCACCTTTACATCAAGCTCTACTTCTTGCTCGCCGTAGTCAGTACCTTCTCGCAATACAAACGCTTCGGCTAAACTGTACAGCGTATCGGGTTCTAGTGCGTCAACGGGAATAATCATTTATGTCTCCTGTTCGCACACCATAAACGTGTGCTGCTGCAGTTAGGATTTGTAATAAGGGCTCGTAATAGCGGCTTATTTAAAAGCTTTGGTTTAGAGGTGAAAGTTGCTCTGCTATTTTTTGTAGCTATTTGTAGCTACATGTACTGTTTACGGGTAATACGTCGGTTACAAAACGCTTCACGCGCTCGTGCAGCCATACTTTAGGGTTGAGTATAGACCCCTGCATAAAACCAACGTGACCGCCTCTTTCACTTAATTCAACCGTTACATTGCGCGCCAGCTCTTCTTCTTTTGGCACAATAAGGTGGTTCATAAAAGGGTCGTCAATACTGTGTAACACTAACGTAGGGCAGTGAATAGCGCTTAGAAAATGGTAGGCACTACACTTTTCATAATAATCTTCTGCATCAGCAAAACCGTGAAGGGGTGCCGTTACCTTCTCGTCAAACTGCATAAAGCTTTTTATACCGTCTACGTCTGCTTTCGTTAGTTGAATGAGCTTGCGATAGTCGATGTATTCCATTTTTTTACGTAGAGTATCTTTCATACTCGTTAATAAGTACTTCTGGTATACCCGTGAAAAACCTTGGTTAATTGATTTAGCACATTCAGACAGCTTAAGGGGTGATGAAATAGCAACGGCAGCTTTAAGCCATTTTTGAGCAGGGTTTTCACCTAACAGCTTCAACAACATATTCCCACCTAGCGAAAAACCAATCGCCACTTTGGGAATACTTGGAAACTTGTCGTGTAGCCAATCGAGGAAAAAACTAGGATCTTCAGTTTCACCGCTATGATAGGCGCGAGCTTTTAGGTTTGGCACACCGCTGCAGCCACGAAAATGCATCATCACAACCTGCCAACCATTAACAGAAAGCTGTGCCATCATGTCGTTAGCATAGTGCGATTTCATACTGCCTTCTAACCCATGAAACATCACTACAATACCCGATGTTTCCTGCGGTTTTGGGCCCCACGCAACATCTACAAAGTCATCATCAGGCAACGTTAATCGTTCCATGTCATAAGACAAAGGTAAACGCTTTTGAATGAAGCGCGGCCATATCGTTTGCACATGCCTATTCTTGGCCCACCTTGGCACTTTAAAACTGCTTTTAATTATTTTTCCATGCGATAGCGCTGATTTACTCATGTAACTTCTTTTACGTTCTTGTTATTAAGATAATTGATTGACTAAAAGGCTTACCAAATGACGAGCCTCTTGGCTATCTCGTAGGTTATAAGCGTTTATAAGTGCAGCTATAGAAGCGTTAAACACATTTGCGCCCAATGCAGCATTACCTGGAATAGTAGCAACCACCTGCTCGTTAAAGGCCAGCATCATGGCTTCTTGCTGCTGTCGTTCAAGCGTTAATTCTTCTTTTTTCAATGTTTCATAAACATCAGCACTACCACCTTTATCTGGATGTGCCGCTTTGCGAGAAGCACGATGTAACTTAAGCGTGGCTTCGCTAGGCTCGCACGCCTTTATTACGGCGTTTAACTGTGCAAGATTTATGATGACGTTGTTTTGTAAACACCAACATACCAGCAAAAGCACATTCACGTTAACCTTGTGGTTGTCTTGAAGCATTAGCGCGATGGGCGCTATATCGCCCGTTGCATACAAGCTAACGCTGTACTGCCAAAACGTTTTGCTGTTTAAACTAGGCGTTGGCATTGTTGTAAGTGTCCCTTGCGCGCTCTATTTCTTCCTGTGCATCAAGCCAGGCCATTTCTTCTTCCTCAAGCTGTTGCTTAAGGTTGGTTTGCTTATCAAGCAGCTGCATAAGCTCTGCTTTTTTGTCGTCGCTGTATATACTGGTATCAGCTAACGCTGTTTCTACTTCACTTAGCGCCAAGCTTGCCTTTTCCATCGCTTTTTCATGTTTGTCGATGGCCTTTTTAAAAGGCGCTATTTGCTGCCTAAATTCGGCTTCACGACGCTTTTCTTCTTTACGGTCTATTTTGCGTTCTGGCTTAGAATTTTCATCATTGTGCTGCGCTTTAGCCTCTTCATTAGCTTTCGCTTTTTCAGCAGCCTGCTGCTTTAAAATCCAGTCTCTATAGTCATCTAAGTCGCCTTTGAAAGGTTCAACGGCACCGCTATCTACTAAATAAAAGTCTTCACATACCGATGTTAATAAGAAGCGATCGTGCGATACCAACACCATCGCCCCCTCAAAACCTTGCAGCGCAATGTTTAATGCATGGCGCATTTCTAAATCTAAATGGTTAGTCGGCTCATCTAACAGCAACAAATTGGGCTTTTGATAAACAATAAGCGCCAGCACTAAGCGCGCTTTTTCTCCACCCGACATAGGCGCCACCGGCGAGAGCGCTTCATCACCGTTAAAACCAAAGCCACCTAAATAATCGCGAAGCTGTTGTTCTGTGGCTTTTTCATCTATGCGCTGTAAATGCAACAGTGGTGTGGCACTCGCATCTAAGGTTTCTAACTGATGCTGCGCAAAATACCCAATTTTTAAGCCTTTGGCCGTATTAAACACCCCTTGCTTCGGCGCATGCACGCCAGCCAGAAGTTTAATAAGGGTCGACTTACCTTGCCCGTTTCTACCCAGCAAACCAATTCGACTGCCTGGCACTAAATTTAGCTTAACCTGCTGCAGTACTATGTGTTCGTCGTAACCCAGCTGTACTTTTTCCATCTGCACTAGCGGATTTGGCAACGCCGATGGCTCTGCAAAGGAAAAACTAAATGGGCTAGCCATATGCGCAGGAAGCAGCGTTTCCATTTTTTCTAATTGCTTGATACGACTTTGCGCCTGCTTCGCTTTACTGGCTTTGGCTTTGAAGCGCGTAATAAATGAATTTAGGTGCGCCACTTTTTGCTGCTGCTTTTCATATTCTATGTTTTGCAGGCGAATACGCTCAGCACGCTGGGTTTCATAGGCAGAATAATTGCCTGTGTAGGTCATCAGCTTTTGTTGTTCTACGCTAATAATTTGTGCCACCGTGTTATCGATAAAGGCCTTATCATGCGATATAAGCAGCAAGGTTCCCGCATAACGCTGAAGCCACTTTTCTAACCAAATAACGGCGTCTAAATCGAGGTGGTTAGTGGGTTCATCAAGTAACAACAGGTCAGAAGGACATAGCAGTGCCTGCGCAAGGTTCAATCGCATGCGCCAGCCACCAGAAAAATCTGTCACGGGGGCAGAAAGCTGAGTATTGGTAAAACCTAGTCCAGAGAGGATAGTGGCGGCACGAGATTCAACATCATAGGCGCCAGCTTGCTCTAGCTGCCCGTGCAGCTGGCCTATTTTAACGCCATCTTCTTGTTGCTCGGCAATGGCAAGCGACGCTTGTAGTTTGCGCAAGTGTTTATCACCGTCAATGACGTAGTCGATAGCGGTGCGATCAGACGCTGGTGTTTCTTGTGCAACACTGACAATACGCCAATCACTAGGTACACTGCAGTCGCCAGCATCTACGCTAAGCTCGCTGCGAAGTAACGCAAAAAGGCTCGACTTTCCGCAACCATTGCTTCCAATCAACGCCACTTTATGGCCAGGAAATACCTGTGCAGAGGCCTCTTCAAGTAGCACTTTTCTGCCTCGCAGCAGCGAAATATTAGAAAGCTTTATCATGGGTTACCTGTGGTGAAACAACGTAAATAGTGATTTTTGCGGCGATGGATTATACCAAAAACTTAAGGTAAAAGCTGATCATTACGTGGTTTTTAACGGTATAATACCAGCGAAATATAACCAAGGTGTAAGTATGTCGAAACGAGTTAGACGCCGCTTTGTTGCTGGTGCAACCTGCCCTAAATGCCAAGAGCAAGATACCATTTCATTGTATTATGAAAACAATGTTGAAAAGCTTGAGTGCGTGGCGTGTGGCTACAATGAAGCGCAGACCGATGAAAAAGTAAGTGCAGCAACACGAGAAAACGAAAACGTTATCGGTATTTTCAAACCTCATTAAACTTCACATCATAGCCCTGTAACATCCTTCTAAAGGACAACACTTTTTATCATGCAGTGTGTTGAATGTCAGTTGTTCAACGCTAAACCGCGTTATCCTGCAAAGAAGCAGCAATAAAGAAAGATGGATAAGGCAGATTAAAAAGCTAGCTAGCCTGAGGCGTTGAACGGTATAAATGCAGTAACTGATAGAGCGCTTTCAAATCTACTGGCTTACCAATATGTGTAGTAAAACCTGCATCTAGGTACCGTGCAACATCTTCACTCATCACATTTGCCGTTAGCGCTATAACGGGTATATCACGATTTAAATCTCGTATGTGTTTCTGGGCCTCAAGACCGTCCATCACCGGCATTTGAATGTCCATAAAAATCAAATCCACTTGGTTTTGTTGCACATAGTCTACCGCCTGCTTTCCATTATCCACCATGACTAGACTTGCGCCTGTAGGCGTTAGCATCGACTCAATAACCATTTGATTAATGCTGTTGTCCTCTGCTATTAGAATTTTCATACCCTGTAGATTGGGCATTGAATCTTCTATTTTATCAGCGCTTTCTTCTTTCATTGCTGCCCGTGATAGCGGAAGCTCTAGCGTTATAGTGGTGCCTTTTCCTTCTTCACTTTCAAGGTGCATGCACCCGTCCATTAGCTTAACTAAGCTTAGCGAAATAGCCATACCTAGCCCTGTACCACCATATAAGCGTGTAGTGGACGAATCAGCTTGTGAAAATCGCTCAAACACTCTCGCCTGAACTTCTTCACTCATGCCTATCCCAGTATCAATTATCTGACAATACAGTACGTCTTGATCATTGCGCTCAATGCTATGCAGCTTAACGGTAACGGTGCCTTCTTTGGTAAATTTGACGGCGTTCGACGTTAAATTTAGCAATATTTGCTTTACGCGCACGCTGTCTCCGCACCAACCATCAACGAATTCGGGCGCAACCTCAATAGTGAAATCAATTCCCTTTTGCTTAACTAAATCTTCAAGCTCGTATTTAACCGAATCTAGCGTATTTAACGCTGAAAAGGGGGCATATTCCAACATGAGCTTTTCAGACTCGATTTTCGAGTAGTCAAGAATATCGTTAATAATGGTAATAAGCCCTTTTGCAGAAAGAGTCGCGTTTTCAACAACCGGCCTCAATGATGCCTCAACCGTGCTATTAGCAAGGAGTTGCAAAGCACCTAAAATGGCGTTCATCGGCGTTCTTATTTCATGGCTCATATTGGCTAGAAAGGCGCTTTTCGCCCTGGTTGCCGCTTCTGCATTACTCTTTTCCTGCTTAAGCACCGCCATGGTGTTTACCTTGTCGGTAATATCGTAATTCACACCTATCATTTTTATCGACTTACCCGATGCGTCTTTCTGCACTAATGCATTTGCTTTGATATGCTTAACTATGCCTTCGCTGGTCAGTATGCGAAACTGAGTATCGTAGCTACCAGTTTTCTTTATAGCGGTAATAAGCAAATCCTTGGCGTGATCTATGTCGTCAGGATGAACCGATGTTTCCCAAGCCTCGAATGCACCACTAAATTTATCTTTAGGCACATCGTAAAGCGAATACATCCAATCGTCCCAATACAAGCTGTCGTTGATGAGATCCCATTCCCATACGCCCATACCCGTAGAGCTGTTGGCAATTTGTATTCTTAATGAGTTCGAGACCGCTTCTTCTCGAGCTGCACGAAGCTCATTTTCTACATTTTTCTGTTTCGTTATATCTTGAAAAACACCAAAAAGCCGTATGCACTCACCGTCAGCAAAATACGGCTTACCCTGCGCTTTCACCCACTTTTCTTTACCTGTAGCGGTGATAATTTGTAGCGCGAGATCCCATGGCGTTCCGTTTTCAATGCCAGCAGCTACTGCTTCGGTTATCAGCTCACGGTTGCGCCCTTCTTTGTAAAAGTTAATACCGGTCTCTATGTTTGGAAGGTAGTCATCAGGCACTTCGTGAATGGCTTTGGTTTGCTTACTCCACACGACTTCTTGAGTTTTAAGGTCAACTTCCCACGTACCAATGTTGGCGGTTTTTTCTAGTTCAGCAAGCAGCATTGCCTGCTGCTGAAAAGCGATTTTTTGCTCTCGCTCCTGTTTTAAATTTTCAGCCTCTTGCGCTTTCAACGCTGTAACGTCGGTATGCGCACCAATCATTCTCATAGGCTTACCAGAGGTATCTCGAATGGCCATGCCCCTGCATCGTACCCATACGGTATGGCCTTTTTTATGGCGGTATCTTACAAACTGATCGTAGGGGTGCGCTGGATTAGCGCAGTGCTTTTCAAAGTTATCAAAGGCGGTAGCAAGGTCTTCCTCAAAAATAATATCTTTCCATTCAGACGCTAGGTGTTTTTTTTCAGCAGGGTCGTAGCCAAGCGTTTTCCAAAATGACGGGCTCATCCACTCGTGTTCAGGGTTTTCTAAATCCCAAAACCATAGCCCATCCAAAGAAGAACGTTCTATGAAGTCGAAAATTTTAGGGTCGGTTTGAAACAGCGCCTTTAGCTCTTGAAAAAGCGGGTGCTGTTCGTCTGCATGTTTTGTCGACAAAGGTGCGGCCTCGTACTGCTGGTTTTTTAAATCTAGCAGTGGCTCTAACTACTCGCAACAAAATGCCTTAAATATATAAGTTACCACTAATTAATAGTGAGGTGGCGGGGTTTCTTCAGACTGTTTAGCAATATTAGAAGGCTCAATCGACTTAACGCGGTCAATAACGTGACGTACCTTGAACGACAAATCATCCAACTGTTTCTGCTGCGATGACAACGCATCGTTAAGTGCTTCAATGGTATGTTCTTGAAACGCAACTTTTGTTTGCAGCTCTTCAATAAGCGCATGTGCACTTTCAAGCTGCTGTTCCATTTCACTACTACTTTTGGTCGTCATGTTACCTCTCTCGTTGCCATACTTCGGCAAGACCACTACTGCTAACAGACACTATGTTACCATTTGGCATAAAGGCAACGCCATAAACAACTGCCGTAGGGGGAGAGATAGATTCGCGCGATGCAACTTGAATTGCCTGTGTTTGCTGGCCCGTTTGCAAGTCCCATACGTAAACCTTTCGCGACGGAGACCCGGTGACTAGGTGTGTACCGTCTTTAGAAAACTCCACATCGGTGAATATTTTCTGTCTTGATGCAAAATCGAGCGCGCTTACCGGTTGACCCGTTTGAACATTCCATATTTGCGATTTACTTTTGCTATCGGCGGTAAATGCGAAGCGCCCTTGATCATCAAGCGCTACTTTGGTTACCCGCGTAGGGTGGGTAAATGTATGAATTATTTGCCCTGTCTCAGTGCTCCACAAATAAGCGATATAATCATTGCCGCCGGTTAACGCAAATTTACCATTAGGTGAAATATCAATGCTGTTCACTTTTTCAGTGTGGCCTAAAAACTCTAACCGTCTTGATGTTCTTGGCTCGAAATACATTACCTTGCCGCTAGAGCGCGCCACCAAAATACCGTTACCACCGTTAGTCACTGCTACATCGCGAATAGACGACTCATCGATGCGCCAAAAGCCTTCTGGTTCACCGGTGTCAATACTCCACAGGGCAAACGCTTCACGATCGGCCGTGACTACATAACGTTTATCAGCACTAATATGAACAGACATAACAGTGTTATTACCTTCACCCTGATGCCCCCAGCTAAATAGCGGTGTATCCTCGCCAATACGCCAAACGTTTATACCGTTATTCGCTCCAGACACCACGGCCAGCGAGCCGTCAGAAGAAATATCAGATGCGTATGCGCCTTCTTCTACATGACGCCACTGTTGTATTGGCGTAGTATCAGGTACGGTACATCCTGCAGATCCACCGATAAGTACGATGAGTAACAATATTCTAAGGAACATTTGGGCTCTAAACATAATCAAATGGGTTTCGCTTTGTTAACGCTAGGTTTAACATAGCACGGATCACGCATCTTTAACTATCGTGCAACACTGCCTTGGATGCAGCAGTATAGACACAGACGCATGATGATAAAAAATAATGGAGACATTTTTATGCAGAAGTCGCTCGTTGCTTTATCAACCTTTGCTGCGCTAGGCCTATTTGCTTGCCAGCCAAATACTACTGATGAAGCCGCTTCTACAACCGCTGATAGTGCAAATACTACTTCTGTTTCAGCAGAAGAAATGACAGATTCACAAAAGCAAGCTTACGCCATGGGCGCAAGCATGGGTTTGTTTGTTAGCAGTCGTGCAGAACAACAAGAGCAACTAGGTCTTACGTTAGACCAAGAAGCTCTTAAACAAGGCTTTCAAGACGGTTTAGCAGATACGCTAAAATTCACTCCTGAACAAATTCAACAAATTGCTCAGCAAGGTGAAGAAGTACTTCGTACTAAACAACAAGAAGCTGCAGCACAAGCCGCAGAGAAAAACATTGAAGCCGGTGTTGCATACCTTGAAGAAAACGCAAAGCGTGAAGGCGTAGTAACGACCGAGTCAGGTCTTCAATATGAAGTTCTAACCGAAGGTGAAGGCGCAAGCCCTGTAGCAACTGATGTAGTGAAAGTTCACTATCGCGGTACGCTACTAGACGGCACAGAGTTCGATTCATCTTACAAGCGTGGCGAGCCAGCTGAGTTCCCACTAAACCGTGTTATTTCAGGTTGGACTGAAGGCGTTCAGCTAATGAAAGAAGGCGCCAAGTATCGCTTCCACATTCCTTCTGAGCTTGCGTATGGTCAACGTGCAACAGGTGCAATAACACCTAACTCAACACTTATTTTTGATGTTGAGCTTCTTGAGGTTGTTAAACCAGAAGCTGAAGCACCTACCGAATAATTGAATGCACGCGTATTAAGACGAATAAGTGTATAGAAATGATAAAGCCGACGCCCAATGCGTCGGCTTTTTTATTTAAGTGAGTCAGCGTAATCCATGCCTACCTTTTCCCTACGAGCAAGTGGCTTATCACCACGCGCGTACCCAAATAGTAAAGTGGGTTATTCAATATGCTTGGTGCCTCGAATCACTATGTAAATATAGTCAACGCTCCCAATAATTGCCTATTTTCGACAGCGTTTTTCATGGAACAAATTAGCCTTAGCGCGGTGCTTTTAGAACAGAAAGTTTTAAGCCACTATCTTTGCGGTGCGCGGCGACGCTCTGTATGTACTTTGAATGTTGCAAAGTAATTTAACAGTGACTGTCCAACCTTATACATGGCACAACCCAAAATAAGATAAACAACGGTTTTTAGGCTTTTCAAATGAACAACAATATCAAGCATGGCGTAAAGCAATAACAGCGCACCACTTAAAAAAAGCATAAATCCAATTATCGTACCGCTAATTTGGAGGGTGTCGGCATTGGAACGCCGGCGGTTCAACATCGGAATTTTATTACGCATCTGCTTCCCTCAGAGATTTGTATATATTTTATACTACGACTCTTTAAAAATGGTTTATGTTCAATAAATATTCAACATGCCTTATTTCTCATCAATTAACAAACGTAAAGATTGCGTTTCACTCATTCACCCTCATAGAGTAAGGGTATTTAATTCATCTTTTTGTAGGCCATTGTGAAAACACCACTGATCACTCGAAAAGGTTATTTGCAACTAAAGCAGGAACTAGACACGCTGTGGCGAGTAGAGCGCCCAGAGACTACCCGTAAGGTAACATGGGCAGCCAGCCTGGGTGATAGAAGCGAAAACGCTGACTATCAGTACAACAAAAAGAAGCTACGTGAAATAGACCGACGGGTGCGTTACCTGCGCAAGTGTTTAGAGAATTTAAAAGTTGTTGATTACGACCCACAGCAAGAAGGAAAGGTATTTTTTGGCGCTTGGGTAGAAATTGAGAATGAGTCTGGCACTGTGATGCAGCTGAGATTAGTGGGTTATGATGAAATTTTCGGGCGCAAAGACTACATTTCTATAGATTCCCCCATGGCAAGAGCATTGGTGGGAAAAGAAGAGGATGATGAGTTTATTGTTAAAACCGAAGCCGGCACTAAAGAATGGTGGATTAACCGTATTTGGTACGACACCACAGATAAACTGTAGAAAATGTTAATACCATGGGAGTGAAAGGCATTGCATTACGGCTTTCAACAAAGCGTTTGGTGTGATGATCAGACGACTTCCTTTTTATCGCGGTGATACAATTGCCGCATCTTGTTTCATTACCAATGTTGTGCGCCTTACATTATCGGTACAACGTTTTGCATTTGCCTAATGCATATTTTTAAGCACCTTAGAGCGACTTATGATTATAAATAAAATTGCCGAAGAACTTGCCGTACAAGCGTCGCAAGTGACTGCAGCCGTCAAACTGTTAGACGAGGGCGCAACGGTTCCGTTTATTGCTCGTTACCGAAAAGAAGTTACCCAAGGGTTAGACGACACCCAACTGCGTAATTTAGAGCAGCGTCTTACTTATCTTCGCGAGCTAGAAGAGCGTCGCGAGGTTATTTTAAAGTCTATCGATGAGCAGGGAAAACTTACTAGCGAGTTGAAGAACAGCATTGTTTCAGCTGATAGCAAAACTACCCTCGAAGATCTTTACTTACCCTACAAGCCCCGTCGCAGAACAAAAGGGCAAATTGCCATTGAAGCGGGTTTAGAGCCGTTGGCTGATACACTGTTTAACGATGCGAATGTGGCGCCTGAAAGTGAAGCGCAGCAGTATATAAATAGTGATGCAGGCATTGCTGACACGAAAGCAGCACTAGAAGGTGCTCGCTATATTTTAATGGAGCGTTTCGCAGAAGATGCGGCTTTGCTGGGTAAAGTACGCCATTATTTAACCGAAAACGCACATGTAAAAAGCACGGTAGCGCCGGGTAAAGAGAAAGAAGCGGCGAAGTATAAAGACTACTTCGAGCACAACGAAAAGTATAAAACCGTACCTTCTCATCGCGCACTGGCGATGTTTAGAGGGCGTAACGAAGGCATGCTGCATATTCAGCTAGATGCCGATCCTCAGTCGGAAGAAAACGGTCCGTCGCATTGTGAACATATTATTGCAAGCCATTACGACATTATGCACCGAGGTCGCGCCGCAGATGACTTCTTAGCACAAGTTGTACAGTGGACTTGGAAAATAAAAATTGGTCTTCACATGGAAACTGAGCTTTTTAGTGCGCTTCGTGAACGAGCTGAAGAAGAAGCCATCGAAGTATTCGCCAAGAACCTGAACGATTTGCTAATGGCTGCACCTGCGGGAGCCAAAACAACAATGGGGTTAGACCCAGGCCTACGTACCGGTGTGAAAGTAGCGGTAGTAGACAGTACAGGTAAAGTGCTCGCCACTAATACCATCTTCCCGCATGCTCCACAAAACCAATGGGACAAGTCTATTCGTACGCTTACTACGCTATGTAAACAGTACAAGGTAGACCTAATTAGTATTGGTAACGGCACAGGCTCACGCGAAACCGATAAGCTAGTGGGTGAAATGCTGAAAAATAACAGCGACCTACAAGCACAGAAAATCATGGTAAGCGAAGCAGGCGCATCTGTGTATTCAGCGTCTGAGCTTGCGTCAAAAGAGCTGCCTGAACTTGATGTGTCTTTACGCGGTGCTGTGTCTATTGCACGTCGCTTACAAGACCCTCTAGCCGAACTGGTAAAGATTGAACCCAAAGCCATTGGCGTTGGCCAATATCAGCACGACGTAAGCCAAAGCCAGTTGGGCAAATCGCTAGACCGCGTTATAGAAGACTGCGTTAACGCAGTTGGCGTAGACTTAAATACGGCATCACCAGCACTGCTTAGCTATGTTTCTGGCTTAAATAAAACGCTGGCGCACAACATTGTTCACTTCCGCGATACCAACGGCGCATTCCCTGACAGAAAAGCCCTGCTTAAAGTAGAACGTCTAGGGCCAAAAGCCTTCGAGCAAGCCGCAGGGTTCCTTCGTATCGTAAACGGCACTAACCCGCTTGATGCGTCTGCCGTGCATCCTGAAGCGTACCCAGTAGTAGATAAAATTGTTGATACTACCGAAGTCGCTGTAAACGATATTATTGGTAATACCGAGCTACTTAAGCGCTTGTCACCAGAAAACTTTACTAACGATGACTTTGGATTACCAACGGTAAAAGACATCTTGAAAGAGTTGGATAAACCCGGCCGAGACCCACGACCTGAATTTAAGACCGCGGCATTTAAAGACGGCGTAGAAACCATTAACGATTTAAAAGTAGGTATGGTTTTAGAAGGAGTAGTTAGCAACGTTGCCAACTTCGGCGCCTTTGTAGATGTTGGTGTTCACCAAGACGGTCTTGTGCACATTTCAGCATTAACAAACAAGTTTATCTCAGACCCTCGTGAAGTGGTAAAAGCCGGTGATATTGTGAAAGTGAAGGTGCTTGAAGTTGATGTTCAGCGAAAGCGTATTTCATTCACCATGCGCCTTGACGACACACCAACGCAGTCATCGAGTAACAATAACGGTGGCAGAGACAAAGCGTCTCGCCAGAACAATGGCGGTAACAAGCCTGCGCGCAATCAGCAGCGGGGCGGTCAGAACCGCAATAACCACAATCAAAGCCGCAATCAGAGTCAAAACAGCGCTATGGGCAATGCCTTTGCCGATGCGTTTGCCAAAGCGAAAAAGTAACCTGCCAATTCACATTCATTGCTGGCTTGAAATATAGCCAGCAATTGAATGATACTTAGACAATACCATTGCGCTCAACTGTCATAGGACGACCCATGAACGTACCCTCATTGTCTTCAAGTATGCTCATTGTTAACGAAGATACGCCCGATCTTCGCGACCGTGTTTATCAACCACATCTTGCGCCACTTAAGCCTTTTGTCGACCCGCCAGGTAACCTCAATATTCTTAATCAAGGCGAAGACGGTGCCTGCACAGGTTTCGCGCTTGCCGCAACAATAAACTTTATTTACCGACAACAAGGTGAAGACTGCAGCGTAAGCCCTTGGATGCTGTATGTAATGGCTAAACGTCACGACGAGTGGCTAGGAGATGGTTACGAAGGCTCAAGCTGTCGCGGTGCTATAAAGGGCTGGTACAACAGCGGTGTGTGCAGCCACACATTAACGAAAGACATTGAAAATAGCGATGGATTTGCCATGACTCTGCCTATTGCACAAGACGCCGCCAACCATCGCTTGGGCGCGTATTATCGGCTTGAACGAGAAATAAGCGACTTTCATGCAGCCATAAACGAAGTAGGCGTCATTTTTGTTTCAGCCAGAATTCATGAAGGATGGAAAGACTGCGATGGCGACGAAATAACTCTTACGCCCGAACCAATGGGCGGCCATGCTTTCGCTATCGTGGGTTATAACGACACGGGCTTTTGGGTTCAAAACTCGTGGGGCACAAAATGGAAAAAGTCGGGGCTGGCGTTGTGGCGTTATGAAGATTGGGCCTTGAATGTAATGGATGCATGGGTAGTGCAACTTGCGTTACCCATAAACACAACCGGCACATTCCATCACGCGACAGGGCTTGTTGCCAAAGGGCTATTTAAACGCGCTACACCCCGCGTGAGTATTCAAAATCACTTTGTACATTTTGACGATGGTCACTTCGATACAACAAGCAAGTATTGGAGCAATAAAGCACACGTCGACAATGTTATCGCGCAGCTTGCAGCATCGAAGCATAACAAAGTTATGCTGTACGCACACGGTGGCTTAAACACGGTAAAAGCGTCGGCACAGCGCATTGCTGCAATGAAAGACACATTCTTAAAAAACGGCATTTATCCAATACATTTCATGTACGACACAGGCTTACTAGAAGAGCTAAAAGACATTCTTGGTTTTAAAAACAAAGAAGTCAGCAACAAGGTCGGCGCTTTCACAGACTATACCGATCGCATTTTAGAGTGGGCCACGCGAAAAGTAGGTGGAGCGCTATGGCGAGAAATGAAGTCAGACGCATGCACCCCGTTTACCCGTGCTACATCAGATGGCAGTTACTTTCTTTCCCAACTTGCCCGCTATTTACGTGACAATAAACAGGTAGAGCTTCATGTTGTAGGGCATTCAGCAGGGTCTATTTTTCATGCTCATAGCCTTGCGAGGCTGGCTAAGTTAACGCCGGAGTTGTCGGTGAAAAGTTTGCAGCTGTTGGCGCCTGCCATTAGCTACCCTTTATTTAAAGAAACACTAGCGCCGCTAATCGATAAGCAGTTTATAAAGCAAACACGTATTTATAACTTGTCTGAAACCTTAGAGTTAGACGATCACGTGGGGCGTGTATATCAAAAATCGTTACTCTATCTTGTCTCTAACGCCTTCGAATCAAAAGCTAATATGCCATTGCTTGGTATGCAGGTATTTAACGCCTCTGAGAAAGGAATAAGTTTTATATACAGCGACGGTGTTGAAGGCACCGCCAGCGCCGCCCGTACACATGGTGGCTTTGACGGTGATGTAGACACAATGAATAGTGTACTTCACACCATTTTAGACAAACCTGCTAGCTTTGAATTCACCAAAGCCATTCTAGATTATTAAAGTGTGTTGACCCTGACAGTATGTGTTGCAGCAAAGGTTATGTGCTAGGCATTTAGATAAGGCAGCGTTCACATGGTGTAGCTATATGCATATACGTGAGCAGACGCTCGATGAATACTAAAAACTGACGGCTGCCTATGCTTGCAGAGCTAGGCCTTCCCTAACAGGAGTATATGCTTGCGTGTATGCGTTTTGGATACGCCCAATGCGCGCTTGCATAAGCGGGTCGCTTGCAGGTGCTTCAAAGTTTAGCGAACGCGTACCAATAGCATCGCTGGCTGGAGCCTGGCCTTCTTGCACCGACTGTTGCGCCGATAAAATAGCATCGTCCAGACTGCGCGTTGGCGGTGCAACGGTGTTTCCTGTAATGTCATCAAGCGACGGTGGCTGTGACGGCGCTACGTTAGGAATAAAGCCTTCTAGGTCATTTTCCGCGTTTTCACCCGTTACTTGCGTTGAAGCATTGGGGATATTTGGCGAATCAGTTGCGCTTGAAGCGCTTGGCGCATTTGAAGAACTAGATGTTGAAGCTTGTGATACCGAGGCTAGCTCTTCGCGGTTATCCTCAGCAATATCGTTTCGCGCTTCAAAGGCTTTTTGTGCAGCCTCTGCGGCTACTTTCAAATCTTGTGATGAAGGTTGGGCGGGTGCAAGTGCTGCAGCGCGTACTTGCTGCATTTTTCTTAAGGTTTGCTCAGGGCTTTGCTCTTCTGATATATCAATAGAAACTTCGCCACCTGTGGCGTAACGCTTGTTATCTGGCCCTGTTGTATATTCATATTGTGGCGAACCTGCATACTGACCGCCAGTGGCGGCGTGAGCCTGCTCGTGCGCACGAACTTCTTGGTCGCGGGCCTTTAATTGTTCAATTTCTTGCGCATCTTGTTGAGCTTGTTGTTGCTCACGCTGCTGCGCTTGCTGCTCGCTTTGCGCATTTTCTTTTCCAGCGCTTTCATCTTGCGCATTGTCGCGCTCTCCACCAAACACATTCTGAAAAGCATTTTGCAGGTCGGTTTGAATTTGTGGGCGCTCGTACGTAACCGGCGCTGGCGGTAATCCAGGACTTTTCGCTTTATCAGCTTCAGAACCAAGCCCTTTTTGCGAAGCACCTTGCTCTGCGTCACCCGTTTGCGGAATAGTCTCACGCTGCACGTTGTCGCGACGAGCCGACTCCGTGTTTATATTCGCCGTTGGGTAGGCGATAGCGTTAAGAATTGGGGTGACGATGTTCAATGTGAACTCTCTATTTACGCAATAGTATCAATAATAGTGCCTAACATGTCGTTAGCAGTATCAAGCACTTTAGCTGACGCCTGTGCGTTAATACTGTTCACGTTAAGCGAAATTAAATCATCGGTTATGTTCCCGGGCACAGCGCCTGGTGTAGAACCTGATGTAGCGTTTTGAGCTGAGGAAGATGCAGCGGCCGTCGCTTCGCTTGGCACATTTTGCGAGCTCTCTACTGTTCTTTCTGCAGTTCTTGCTGCAATATTCGACGCTGCTTGCGTAATACCGTTGCTGGCATTTTGCAGGCCCAGTTGGCCCGACGCAAACGCAGCACCTACGTTTGAACTACTAATACTATTCATACACTACCTCTACCCTCTCATGTGCAATTATTAACCAATATCGAGAAAATAGAAAGCCTTTCACGGTGTTTAAGCATTAAACTTTTGTCGTGTAAGGCTTTTAAAATAGCGACTTAAGACGCTTTTTGTCGCTGAACATTCGCCACAAAACTAAAAATGATATCGGCAGTTTGCTGAGGATGGGAAATAAACGGTGCGTGAGAGGCATGCGGTAAAACTACCGTGTCTGCTTGCGGTTGCAGTTCACAAATATTATCAATGCCACTGGTGGGCACCAGAGAGTCCAATCGCCCGTAAATCCTAAGTGTTGGCACCGCAATTCGTCCTACTTCTTGTCGAATATCTTCAGTAGACAGTATACGTAAACCCTTTTTCAAAGCTTCTTCTGCGGGGTCTGGGAATTGGGTAACATGTTCGCGAATAGCTTTAATATCTTGCTTCGCAGTTTCGCTTCCCATCGCCTGAATAGCCAAAAAGCGCTCAAGGGTTTTTTGGTAGTTTTTCTCTAGCTGCGCCTCAAACATTTTCAACAAGTCTGCCGCAATACCAGGCCAACCAGGCCCGGCGATAAATCGAGGCGTTGATGCAATCGTAATTAAGCCTGCTAACTTTTCTGGCGCCATCAACGCGAGTTTCTGCGCCACTAAACCACCAAGCGACCAGCCAACCAATACACAGCGTTCAGGCAATACGTCTACAAGTGCATTCGCCAGCGTTTCAACCGTATAAGGTGACGGCAAGTGATCAGCATTTTCGCCAAAACCAGGAAGATCGATGGTCGTAATGGTGAAATTGTCACTTAAATAAGGAATAAACGAAGTAAATGCCCCGCTATTCATGCCCCAGCCGTGCAAGAAAACAATCTCTAAACCTGTGCCCTGTGTACGGGTGACAAGTGCACTTTTAGTATGCAAACTTTCCATATACACCTCCTTTGGCTTTGCCGTGTTCGTAACACGAAATAATGAAAATAAGTCAACAGTCGACCATTCAAGGAAGTTGATGGAATCAACATAATGAACCTTTCATGCCTATTATGTTATCAGGCAAGTCCTACGCCAGTATGTCAGTGGTGTGAAGAAGATTTGTTTTTTTTCAACTCAACACTGCATGGCGATAATTTGCTTCGCTATGGCCCAGTAGGCGGCCATGTAAAGCACAGCCACTACAGTAGTCTGTCAATATTAGGGCTGCATACATGGCCAATGTCCTCACTGGTTCACCAGTTTAAGTTTACCCATACTGTCGCCGCAGGCAAAGCGCTTAGTAACTGGTTTGTCCATAAAAAGCGACACTGTAGCTTACCGCTACCACATATATTGCTTCCTGTGCCGATAAGCGTATGGCGGCTTGCTAAACGCCACTATAACCAAGCCCAAGTAATTGCACATGTGTTGAGTAGTGCACTGCATATACCCGTTGCACCAAATTGGGCTCAGCGCAGAGGGTGGCAGGCGCAACACATGCTCTCAAAAGCGGCGAGGCAGGCTAATGCAAAGCACGCATTTCGGTTAACAAAGACAGGTATCGACCACGACTACAGTCAAGCACAAAAAAAGCAGGAACAGCTGCGAGTAGCAATTGTTGATGACGTTATTACAACGGGAGGCACGGTGAATGTACTAAGTAAAATGCTAAGGGCACGTTACCCCGATATAGATATACAGGTATGGGCGATGACATTTACACCACCGCCCAAAAGTACGTTACTGACTAATCAGTAGTAAACGCGTAAATTAACGTACGAAGTGAGATTGATAGATTGCATTAGCAAGCACTTTATTTGTGCCATACCAGTACCCTCTAAATTGCATGTTGTCTGTGAAACCAATAACCACACCGCGCCCCATTTTGTTGGTGGTAACCGCTGTAGACTCAGCCATAAGCTCAACCATAGCATTATCACTAAAGCCTGCCATTAACGGCTCTTCGGTATAGGTTGCCGGCGTAACAAACGGCGAACTGTCGCCCTGCACAATCATATTACTGGTTTTAAACATAGGAAGCGTATCGCTTTCAAAGCCATAGAATAACGGGTGTGACGTGTCTATTTTCGTCTCAAATACTGCGCCTGCTACTAGCTTCTTCGCGTACAACGCTCCGCCGTCTGCGTAAGACAACTTGCTCTCGTCGTACGCATTATCAATGGTTTCACGGCTTACTATTTCTGCATCAAGCCACTTGTTATCAGTGAAGTAACGAAGTGCCGATTTCTGACCTATCATTACGCCGCCGGCTTTAACCCAGCTCTCTAACTGCGCTTTCTGGCTCTCAGAAAACCCGTAACGGCCGCTTGGGAAAATAATATGGGTGTAGTGAATTGAAGGGTCTGAAAGCGCACGTCCAACGTGCTGCTGCTCAACAATGCTGGCCGCAATACCTACCTTAGTATCGAAGTAATGCCAGATTTCGCCCGCTTCGTATTCACTGGTACCCTCACCACCCACAATCATCACTTGAGGGGCGTAAACTGGCGCCATGCTTCTGCTACCTAAGTCGTTTCCTACCGGCGTAAGTCCCGACTTAAAGCTAAATACAGGAACCCGAAGTTTAGCTTGTGCTTGCGTAATAATGTCTTCAATGTTCGCTGGCTGTGCCAGCCCTTTAGGAACAATTATGCTGCCAGGCGGTAGGGAAACTACGTCACCATTATACGACAATGCCGCAAACGCCTCTTCGCTACTACGAACCTGAACACCTTGCTCTAAAAGCGTTTGTAGCATTGCTGGAGCATAGTAGTGCTGCCACGAAAAGCCATAGGCATAAGCATCATTTTGAATAGTATTTAGGGCAAGCGTTGCAACGGTTTCTTTGTCGCCTCGTTTCACGTCACGGGCATCACCTTTATCTAATGGCGAATATTGAAGATTAAAAGCCAGTGCTAAATTCCACGTAGACACATCGTAAAAGGTATTGTTTTCAAACGATGTTTGTGTAGAAAAAATCGATTTTACTAGACGGTACTGCGGCTGCTCAGTCGGTACATAGACAGCCTGCCCCTTTTTGTATGTTATTCCGTTTACTTTGCTGTCTTTATTCACCACTTCGTAGCGAATGTTGTGCTGCTCTAGCATCGACAAAAAGGCGTTCAAACGGCCTAAATCGGTTTCTGTACCTACAACGAAACCAACGGTTTTATCGTTCTTCGCTTGTTCTTGTGTGCCGCGCACAAAGTTAGACTGATAATCTAAAAGCGCCGCTTTATTTGCTAAAGCGCCTCTGAACGTGCTCAATGACGTTGTTACTTGGTTTTGAATAGTGTCCTTAAATGCAAGGTCGCCATTAATGGACGACTGCAGATGACCGCGAGAACTTGCCTGCTCGAACAGGATACCAATACTGCCATGCAGATCAGGATAGGTAGACCCCTTACCTGCGTAAAAGTCGTCAAAGGCTTGCTCGGTAAAATACAAAGTGCCTTCTTTATCAAAAGCCGCGGCATGATACTGTGCCAGCGCCTCTGTAAGGGTCACATTCTCGTCTGGTGTTAGTGGGTTCTTTCTAGAGCGTACACCCGGCTGGAAGAAATAGGTGCTGTCTGTGCCCATTTCATGAAAATCCGTCAACACATGCGGGCGCCATTTATGAAACTGCTTAATACGCGCTTGAGACTCAGGATGAGCCAATAACAGCCAGTCTCTATTTAGATCGAACCAATAGTGATTAGTTCTACCCGAAGGCCATCCTTCGTCATGCTCTCTATGACGAGAGTCAGATACTAGCTGCTTACCCTTGTGCATGTTCGCCCACTGTGCAAACCGAGATAAGCCATCGGGGTTGAAAGAAGGGTCAAACAACACAATATTATCTTTGAGAAGGGCATCAACCTCTTCGCCTTGGCCGGCAGCAAGGTAATAAGCTAGCGCAAGCGCCGCATTTGACCCAGACGGTTCATTGCCGTGAATGCTATAGCCCATGTAGAAAACAAGTGGTGCGTCTTTACTTACTTTTTTGCCGCCCAACATGGCATCGATATGCTGCTTTCGCATAGTTTCCAGGTTGTCGCGGTTATCTGGCGATGTAATGGTAAGCAGCAAAAGAGGGCGGTTTTCATGAGTGCGTCCAGTCTCTTCGATAGTGACACGGTCTGACGTTTCAGCAAGCACTTTCATGTATTGCACCAGTTGATCATGGCGAACGTGCCATTCTCCAATTTGTGCACCTAGTACCGATTCAGGTGTGGGAATACTTGTGTTGTACGTTACCGTGTCAGGTAAGTAGGCGTGAACTGGTTTGCCGCCGTGATCAGGTGCAATAGTAACTAGAGCTGCATGCGCTTCATTAACTGTGGCGGCACCAAATGACGCTGCTCCCAGCGCCAAAGCGGTAACCAGAGCAAGGTGACTTTTTTTCGCTGCGTTGTAAATGTTCGCTAGCATGGCGTTTCCCGTCTTGTTGTTATGGTTGAGCTGACGTTGCGACAAACAATGCCCTCAACAAATTCGATTTACTGAAATAATTTTTTTAATTAATACCTGACTGTTTTACTCAGGTAAATTTGATACAATAATCCAAATTTTAAAATATGTAGGACTTGCTGATGATAACTATATCAGAAGAAGCCCAGGCTCACTTCGTAAAACTGCTGAGTAAACAAGAGTCTGGCACGAATATTCGTGTATTCGTCGTAAACCCAGGCACTTCGTCGGCAGAGTGTGGCGTGTCCTATTGCCCGCCAGATGCCGTTGAATCTACTGATACGCGTCTACCGTTCAATGGGTTTGATGCCGTGGTGGATGAAGAGAGTGCGCCGTACCTAGACGAAGCTGAAATTGATTACGTTACCGACCAAATGGGTTCACAGCTAACGCTTAAAGCGCCAAATGCTAAGGCGCGCAAAGTGTCTGACGATGCACCGCTTGTCGACCGTATTAATTACATGATTGAGTCTGAGATTAACCCTCAGCTTGCAAGTCACGGCGGTAACGTTGTACTTACCGAGTTAACCGACGACGGCTTCGCTATACTTCAATTCGGCGGTGGTTGTAACGGCTGCTCAATGGTTGATGTTACGCTGAAAGACGGCATTGAAAAGCAGATGCTAGAACAGTTTGCAGGCGAGCTAAATGGCGTGCGCGATGCAACTGAACACCAAGCTGGTGAGCACTCGTACTACTAAGTTAGTACTAAGCAAAAAATACAGTGGCACTTATCACCCAAGATGTGCATAAAAGCTGGCAACGATTCAAAATAGGTTTGGCTATTTTCGTTGCTGGCGCTGTAATGCTTTTATCAATAAGTCATTGGCACATTGCCGTTCACTACCTGTCACTTTCTGTCCTGTTCGGCGGTTTTGCCTACGCTATGTTTGGCTATGCGGGTATATTCTTAAACCGTTTCACCTTCCTGAAAAACAAAAAACCTCCTCCTAAGTTTTAAGCTTTTCGCTTGAAAACCCGTTATTCTCGTTGCACATTGACTATTGCAAGGCGTGAGGTAAGAACCTTATGGCGAACACCAAAATGGACGTGATGCAATGAAAAAACTGGGCCTTATTGGCGGAATGAGTTGGGAGTCGACGGTTAGCTATTATCAGGCACTTAACCGCGGTGTTAACCATGCTTTAGGCGGGCTCCACAGTGCGCCACTACTGTTAAGCAGCGTAGATTTCGCCCCGATTGCGCGACTACAGCATGAAAACAACTGGGATACACTTGGCAATATGCTAGCTGAAGAAGCCAAGGCTCTAGAGCGCGCGGGTGCTGATGCTATTCTTATTTGTACCAATACTATGCATAACGTTGCCAATGCAGTTATCAGTGCAACGTCATTACCCTTATTGCATATTGCTGACGCCACCGGTGAAGCGCTAAATAAAGATAAAGTACACACTGTCGGCTTGTTAGGAACGCAATTCACAATGGCACAGCCATTTTACAAAGACAGGCTAAAAGACAAATTCAACATTGAGGTGGTTGTACCGAGTGCAGAGCAACAGACCATTGTTCATAACATTATTTATGAACAATTATGCAAGGGCGTGATTTGTGCTGAGTCACGTGAGGCGTATATTAACGTTATAAACGACTTGGCAGCACAAGGCGCAGAAGGCGTTATTTTGGGCTGTACTGAGATTGCACTGCTTGTACAACAGCCGCATACAAAAGTGCGTTTATACGACACCACGGCCATTCATGCCAAGCGTGCAGTAGAATTTATATTGCACGGTGCTTAACAAGGTTCGGCGCAGTGTGAAAGGCGCAGCACGTGACTAGGCGTAGTGTGTGATACGGCGTAGCGAAATTAAATCAAAAAAACAAAAAGGGATTAACCATGTTTAGCCATGTAATGATTGGTGCAAACGATATTGAAGCTTCAAAAGCATTTTACGATGCCATATTAGGCGTACTGGGTTACGACGCCGGTGTGTATGACGAGTATGGTCGCGTATTTTATTACACACCCAAAGGCATTCTTGCACTCACCAAGCCAATAAATGGTGAAGCTGCTACGCACGGAAACGGTACAACACTTGGGCTTGCTGCACGTACTCCAGAAATTGTCGATGAATGGCATAAGGTAGGCAGTGAGAATGGCGGTGTACCGTGCGAAGACCCACCGGGTATTCGTGGAAACGACCAAAGGCAGCTGTACTTAGCTTATTTGCGCGACCCTTCTGGCAATAAGCTGTGTGCAACCCACATAGTTCGCAAGTAACCACATATTTAGCAAGAAGCGCGTTTAAGTAACGATAAAGGACTGTTGATGTCACCAGAAGATACCGGCAAAGCTTACGATACCATAACGCATTTGTGGACTAGAGAGCAGTTCAACAGTCAAAATGGCATTGCTGCATACGAAAAGGCACTGTCGTTTCTTGTCCCACATCAAGGCCCTGCTTTTGCACTTGATGTGGGCTGTGGGTGCACTAATCGATTTATTCCTCTTGTAGAAAAAGCAAAACTGCAATATGAGGGTATAGACATATCGGCAACCATGCTGTCTATTGCGAAAGAAAACCAGCCGTATGGCACGTTTTACCATGAAGACGTATGCGCTTTTGAGCTTCCCAAAAATTATACCTTTATTAGCGCTTGGGATAGCTTTTGGCACATTCCACTTGAGCAGCAACAGCCTTTGTTAGAAAAATTCTGCGGCAACTTAGTGGAAAATGGCGTGCTGTTTTTTTCTTGTGGCGGCGTTGAAAAGGCGGGTTCGCACACCAACAACACAATGGGGCCAGAGGTGTACTATGCGTCATTAGGTGTAAATGCCTACTTAAGCATACTCATGGATGCCGGCTGTATTATTCGTCATGTTGAATTCGATCAGTACCCAGAAAAACACACTGTCGTTATTGCACAGAAAACCAGTGCATAAAAGGTCAGTATAGAAACGCAGGCGTGTTGTTAGTTGATTACAAGCTTAAGTTCGCCACAATAAACGTTTGAGCCCCGAACACTTAAGAAAAATAAAGCGTAGCTTTTTACCGAGAGGCTATCCGTTCAATTGTCCCAGCTCACCTTTTTTATCTAGGGTACTGAATGAAAACCCCAAGCTTATTCCACGTGCCAAAAGGAATGCCAGCAACGCATACCATAAGCTTGGATTGCCATTACTTTGTGTTAAATACCACACGGGAAAGAACACCACTATAGCACTGAACAACATGGTATTTCTCATCGCACTTGCACGGGTAAGGCCTACAAAAACACCGTCATACAGAAAGCACCAGTGCCCCAAAAGAGGCAGTAAGACCATTAACGGCAAATAAGGTAGTGCGCTGTCTTTAATGACTTGATGATCGGTTAGTAAGGTAATGATGTCGGCGCCAAAAGCAAAGAACACCAGACTATAGGCAACTGCAAACAGCGAAGACCACAGTAGTCCTTGATACGTTCTGCGCTTTATTTCTTGTGCATCCTGAGCACCTTGCGCCTCTCCAACTAGCGCCTCTACACCATAGGCAATGCCGTCTAACCCCAGCGCTATTAAAACAAAAAATTGCATTAAAATAGCGTTTACTGCCGCAGATGTCTCTCCGTATCGCGCGCCCTGGATAGTAAGAAAGGCTAAGCATGCTTGAAGTGCAAGGTTGCGAATAAGCATATCGCCGTTTAACTTCATTAATACTTTTTGTGCGGCGCGATTAAACCATGCGCTATTTATGCCCACACCACCCGCAATCTTCAACGCGGCCAGTAGTGAACATATCGCCATGGTATATTCTGCTATCACGCTCGCGAGAGCTACGCCCGCAACCGAGTAACCCAGATAGAAAACAAATATTACATCAAGCAGTGCATTCAATAAGTTTCCTATAATTTGAATGGTCATAACGGTGCGTGTTTTCTGTTGACCTACCAACCAACCCACCAGCGCCAAATTCAGCATTGCAGCAGGTGCACCCCACACTCTGGTTGTAAAATATTGTTGTAAGTAAGTAGCCACTTCCGCGTTAGGGTTCGTGAGAGAGAGCCCAACTTTCAGGATGGGAGCTTGCAGCGCAACAATAGCGGCACCTAACAGTAACGCTATAGCAACGGTTTGCCACAATACTTTCGCCGATTCGTACTGCGCATTATCGCTGCCTTTTGCCTGTGCGCTTAACCCTGTAGACGACATGCGCAGAAAACCACACACCCAATAAATTTGCGTGAGAATTAATGCTCCAACAGACGCGCCCGCTAACATAGCAGGCAACGCCATATGACCCAGCACGGCAGTATCGACTAAACCTAAAAGCGGTGTAGTAATATTTGCCAAAATCATAGGCAGCGCTAGCGCCAATAGACGTGTATGATCACGAAAGAATGCATGAGTTGGTGCTAAATCACGCGACATAAGCTGATCTCAGTTGAGTGTTTGCAATTATAAATTGGGCGTAAAAAAGGAGTGTATCATGCAATGGTTATTATATTTATTCGATAGAAAAGGAATGGCGTCTATCAGAGGGTTAAAAGCCTCTGTACAGGTATGTTTCGCGCTGAGCTTTTTTGCTACTTACAACAGCGTTGCCATTGCAGAAGAGGCATCTCCCGCGCCTAATGCCGCTATTTTGCTTTATCATCACGTATCAGACAAAACCCCGCGCAGCACCAGCGTTTCGCCTGATGAATTTTCTGAACATATGGAATATTTAGCGGCACATCATACGGTAGTATCGCTAGAGCAGGTCGTTACCGCATTGAAAAGTAATACGTCATTACCCAGTAACGCAGTGGCCATTACCTTTGACGATGGCTACGCCAATATTCTGCACAATGCCCATAAAGTGCTGGTAGATAAAGGCTTCCCCTATACTGTTTTTATCAATCCAGATGAAATAAGCGTTGGCCCATCTCAGCTTACATGGGAACAAGTAGAGGCCATGCATAACGACGGTGTTACTTTTGCTAATCACACCCTTGATCATCTTCACATGCTTAACGGTGAGTTTGAAATGGGAGAGTCAAAATGGCTTTCTTCGGTTTGGCAAAACGTAGCGCAAGCGCAGCAGAAAATTGAAGAGAAGCTAGGCAGTAGCCCTAAACTGTTTGCCTATCCATTTGGCGAGTTTAACGTTGCACTTGCCAGCAAACTAGAGCAAGAAGGTTATACAGCATTTGGACAGCACTCAGGTGCTGTTGGGCCTAACAGCAACTTGCAGGCATTACCTCGTTTTCCCGCGGCAGGGCCCTATGCAAACCTGAAAACACTTAAAACCAAGCTTAACAGTTTGGCAATGCCAGTTACCGACTTATCTCACAATGAGCCGCGTATTAAAGATAGGAATATTGATAAACCAATAACGCTTACCATTAACAGTGATGATATGCGAACGTCGCAAGTTTCTTGTTTCTTTGGTGGCGATGTTATTGAAACTCAAACCACAAAGAGTACGGTAGCGTTTACTATTGAAGACGCGCTGCCCGTAGGTCGCTCACGCGTAAATTGTACTGCACCATCCATTAGTAAGTCGGGCAGGTACTACTGGTACTCTGTGCCATTTTTCGTTGCTGACGATAATGGAAACTATCCCGACTAGCCAATAATGCCATTGTGTACACTAATAGCGATGTATATAAGAAAACGTTTACCTATACGTCGCGTTCGAAGCGAATAAAGCCTTTGTTAATTGATGCCTCAGTAAAGTTTTGGCTTTGATAAAAGCGAATGCCCTGAATGTTAGTGACTTCTACATCTAACACCAGCTTACGCTTCTTAAGTTGCTCTGCGCGCATTTTCATAAGGTCAACCAAGGCAGAGCCAATACCTCTTCGCTTTCCTGCTTCAGCTACAGATAGATGCCCAATCATAAGCTCGCTTGTGGTTGGAGGTGTAAGGTTCACCGCTACAGTTTGATTGCGCATAAGCACGTTCATCGCTTCATCAAGCGTAAAGTACGACGTAATGCTATCAAGGGTGGCGCGGTCGAATGCAGCACCTAGCTTACTGTGCCACGCTGTGACAACACCTAAAATAGTGCTGTCGGCTTCTGCTACCCAGTGGTTTTTAAAACCGTATTGCCCCCCGCCATGTTCCCATGCGTGAGTTAAGTACCCTAGTGCCGTTTTGTCTTTATTGTGTCCAAATACTGATGTTAATAATGATTCTGCGGCACTTAAAATTAGCGGCGCAGTTTGCGCGGCATCAGATGCCTCGCCTTGTCTAATTTTGATATCCATTTTACTACTTTGAGATTACCACCGGCATATCTGCCAGTATTTGCTGAGAATCACTTATCGATAACCTTCCTGGCTGTCTTGTAGGTTTAAATCGGCCTAATACCCTTGCCTGTGGGTCGATAAGTACCACTGACGCACTATGATCAACTAGGTAGTTTGGGTTATCGGTACTTTCAGCAATGGCGTACATCATGCCAAGGTTACGAACGAATGGAAAAAGAGATTTATGCTCTCCAGTAACCGCCACAAACTCTTTATTAAAATAGCTGACATACTCAGAAAGTCTATTTATTGAGTCTCGTTTAGGATCAACTGATACAAAAACAACGCGTATAGGATAGACACTCTCTAAAGCCTGAAGTTCAGGATAAATTGTGTTCAGCTCTGCCATGGTGGTTGGGCATATATCTGGACAAAAGGTATAGCCAACAAACACTAAGCTCCATTGCCCTTCGAGCGATGTTAAATTGAATGGGTTACCCCTGTGATCGGTAAGGGAAAACTCGGAGATTGCGCGCGGTTCTGGGTATGCTTGGAAATACTCAGGCTGAGCGTTCGAAGAAGAATTAGGAGGCGCTATATATAACGCCCCAACCACACCAGCCACAAGGGCTAGCGCAGCAACAATGCCAACAAATGTTCGTTGATTCATAAACTTATGGGTATGTAATGATCCAATAACAATACTACAAACAATACCATGAGATGAATAATTGAAAACCTAAAAGTTTTCATTGCCGTTTGTTCGTCGGCAGCATACTTCAGCTTAACTGCGTAATAAAGGAAGCCAGCGTTCAATACACTTGAACCAATTAGGTAGATAAGATCACTCATTCCCGTCAGGTAAGGCATCAAACATACTATTCCTAACAACACCGTATATAGCAATACCGACGTTTTGGTGAAACCTACACCGTGCGTAACGGGAAGCATGGGCACTTTTGCTTTTGCGTAGTCTTTTTCACGATGAATGGCTAACGCCCAAAAGTGTGGTGGGGTCCAGGTAAAAATAATCAATACAAGAAGCAATGCATGGGCGTGCATTTCACCGGTTACCGCGGTCCAACCAAGCAGCGGCGGTGCGGCGCCTGCAAGTCCGCCGATAACGATGTTCTGCGGCGTTGCTCGTTTTAGGTACATAGTATAAATAAACGCATAGCCCACCAGGCTTGCAAGCGTTAGCCACGCGGTTAGCATATTTACGAACGCGGCTAATACTACAAAACCAATCACGCCAAGAGCAGCTGCAAACCACAGCGCACTCGTAACACTTACCTTTCCTTTAGCAACCGGGCGATTAAACGTACGTGCCATCATGCTATCTATGCGATGATCTACCACATGATTTATTACCGCTGCTGATGCCGATAGCATCCCGATACCTGCAAGGCCGCATATAAGTGTTACTGCACTTACCCATGTGGGCGTAGCCAAACACATTCCCACAAGTGCGGTAAGCAATAACAACATAACCACATTGGGCTTTGTCATTTCATAATAGTCGCGCCACGAAACACTTTGATGATGACGAGCGGTTCTAGCGGTGATAGACACTGATTTAGCCATGGAAACCTCCTGGCGCCTTTGTAAGGGCATGAGTAGAAAAAGAAGAATGCGCAGCAGACAATGGTGCGCCCTGGTGTGATGACACGTCGTTTTGTGTCGATGCAAACGTAAACTGGTTACTGTGTTTGCTTAGCGGAACGACCAGTGTGAAAACAAGATAAAGCAGCGATAGCAGCAGTACCGCGGCCACGGCGTTATGCATAACAGCAACACCAAGTGGCAGCATAAATACAATATTGCTAACACCTAATGCCACCTGCACAGATAAAGCACCCAACATAAACGTGGCTATACGCTTTTGCAGATTTGTAGTGCCACTGGCGCGCAGCACACTCAAACCCAGGGCAAGCAAGTATGCAAAAGTAACCAACGCGCCCGCACGGTGGACAATATGCATAGTTACGCGCTCACCATAATCATGGGCGCCAAACTCGTAATTCTCTGCATCGGGCACACTAAACGCGCCGGCAAAGTCTAATCGCGACTGCCATCCCGCTTCACATATTGGCATCTCGGTACAAGCAAGGGCAGCGTAATTCGCAGAAGTCCAACCGCCTAACGCTATTTGCACAACCAGCACGCCAACACCAACTAGCGCAAAACCCTTAAGCCTGCTTTGTCCATTTTGCTTCTGAGCCAATGCTTCGCTACTAACTTCAACATTTTGCTGTAATTGCACATCGTGCTGCTTTAGCCGCAAGTACAAAATAAACAAACAAGACAGTACCGTGAAACCGCCTAACAAATGTCCCATCACCACAACGGGCAACAAGTTGAGCGTTACCGTCCACATGCCTAGAGCGGCCTGAAAGGTAATAAGCCCTAATAAAAATAGCGGTAATTTAACCGGTGTACCTTTACCTCGATTTCGCACTGCAATAACAGCAATCGCCAGTACGCAAAGCCCCAGCGTGCCTGCAAAGTAGCGGTGCACCATTTCATTCCATGCTTTAAACGCTTCAACAGGTCTTTCAGGGTAAGCAGCATTGGCTTGTGCTACTTTCTCTTCACTTAGCGGAACGGTTAAGTTGCCATAGCAACCTGGCCAGTCTGGGCAGCCCAGACCGGCGTCAGTTAAACGTGTATACGCACCTAAAATAATGACGACGGCAGCTAAAAATAAGCTAAACAGCGTTAATTTCTTCATACTAATCATCCTATGCGCGATAGCTTTAATAGCTTTCTCATGTCGGCCAACATATTGCGGCTTTCCATTACTGCATCTTGTCGTTCTAGCTTTATTTGATAAAACAACATGGCATTATTCTGGGTGTCCACGATATACACGCTATTAGTAGCTAATTGACTAGGCGTAGAAATTTCCATTGTGGCAACGTTGGGGTACTGAGTTAACGCAGCAAGCGCTTTAGGGTCGCTGTTGTCGGTAGTAAGTACTAAGGCTTCTGCTCTGTCAGACTCTTTTCCTAGCGCCAGCCACACCTGATTTATGCTAAACAACGCGTTTTCACAGACTGCATCGCAGTTTTCAGGCATAACGTAAAGCATTCGCCATTTCGGTGCTGCATCTTGCAACACTGAAGTCATATCAATGGTAGGTGATAGTAATTGCCCTTTATTAGTGGCAGCTTTAGTAAACCAGTCGTTCTCTAGTGCTAGCTTTGCTAACACTACAGGAATAACAAACACCGCTATCATAAGTAGCAAAGTGCGTTTTGAAGCCGCGTTTTTAGTTGATGCAGTATCACTCATAACTACGTCCTTTTTTACTAATGGCAAAGCCGCCTATAGCTGCAGCGGCAACGGCTAATCCAAACCATTGCACGGCGTAGCCAAGGTGCTTTTCTGGAGACATCACTACAGGGCGAAAGTCGCGCACAAACGCAACATCGTCTGTTGTGAGTTGAATAACATAAGGTAATAAGTCGCGATTCAGGCGCTGACTGAGATCTGCAAAGTCAATTTGCTGAACCAGCGCGGGGAAAACCCATGACTGTGTATTGGTTTCTGTTATCAAGGGGTTAATACCCGGCACCGACACAATGCCTCTGAAAGAAAGAAGACCTTTATCGATTTTTATTGTCGGCAGCGTGCGCTGCATATCAGGTGCAGATACCCAACCGTAATTCACTAATACCCAGCCAGCATTCGTTCTGACCGGCACGATTACATCGTAGCCAACACGTTTATCTTGGATTTGGTTATCTAGAAAAACCAGATGTGTAGTATCAGGCTCGCCGTCGAAGGTAACGGTAATGTCACGTGGGTCATCGTTCGTTAACGCGGTTAATAAACTCACACTTCCATTGCTTTGCTTTTGCGCTATGCTAGCTAAACGATGCTGCTTTTGGATCATACGTTCTAGCTGCCAAAAGCCAAGCCCGCACATTGCTGCCACACTAATTGCAGTGAGTAACCAAGGAAGCAGCTTGCGAGTGCGTTGTGCCATAGTTAACGCACCCTACAAAAACCAATAAGAAAAACAGAGGTCTTTATAATGATAAAAATAATCCTAGTTGCCTTAGTGATATACATGATCGTTAACTTGTTTTTGGCTATGCGAGTAATGATGAAAAACGACCCTAAAAATGGCCCAATGAGCAAATACATTGGTCGTCGCGTTCTCACATCTGCCGTTATTGTTATAATTATTCTTGTTGCAATAGGTACAGGGCTAATAACGCCGAACCCCAGACCTTACTAGGGCTCGACGCGAACAGGGCTTAAAGCACGTAAACGAAGATGTAGAGCATTACCCAAACCACATCTACAAAGTGCCAGTACCAACTACCCGCTTGAAATGCAAAATGGTTATCTGGCGTAAAGTGCCCTTTTAACACGCGGAAAAACAACACAATGAGTATGATGGTTCCCAGCGTTACGTGCATGCCATGGAACCCAGTAAGCATAAAGAACGTGTTGCCGTATATACCCGACTGAAGCGTTAAACCAAGTTCGCGGTACGCATGAATGTACTCTTCTACTTGCAAAAATAAGAAGCCACAGCCAAGCAATATAGTAAGCCCAAGCATCCAAGTAAGCTGCTTGCGTTTATTTTCTTCCAAACCCGAATGCGCAAAGTGCAGCGTTACTGAAGAGACGAGCAGAATAACCGTGTTGATAGTGGGTAGCCCTGCCGCACTCATTTCTTTAGTTTGAATACCGCCAGGTGTAGACACTAAAGGCCACATTGCTTCAAAGCTTGGCCACAGCACTTCATTGGTCATAGCATTATTTGATGCGCCGCCAAGCCATGGCACGGCGATAAAGCGCGCATAATAAAGTGCGCCAAAAAACGCCGCGAAAAACATCACTTCAGAAAAGATAAACCAGCTCATACCTTGACGGTAAGAGCGGCCTAGCTGGTCGCTATAAAGCCCTGACATCGACTCATCGATTTGATTTTTAAACCAGCCTACTAACATCACCAATAGCACAATGATGCCGGCGGTTAAGATATGACCTCCGTAGCCAGACTCACCTTTAGTGGCTTCTACTACAAAATTTCCAGCACCTACGGCAATAAGAAAGAGCGCTACCGCTCCTACAATTGGCCATGGGCTTTGCGCGGGTACATAATATTTTTGGTATTCTTGCTGCATTATTATCTCCTTACCCCTACGTTGATTATTTGCCGCTTTCAGCGCCGCTAACCATAAAGGGATTCGGTTTTGTCGTTAGGTCACTTGCTCTCGCGGTGACGTCATATAGTGTGTACTGCAATGTAAAATACGTAATTTCTTTAGGAAGCTGTGGGTCAACATAAAACTGCATAGGCATGTAGGCCTCACTTCCAGCGTCTAGGGGCTGCTGGTTAAAACAAAAGCATTCAGTTTTATTGAGGTACAACGCGGCTGTACCTGGAGAAACAGAAGGAATAGCCTGCGCTACAATATTGCTTGAGGCAGGATTTCGAACATAAAACGATACCGTATTCAGTTCGCCTGGATGTACTTTTACTCGCTGTGTTTCAGCGCGAAACTCCCACGGCATGCCCGTATTGGTGCGCGTGATAAATTCCACTGTTATTTCACGAGACTCATCAATCTCTACAGATTGATAAACTGCTGCACTGTTTTCTGTTTTTCCATTAATTCCTGTTACATCACAAAACACGTCATAAAGCGGCACAAGGGCGAACCCAAAACCAAACATGCCAATAACAATGGCAACAAGCTTTAGTACCATTTTGTTGTTTGCATTTGCTTGCGACATAACACAGTCTCCAAACTAAGCCTTGCTCAAGCGCGATTAAATTCGCGCTTGAGCTAGCATGAGTTACTTCACAACAGGTGGCGTATCGAAGGTGTGATAAGGAGCAGGAGAGGGGATTTCCCACTCTAGACCTTCTGCACCATCCCATACTTGTGCCGATACTGGTTCGCCCTGTTTTCGGCACGCTTTAATAAGAAGCGCCAAGAAAATCAGCTGCGACAAACCAAACGCAAAACCACCCAAGCTTATCCACTTGTTAAAGTCGGCGAACTGAAGGGCATAGTCGGGAATACGACGAGGCATGCCTGCTAAACCTACAAAGTGCATAGGGAAGAACAACACGTTCACTGACACGAGCGAACACCAGAAGTGCCATTTAGCTAATGTCGTGTCGTACATTTTGCCTGTCCATTTAGGCAACCAGTAATACACGGCAGCCATAATGGAGAATACGGCGCCTGTCACCAGTACGTAGTGGAAGTGCGCTACTACAAAGTATGTGTCGTGATATTGGAAATCTACCGGTGTAATGGCCAGCATAAGGCCCGATAAACCGCCAATGGTAAACAGCACAATAAAGGCAATAGCAAACATCATAGGCATTTCGAATGTAAGCGAGCCACGCCACATCGTTGCCACCCAGTTAAACACTTTTACACCGGTAGGTACTGATATCAGCATGGTGGCAAACATAAAGAACATTTCCATGTATACCGGCATACCCGTGGTAAACATGTGGTGTGCCCAAACAACAAACGACAGCAATGCAATAGATGCCGTTGCGTAAACCATTGAGGCATAGCCAAACAACTTTTTACGCGAGAATGTAGGGACAATTTGTGAAATGATGCCAAAAGCCGGCAAAATCATTATGTATACTTCAGGGTGCCCGAAGAACCAGAAAATGTGCTGGAACATAACGGGGTCACCGCCGCCCGCAGCATCAAAGAAACTTGTTCCAAAGAACTTATCGGTAAGCACCATGGTAACAGCGCCTGCTAATACCGGCATTACCGCGATAAGTAGGAAGGCAGTGATTAACCATGTCCATACAAACAGCGGCATTTTCATCCATGTCATGCCCGGCGCGCGCATGTTGAAGATGGTAACAATAACGTTTATCGCACCCATGATGGATGAGATACCCATGATGTGCACCGAGAACACAAACAGTGCGGTTGAATCGCCACTGTAGGTTGTTGAAAGCGGCGCATAGAATGTCCAGCCAAACGCAGGACCACCACCTTCCATAAACAGTGAACTAAGCAATATTAAAAATGCCCCAGGTAATATCCAAAAGCTCCAGTTGTTCATGCGCGGCAAGGCCATATCTGGCGCACCAATCATCATAGGCACTAACCAGTTTGCTAAGCCAGTAAACGCTGGCATAACCGCACCAAACACCATGATTAAACCGTGTACCGTAGTCATTTGGTTAAAGAAGTTTGGCTCGACAATTTGTAGGCCAGGCTGGAATAACTCGGCGCGAATAACCATGGCCATGGCACCGCCCACTAAGAACATAATAAAGGCGAACCATAAGTACAGCGTGCCTATGTCTTTATGGTTTGTGGTAAATAACCAGCGGGTAATACCTTTTGGAATATGATCATGATGATCATGTTCGTCGTGATGCACAGATGAATCTGGCGAAATAACGTCAGTTGCTTTACTCATAACTCGCTCCTAGTTACCCATTGCCACGTCGTTGACATCTTTCGCCTGCACCATGTCACCCGTGTTGTTACCCCACGCATTGCGCTCATAAGTCACAACCGCTGCAATCTCTTTAAGGCTTAGCATTTTGTTAAAGGCCTGCATTGCGGTTCCTGACTTTCCATGAAGCACAATTTCAATATGACCTTTTTGATCTTCAAGGGCCATTTTGCTGCCTTTAAGCGCTGGAAATACACCTGGTAGCCCTTCGCCGTTTGGCATATGGCACGCTGCACATGTTGTGTTGTACACCCGTTCGCCTTCCTTCATTAACTCATCCATCGACATGTTCATCGACAGTAGGCGCTGCTCTTCCTCTTTTGCTTGGCGAACAATGTCTTCTTGTTCTCCCATCCAAGCTTCGAAAGCGGCGGGCTCTTTGGCGATAACAACAACGGGCATATAGCCGTGATCTTTACCGCAAAGTTCAGCGCACTGACCTCGGTAAATACCTGGCTCATTCACCTTGGCCCATGCCTCGTTAATAAAACCTGGGTTAGCGTCTTTTTTCACTGCGAAATCGGGTACCCACCACGAATGGATAACGTCGTCAGACGTGATAAGAAATCGTACTTTTTTACCGGTAGGAATAACTAAGGGGCGATCGACTTCAAGCAGATAGTTATCTGTCTTTTCAAACTTATTTTCTATCTGCTCGCGCTGGGTGGCCAGTAAAGAATAGTATTCAACGTCACTGTCCATGTACTTGTAATGCCACTTCCATTGCGAACCTGTTACCAATACCGTCATGTCCGCTTCAGACACGTCTTCCATGGCAATCAGTGTATTGGCCGCTGGCACCGCCATGAAGATAAGGATAAGGAAAGGCACAACTGTCCATGCAATTTCCACTTTTACGTTCTCATGGAAATTAGCGGGCTTAGCGCCGCGGGATTTTCTGTGAAGATACATAGACGCGAACATCACGCCAAACACCACCACAGCAATACCAACGCAAATGAAGAACATCAGCATATGCAAATCGTACACTTGCCCGCTAATGTCAGTTGCTCCTCGCCGTAGGTTCAATGAAGAGACTTCTTCAGCAGCCTGTTGCGCAGAAAGAAAATGAGAAAATAACAAAAAGGGTAATGCCGCAGCCCCTTTTGCGATGACGTTCGTTAGTTGTTTCACTCAGCACCTCCGTAATGGTAGAACCATTAACGCCAAATGTTCTTGCGCGCTGTCCCTACCAGATGGTTTGCGAACGGTTGACCCACAACTGCAACTTGTAAAACAAATTTAGAGTCATTGTTATTATTTTGTTAATTCCTGACTAATAATTGCGCGATTATTCACTGCCGTCTAGTCTTTTCTATTAAATTTTTAATGAAGTGTTTAAAATTTAATCATTGGTTTCAGCTAGCTATACCGTCCAATAGCAGAAATAAACACAAATGCTGCAAACAAATAACCTTGATTCAAACAACCATTTTGAACATAAGATAATTTTTCACTCTAAATAAAAGCGTTTAAATACAACAATTTAAAACATTGTGGATAGGGAATTAAAACGGCGAGACTTATTATAAAACGCTAAAAAGTGAAATTTTTGTTTCAATGTCGCGGCGGAAAAGAGGGCGTATTAAATTTTTTAACTCAGTTGATCCGTTTGGTCAAAAAACAACCTTGCTTCACAATAGTGCAATCATTAACAAAAGTTTAGGTATAAAAAAAGCGGCTAATAGGCCGCTTTTGGTTGAGTTGGATAAAACTCTACATCCAGTCTGCATTTCTAATTACACCTACAGCAATACCTTCGATAGCAAAAGGCTGTGAGGCTAAGTCCACTTTAATTGGAGAAAACTCTTCGTTTTCGGCATGTAGCAGTACTTCTCTGCCACGTTTTTCAAGGCGTTTAACCGTTACGTCTTCATCAACACGAGCTACCACGACTTGGCCATTGTGAACGTCCGTAGTGCGATGCACTGCGAGTAAGTCACCATCTAAAATACCAATATCTTTCATACTCATGCCGTTAACACGAAGCAAGAAGTCAGCCTGTGGCTGAAACAGTGCAGGATCGACTTTGTAATGCGACTCTACATGCTCTTGCGCAAGAATAGGCTCACCAGCGGCCACTCGGCCAATGAGTGGCAAACCATCTTCTTCTACAGAATCTTCAAGCGGAATATTGAGTTTGATACCTCTAGAGGTGCCCGGCAAAATGTCAATAACACCTTTTCTAGCAAGTGCTTTCAAATGCTCTTCGGCAGCATTAGCAGAACGAAAACCAAGCTGACGGGCAATTTCCGCACGCGTTGGAGGCATTCCCGTTTCTTGCATAGTGGTTTTGATAAGTTCTAAAACTTCGGTTTGTCGAGCTGTTAATGGGCGCATAAAAGACCTGTCTGTTCATACAGTTCCTGTAATTATATACACCTAATACGAAATAACAAGAACTAAGTAACGCTCTCTAAAAAAGCCGTTTTCTTAAACGGCTTTTTTGGTGAATGGTGCCCACTCAATTCTGTCTCGCCCATTAGCTTTAGCGTCATACAAGGCTTGGTCAGCTAAAGACAGCAGCGCACTAAAATCCATATTAAAACCGTCGTCAACAAAGGTTACGCCCATGCTTACCGTTAGTTGCAGTGTGTCTTTTTTATAAGACATTTTTGTAGCGGCTATACGCTTTCGCAATGAGTCTAAACGCTTCTTCGCTTCACGCTCACATTCACCACGAATTACCATGGCAAACTCCTCTCCGCCGAGACGTGCAACAATGTCTCCATCGTTAATTGCATCGCTGATGATATCGGCGGTTTGCTTAAGCGCACAGTCTCCAGCGTCGTGGCCATAGGTATCGTTTACATTTTTAAAGTGGTCGATATCGATGAGTACAACAAAAATACTGCAATGATCTTTCGCCATGTCCTCACATTGCTCAATAAACGCGCGCCGGTTGAATAGCCCCGTAAGCGGGTCTGTCATGGCTAACTTACGCAGTTTTTCCTCTGCTTCGGCCCGAGCTTGCTCTAGGTCTACGGCATAAAACAGCCCTGCAAGAGCGTCTAATAAAGGTTGAAAAAACTCCGCATCCTCGTTGGTGTATGGTGAGAATTTATTCGCAAGTCCAATAATACCCACTACTCTGTCTTTCACTTTTATGGGTAAACCAAGGAACCGACTAATTCTGGGGTGACCTTGTGGCGTTCCTTTAGAAGCAGGATGTGCTCCAGCGGTATTACTAATAACGACCTCGCCCGACGTAATGGCTTGTCCAAATAAGTTGTCAAACGACGAAAAATATAAATTACGCTTTCTATATTCAGCATATTGGGTGAAGCTTTTACTGTCCCATACAATTTCAGAAATTGCATGTATAAAGAGTTTGGGCTGCGTTTCTACGTCTCGCATCTGGCCAATAAAGGCTATTTGGCTGTCTGATATGTCAATTAACTCTGATAAGACCGACTGGCATGCCGCTGTAAGGTCGTTACTTTGTAAATAAGAGGCACGGGTTTTATTTATAAACTGCAGTAACTGGGTTTTCTTTCTCTCGTGAAGGTCATTCTCCATTCGATGAGTTATATCACGGTGAATACCCGCAACACGCACAGGGTTGCCGCCCTCGTCTACTTCAACAATCTTGCCGTAGGTTTCAACCCACACCCACTTCCCACTGCTATGCTTCATTCTAAACGTGGTGTTAAATACTTTTGCTTCACCGCTCAAATGCTCATTTAATTTTCTTTCTACATTAATAAAATCGGCAGGATGAATAAGCTGCTTAAAAAAACGAGAGCTTGTATCGTAGTACTCGTATTCTAAACCAACAATATCGCACCACCGTTTGTTCACTTGGTTGACATCTGCCTGTAAGTTCCAGTCCCACGTACCCAACTCAGATGCTTCAAGAAGCAAGCGCATGCGTGAGTTGGTTTTATTCAATTTATCTTCAACAAACTTCTGATCGCTGGTATCAAACAAAAATGCCTGTACCGACAGCAGCGTTCCATCTTCACGAAAACTTGCTGTTGAGATCATGCTTACCCAGATGGTGCGAGTAGGTGAAATAATTTGCAAACGACAGGTATGCGTTTCTACGCCCTCAAGATGTGCCTGCATAGTAAACGTAAAATCCTGCTCTGCCGCGTTAGATAAAATATCGTTTAGTTGAACAGCGCCGCTTAACAGGTCTTGCGGTGCCACGCCCAACACGTATTCGCAATTTTGCGATATATGTATCAAGTTAAGTGAGGTATCAAACCGCCATGTAGCAAGTACGATGGGCGATTTATCAATAAGGCCGTGCTCTCGCTTTAGAATCTCATGTTCATTGGATAACGTAATGTGCTGACTTACAAGCGTTGCTATGCGCTCTAGCGCCTTGACGTGTTTTACGTCTATTTCTCGAGGTTTTGTATCGATAAGGCACAGCGCACCAACGGCCTCACCATTTACAACAAGCGGTGTACCTGCATAAAAACAAATATTGGGAGCGCCGGTAACGAGCGGGCTATCTTTAAATCTCGGGTCTTGTGTGGCGTCGCTAACTACAAGCTGGTCTCGCGTTTTAACAACGATGCTGCAAAGCGTGTCTTCACGGCAAACACTGGTAGTATCAAGTCCATAACTGGCTTTAAATTTTTCCTCATATTCGCCCATAATGCCTATCAGTGCGATAGGTACTCTAAACGCTTCAGCCAAAACCATCATTAAATCGTCTAGGTCTAACGGCAAATCTTGATCTAGCATAAATTCATCGATGACTTTAAGCCGAGACTTCTCATTCATTGCTTGTTCTCACACTGCGTTAATATCATACAAAAGTAGTAAACAAGCAGAGATTTCGCAATTTTCACCCCCCTTTTCTATAGGCCTTTTCTTATTTATTTAAGAGTGTGAACTTTATGTAATAATTAGGCGCCTAGCCTAAATCGCCCATTGATAAATGCCAATTCGTAATTGTTTTGTGATAAGCGTATGGCACTGATAATATTTTTACCTATATCCACACCCATAAAGGTTTAATTTTCATGCTAACTTTTGCGCCTTTTTCATTAGAGCTTGCTCCTTATTTTGATTCAATCAATCGAGAATGGATAAATGATATGTTCAAGCTAGAAGCCATTGATGAGCGTGTCATATCAAACCCTCAGCGTGAAATTATCGAAAAAGGCGGTCATATTTGGTTTGCACTGCACCCTGAGTTGGGTGTGGTAGGAACTTGCGCACTGATGAAAAAAGATGAAGGCACGTTTGAACTTACCAAAATGGGGGTAGTCTCAACGGCACGAGGGTTGAAAGTGGGTGAAGCGTTACTTCAACATGTCGTTAAGGAAGCTGAAGACATTGCTACAAAGCTATTGTTTTTGCTTACTAATAGCAGTTGTGAAGCAGCCATCCATTTGTATGAAAAAAACGGCTTTACGCATTGTACAGAAATAATGAAAACCTACGGTAAAGCCTATGAGCGCTGCAATGTAGCAATGCGCTATGCTGCTGATTGGAACATCCCCCATGCGTTATAACGTAGTTATTCGGCTTAAAAAAGCGTTCGTATAACGCCCTACATGAAACGTCTTGTTCAAGGCTATTTGTAGCCATAACTTAACAGGTGTGACAATTCAGGTATCACAGTGCGAATAGCGAGATATATCGCCAACTGTGATACACTTCGCCAGATTTTATTTCATAGGATTACATAATTCATGTCGTGGATGCGAAAAGCCCTTCTGTCGGTATTTCATTATCCTGTTAAGTTGCTGGTTAAAGCGCATAGCATTCCAGTAAACGTTGAAACCGAATTAGGAATAGATAAGAACAAACCTATTGTTTATCTGCTTCCAACAAACTCAGTGACCGATCAATTGGCGCTAAAAATGTCGACAGAGGCGCTGGGCTTACCTAGCCCCACTGAAACTCTTGCGCTTGCCGGAAGAGAGTATTCTTCTACGCTGTTTTTAAGAAAAACGCAGCCGATTTTCCGCTCATCGGCAAAGGATACCGATATTGAAGAAGTATTTACCGAACTTTTTCATTTGCACAGAGATCATGAAAACCTTGACCTTCAAGTCGTGCCCGTTTTCGTAACGTGGGGACGAGCGCCAGGTAAAGGCAACCCAGGTTTAAGCGATCTTATTGCTGATAGAGCCGCACCAAGCTGGCTAAGAAAATTGTTTATCGTATTGTTCTTAGGCCGAGACAACTTTATTAATTACTCTAAAGCAGTGTCTGCCCGCGTAATGTCGAATCAGCACGGTAGCGATCAAAGCATTGCACACAAGCTAGTACGTGTAGCAAGCACTCACTTTCAACGTAAACGCCAAAGCATGACTGGCCCAATGTTACTTGAGCGCCAAGAACTGAATAACAGTGTATTGGGTTCAGATGCCGTTCGCCGTGCGATAGCAGAAGAATCTCGCAGTAAAAAGATAAGCCACGAAAAAGCAAAAGAAACAGCACAGTCTTACGTAACCGAAATTGCTGCCGACTATCGCGAAGGCTTAATACGCTTTGGTGACAGGCTGCTTACCCGTATTTGGAATAAAATCTATAACGGTATCAGCGTAGGCCATGCCGATAGAATTCGTGAGCTTGCTGCTAATGGACATGAAATTATTTATGTACCGTGCCACCGAAGCCACATGGACTACCTATTGCTTACCTACGTGATATATCACGAAGGTATGGTAACACCTCACATTGCTGCAGGTATTAACCTTAACTTTTGGCCGGTAGGCAAAATGTTCCGCCGTGGTGGTGCGTTTTTCCTTCGTCGCAGTTTTGCTGGCAACAAGCTTTACACAGCGGTGTTTAGAGAATATCTAGAGCTGCTTTTCAACAAAGGTTATTCAGTAAAGTATTATCCAGAAGGGGGTAGAAGCCGTACCGGAAGACTTATCCCGCCTAAAACAGGTATGCTGGCTATGACTATTCAAGCCATGCTAAAAGGTGTTAATCGCCCCGTGAGCATTGTGCCTGTGTATATTGGCTATGAAAATGTGATGGAAGTGAAGAGCTACTTAAACGAGCTTAAAGGCTCGAAGAAAAAGAAAGAGTCTAACCTTCAGGTATTTTCTGCCATTAAGAAGTTAAAAAACTATGGCCATGGTTACGTGAACTTTGGCGAGCCCATTCAACTTAACCAATTCCTAGAAAGCCAAGTGCCAGATTGGCGCGAATGTCGAGACGCCGATCCAGACAAGAAACCGGCTTGGCTTACACCTGCGGTTAACGAGCTAGCCAATAATGTGATGACGCGTATAAACCGTGCTGCAGCGCTTAACGGAATGGCACTTACTTCGCTTTGCCTGTTGTCTTCAAAAACACAAACCATGAGTGAAGCAGAACTAAAACAGGCGTTAGGTGATTTCATAGAACTGTTTAAAGCAGTGCCCTTTAGTGACGACGCCACTATTCCCGATTCGACGGCAGAAGAACTACTGCACGATACCTTGAAGCTAGGTCGTTTTGATGTAAAAGAGGACGACTATGGCCGACTAATAGGCCCGCAGCCAAAATCAGCGGTATACCTAACTTACTACCGCAATAATATTTTGCATCTGTTTGCGCTACCTGGGCTTATTATGGCGTCGGTATTTGCAAGAAAAGGGACTGGCCGTAGCGCAATTTTGCAATTAATCGCCGCACTTTATCCATTGTTGCAAAAAGAGCTGTTTTTGCACTTAACGCAAGATGAAGCACTAGCGCATACCGACTCGCTTATTAACGCATTGCTAAGCAACGGTCTACTTCGTCAAGAAGGTGATGAGTTGCTGCCACCTGATGCACACTGTAAGCAGTTCCATTCAGCATGGTTGCTAAGTCGCTGCATGCAAGAAACATTACAGCGCTACGCTGTGGTGCTTACTATTTTAGATAAAGAAAAAGTGATTAGTCGAAGTGCACTAGAACGTGAAAGCAAAAAAGTGGCAGAACGCTTGTCGACATTGTATGGATTAAGCTCGCCAGAATTCTATGATAAAAACGTGCTTTCAAGCTTTATCAGTGCTCTGAAAGATAATCACTGGCTAGATACTGAAAAAGACGGCAGCCTTAGATACTCAGAAGAATGCGAAGCGCTTCGCCAAGATGTGATGGCCTTGATTTGGCCTGAGATGATGCAACATCTTGAAAATGTAGCGCTACACGCAGAGAGTTAATGCTTTAAACCGTATTTTGTAGCTTTCAAAGCCCAAACGCTTGTAGCAACACCGTTTGGGCTTTTTTATTTTGGTGACGTAAGAAGGCAGCTTTGCACCGCTTCACAGTAAGCATGCGCTTAATGTGAAACGGCGAAAAGCAAAAACTGTAAGCGGTGCTTAATTGGTTAAATCATTCTGGTTGAGATAAGAAGAAACGATAAGCCGGGTTGTCGGTCACTTCTTCTACTTTATATCCTAGTTCGGCAACGTGCTGATTGAAGTCAGCTCGGCTTTCTGGGGCAATATCAAAGCCAGCCAAGACAAGACCTTCAGCGGCACCGTGATTGCGATAGTGAAACAGCGTAATGTTCCATTGCTCACCAAGTGTATTGAGGAAGTTCAATAGTGCTCCTGGTCGCTCTGGAAATTCAAAGCTAAACACTTGTTCGTTTAACGACGTAGGAAGCCTACCTCCCACCATATGGCGCACATGCAGCTTCGCTAGTTCGTTATCCGTAAGGTTAAAGCAATCATAGCCTTTACTTTCAAGCGAGCTTTGCAATGCTAAAAATTCTTGCTGTCCACCTTTAAGTTTTACGCCAACAAAGATATGCGCTTCGGTGCTACTTGCGTAACGATAGTTAAACTCGGTAATTGCTTTTGCACCTACGCATTCACAGAACTGTTTGAATGCCCCCTTTGTCTCAGGGATCTTCACTGCAAAAACGGCTTCTTTTTGCTCACCAAGCTCACAGCGTTCCGACACATAACGAAGCGTGTGGAAGTTTATATTGGCTCCACACAAGATGCCGCCAAGTTTCTTTCCTTGCAGAACATGCTGCTTAGCATATTTGCGAATAGCAGCAACAGAAAGCGCCCCAGCGGGCTCCGCAATAACCCGCGTGTCATCGAATATATCTTTAATGGCACCGCAAATTTCGTCGTTGGTAACTGTAATAGTTTCATCTATCAGTCGATTACATAGTCTAAAGGTTTCTTGCCCCATTACCTTAACGGCAACGCCGTCGGCAAAAATACCTACGCTTTCAAGCTCTGTCGGCGCACCTTTTTCGCGCGCTTTAATAAAGCACGCTGACTCTTCAGATTCTACCGCAACTATTTTAATGCTTGGTTTTAACTGTTTTAGATACACAGCGATGCCAGCGGCAAGGCCGCCGCCACCAACGGCAACAAACAATATATCAAGGTTAGGATTTTGCTCTAATAATTCTCGAGCAACGGTGCCTTGCCCAGCAATAACATCGGGGTCGTCGAAGGGTGGAACAAAGGTGTAGCCATGTGTTTCACATAGCGTCTTTGCATGATTACTTGCTTGGTCGAAGCTGGTGCCGTACAGCACCACATTGACATTGTCGCCACCAAAGCGACGCACCGCATCAACCTTAATGTCAGGTGTCGTTTCAGGCATAACTATAGTAGCCTGAATACCTCTCATCTTGGCACTGTAAGCAAGACCCTGAGCGTGATTTCCTGCAGATGCGCCAATAACACCGGCTTTTAATTGCACTTGTGTTAACGAGCATATACGGTTGTATGCGCCCCGTAATTTGAAGCTCTTAACTGGCTGCTGGTCTTCTCGCTTTAAGTAAACCTCGTTACCAAGTTCTGCCGACAGTAACGACATGTAAGACAGCTCACTGGCCACCGCCACATCGTATACTGGGGCTAGTAAGATCTTTTTAAGATAATCGTGGTCGCTAACGTGCTCACTTACCATCATAAATTTTCCAGTTTACTCACATCGCGCACAGCGCCTTTATCGGCACTGGTAGCCAATGCTGCGAAGGTCTTCAGTGATGTAGAAACCTCACGAACGCGGTTTTTAGGGCGCCATGGTTTGTCGCTAGCTTCCATTTTGGCGCGACGCGCGGCAAGCTCTTCATCGCTTATTACGATGTTAATACTGCGATTTGGAATATCGATTGCTATTTTATCGCCATCTTCTACAAGGCCAATACCACCGCCGCTAGCTGCTTCTGGCGAGCAGTGCCCAATAGATAAGCCCGATGTACCACCACTAAAACGACCGTCGGTTACAAGGGCGCACGACTTACCAAGCCCTTTCGATTTTAAGTATGACGTAGGGTATAGCATCTCTTGCATACCCGGCCCTCCACGAGGACCTTCATAGCGAATAAATACCACATCGCCAGCTTGCACTTCGTTACCTAGAATTCCGGCAACAGCGTCGTCCTGACTTTCGTAAATACGGGCCGTACCATTGAATTTTAAAATCGACTCGTCAACACCGGCTGTTTTAACAATACAGCCATCTTCAGCAAGATTACCGTATAGCACTGCCAATCCGCCTTCTTGACTGTATGCATGTTCTACCGTGCGAATACAGCCGTTTTCACGGTCATCATCGGCTTCGTCCCAACGACAGTCCTGACTGAACGCTTGAGTGGTACGAATACCTGCAGGACCTGCGCGGTAAAAGGTAATAGCGTCTTTGTTCTCAGGGTTAGTAATATCCCAATCGCTAATAACGTCGGTAAGCGGTTTGCCCAACACATGATTCACGTCAGTATTTAGCAAACCGGCTTTGTTAAGCTCGTTCAAAATACCCAACACGCCACCTGCTCGGTGAACATCTTCCATATGGTATTTGGGTGTAGATGGCGCCACTTTGCACAAGTGCGGCACTTTTCTAGAAAGACGATCGATATCATCCATTGTGAAAGGCACTTCGCCTTCCATCGCAGCGGCTAACAAATGCAAAATAGTGTTAGTAGACCCGCCCATGGCGATATCTAAGCTCATTGCATTCTCAAACGCTTTGAAGTTAGCAATATTACGCGGCAACACACTTTCATCATCGTCGCCGTAGTAGCGTTTACACAGCTCTACAATTTGCGCACCTGCCTTTTTAAACAATCCCTCACGGTCGGCATGGGTAGCTAGCATTGAGCCATTGCCGGGTAACGATAATCCCAATGCTTCGGTTAAGCAGTTCATCGAGTTTGCCGTAAACATGCCAGAGCATGAGCCACAAGTTGGGCAGGCAGAGCGTTCAATTTCGTCGCTGTCGGCATCACTCACTTTATCGTCGGCAGCCGCTACCATGGCATCTACCAAATCAAGCTTAATAAGCTGATCTGAAAGCTTGGTTTTACCTGCTTCCATTGGCCCACCTGAAACAAAAATAACGGGTACATTTAAGCGCATAGACGCCATTAACATCCCCGGCGTTATTTTGTCGCAGTTAGAAATACATACGATGGCGTCGGCACAGTGGGCATTCACCATATATTCCACAGCATCAGCTATGATTTCTCGAGAAGGTAGGCTGTACAGCATGCCGCTGTGCCCCATAGCAATGCCATCGTCCACTGCAATGGTGTTAAACTCTTTTGCAACACCGCCCGCGGCTTCAACGCTTCGCGCCACTAGTTGTCCGAGATCTTTAAGGTGAACGTGCCCCGGTACGAACTGCGTAAATGAGTTCGCAATAGCAATAATCGGCTTTCCAAAGTCAGTGTCTTTCATTCCAGTTGCTCGCCACAACGCGCGAGCTCCCGCCATATTTCTACCTTGCGTGGTAGTTGCAGAACGTAACTTGGGCATAAATCCTTCCCGTTTTAATTGGCGCTTTTAGCGCTATTTTGAAACTAAATGTTTATTTGCACTACCTTGCATAACCGAGTGAAAAAATAAACGCTTAACATTGAGAGCGTTTTATTTTGGTATAGCAAAGCGTCTTCAGTCGTCTAGAATAAAGGCAACAAATTGCGTAGCTTTACGCTAGCACCTTGTTTTTAAGATACATATTGACGTCCAAAGCACACAATAGATGCCCTTCGGAAAAAATGAAATGTTGTTCGTATAAGGCTATGGCTTAACCTCTACTTTCAACTCGTAGTGATTATTCATAACGGCTACGAGTTGATAATGGGCAAAGAAATAGCATGAAACGCAGCGGATGATCAAGTATTTTGCATAGCAAGTGTTGGCTTTAATCACGCTTCAGTGCGCTTATTTAATGTGCTTTTTTATGAAATAAATACAGGTTGTTTAACAGCACCTACTCAATTAACAAACAAAGGTTGTAGATATGTTTGATTGGTTTCACTGGCTTAACCTTGCGGGTGTAGCGGTATGTGCAATATCGGGCACCTTAATGGCGTACCAAAAACGCATGGACGGTTTTGGCGTAGTGGTGCTTGCTAGTGCAACGGCTATTGGTGGAGGAACCTTACGCGATGTGATGCTTGACGTGCCCGTATTTTGGATAGCGGACACCGATTACTTATACACCACGTTGATTGCTGCTTTTATCCCAATTATATGGCTACGTGTAAGCCCCCGTTTTCCTTACCACTACTTGCTGATTGCCGATGCTTTTGGGCTTGCACTGTTTAATGTAGTAGGAATAGAAAAAGCATTATCTTACGAAACGGGCATGGCGGTGGCTGTCGCAATGGGTACGATAACAGGGGTGTTTGGCGGTTTACTGCGCGATGTTATTTGCCGTGAAGTACCTTTGGTATTAAACGGCGAACTGTACGCTATGACGTGTATTGCAGGGGGTGTGGTGTATGGCGTTGGCTTACAGTTAGAGCTTGCAACCCAATGGTGCGGTATTGCAGCATTGGTAACCACAGTATTACTGCGCCTTGGTGCAATGCGTTGGCATTGGCAGTTGCCCGTTTTTTACAACGACAATCACTAGGGCGTGTTTAACCGTATCAAAGAGAAACCGTTTTATTGAAAAAATCTCGTCTCTTGTACAGTAAAAATGGCCCGCTTTTGTCTTTATAGTGCCTGTTTTTAAACTGCAATTTCACAGCAGAGTTACGTAAATAAGGCGACGAATATTATGGGCATGGCGGTGGTTAAAACCTTTGCGGGGCAGGGTGTTTCTGCACCAGAAATACGGGTAGAAATCCATCTTGCCAATGGTCTACCGGCGTTTCAGTTGGTAGGTATGGCAGAAACCAGCGTAAAAGAAGCCAGAGAGCGCGTACGCAGTGCGCTTATAAACAGCGGTTTTGACTTTCCAGCTAAGCGCATTACTGTAAATTTGGCACCTGCCGACATACCCAAATTCGGCGGGCGATTCGACCTTCCTATCGCCGTGGGAATATTGGCCGCATCGGGCTACATTAACGATACTAGCCTACTTAATATCGCGTTGGTGGGCGAACTTGGCCTTAATGGCGAAATAAAACCAGTTAATGGGCTAATACCTGTTGTGATGGCCGCAGCGAATGAAGATATGCCGCTTGTATATCCTGGCGACAATGACATAGAAGCCGCGCTAGTCTCTCACGCCACCCGCTATCCCGCCTTCGACTTACTCTCAGTTTACGAACACTTGGCGGGTAATAAGAAATTAGCGAAAGGTCAGCCCTTTTCTTCTGTTGGAAGTACCGATACACCTTCCGGCTGGGACGATATTATTGGCCAAGAGCAGGCCAAACGCGCGCTTATGATTGCAGCCACGGGGTCGCATAATCTGTTAATGGTAGGCCCGCCGGGCACGGGTAAAAGCCTGTTAGCAAGCCGAATGCTTTCACTATTACCAGACATGACTGAAGAAGAAGCACTTGAAGTGGCCGCCATTCATTCAGTAAAAGGCGAGCGCCTTTTCGCAGAACAATTTTTAAAACGTCATTTGCGCTCGCCGCATCATACAAGCTCGGCAGTGGCGTTAACTGGCGGGGGCTCACACCCTGTGCCCGGTGAAATATCTCTGGCACATAACGGCATTTTGTTTTTAGATGAATTACCGGAATTTGGCCGTAAAGCCTTAGACGTGTTACGAGAGCCACTAGAAACTGGCGATGTGCATTTATCTCGAGCATCGGGTAGCGCCACTTACCCTGCCAACTTTCAGTTGGTGGCTGCCATGAACCCAAGCCCAACGGGAGACATAGACGATAACAGGCTAACACCTCAGCAGCAGCTTAATTATTTAAACCGGCTATCAGGGCCGCTTCTCGACAGAATTGATATTCAAGTAGAGGTGCCACGTTTACCCGATTATGATTTACCAGAACGCGCCAATAAACCTGACGACACGTTGTTTGAAACGAAAAAAGCCATTGCAGCTGCTCGACACACACAACTAATGCGTCAGGGTAAACCGAACGGCGCATTGCACGCGGGTGAACTGGCCGATATTTGCAAGCTTTCAGCGGCTGATTTGCAGTTCTTGCAAGCGGCAGCAAAACAGCTAAACCTTTCTATGCGCGTATTTCATCGCACGTTAAAAGTGGCTCGTACCATTGCTGATTTACAACACCAGAATGCAGTGAGCCGCGCACATCTGGCCGAGGCCTTAGGCTATAGAGCGCTGGACAATCTTATAAAGCAGTTAAGTAGCTGAGTAATTTGGTACTTAAGCAATTGGACAACTAGGCAACTAAGCCGCTACAACGAAGCTAGTGCTTGAACGCTAAATAGCATTAAGCTCCATAAACGCATTGATAAGAGGCTCGTTTTGCTTGTCTTGCAAACAGCATAGCCCAAGTGCGTAAGGCTCGATGTCGTCTACCTGAATTTGCGTAACCGCATTGGCCATACTGGAGTGATCAAGCACCACCTTAGGCACAAAGCCTACCCCACATTCTAGGGCTACCATGCTAACAATAGCTTCGTTCCCTCCCACATAGGCATACACGTTAGGGCGAATACTGTGTTCAGCAAACCAATGATATGCGGTACGTCGTGTAGGGCCGGTTTCAGGCATAATAACTTGGTGCTTTGTCCAATCTAACTGACTCAACTGAGTAAGACGCCACGCTTTAGGGGCAATAAGCACCAAGGGTACGTTATCAAGCGCAGTGAAATGTAAATCGGTTGGCATATCCGGTGTGTAAATAGCAATAGATAAGTCGCACTGTTTACCTTTCACTTTTTCAATGGCTAAAGCAGGGTCGCCGGTAATTAGACGAATATCAACACCAGGATGTTGTTGCCTAAATTGACGAAGCATGGCGGGTAAGTGGCTTTGGCTAGCGGTTACAGAGCAAAACACGCTAAGTTCCCCCTGAAGCGCGTCGTTGTCTTCTTTGAGGTCAATTTTAAGCTGCTGCCAGTCTTTTAATACCTGCTTAGAAAAAGCCAACAGCTTGTGCCCGCTGTGGGTTAGCGCAACCTTGCGATTGTCACGCTTAAACAATGTACAGCCTAACTCGTCTTCAAGGCGTTGAATAACTCGGCTAAGCGTAGAGGGCGATACATACATGGCCTCAGCGGTAACACCAAAGTGCAAGCTAGTGGCTAAGTGGTTAAACAGCTGAAGGCTTCGAAAGTCCATAACATTTCACTTTTTGCAATATTATCTTGCAAATATATCATTTTCCAAAACAAAAGAAATCTTTTAGTCTCAATACCAAGTCGTCATAGACGAGGTCTATCAGCGTCACGGTTGACGTTGGTATTGACAAAAATGAATGTTGTTCGGAAATTTTTATGGCTAATTATTTCAACACCCTATCACTTCGCCAGCAGTTAGATCAGCTAGGCCGCTGCCGTTTTATGGCACGCGAAGAATTTGCTGACGGTTGTCAGAGCTTAAAAGGCAAAAAAATTGTCGTTGTTGGCTGCGGTGCGCAAGGCCTTAATCAAGGCTTAAATATGCGAGACTCAGGGTTAGATGTTTCTTATGCGCTGCGTCAGGCTGCCATCGATGAACAACGGGACTCTTTTAAACGCGCTAGCAGCAATGGTTTTACCGTGGGTACTTACCAGGAGCTTATTCCTGATGCAGATGTTGTTTACAACCTTACACCCGATAAGCAGCATGCAAGCGTAGTAGAAGCGGTGATGCCACTAATGAAAGAGGGCGCAACGCTTAGCTATTCACACGGTTTCAATATTGTCGAAGAAGGTCAACAAATCCGTAGCGATATCACGGTTATTATGTGCGCACCAAAGAGCCCAGGCTCTGAAGTACGTGAAGAATATAAGCGTGGCTTTGGTGTTCCAACACTTATTGCTGTGCACCCAGAAAACGACCCAGAAGGCAAAGGTTGGGATCAGGCTAAAGCGCTAGCTAGTGCTACAGGTGGCGACCGTGCAGGCGTATTGGAATCTTCGTTTGTTGCTGAAGTTAAATCTGACCTAATGGGTGAGCAAACCATTCTTTGTGGTATGCAGCAGGTTGCAGCGGTACTTGCCTTTGAAAAAATGGTAGATGACGGCATTGATCCAGGCTATGCAGGTGCACTTATTCAGTACGGCTTAGAAGCTATTACCGAAGCACTTAAAATTGGTGGCGTAACCAATATGATGGATCGTCTGTCTAACCCTGCAAAGCTAAAAGCCTTCGAGCTTTCTGAACAGTTAACTGATTTATTGCGTCCGCTATTTGAAAAGCACCAAGACGACATCATCAGCGGTGAGTTTTCTCGCACTATGATGGAAGACTGGGCCAACGGCGATGCAAACCTACTTAAGTGGCGTGAAGAAACCGGTGAAACCGCGTTTGAAAATGCACCTGCTTATGAAGGTGAGATTAGCGAACAAGAATTCTTTGACCACGGCATTTTGTTAGTTGCCATGATCAAGTGCGGTGTAGAAGTAGCCTTCGACGTAATGGTTGAAGCTGGCATTCTTCCGGAGTCTGCCTATTACGAATCGCTACACGAAACACCGCTTATTTCTAATACAATTGCACGTAAGCGTTTATATGAAATGAACGTTGTAATTTCTGATACTGCAGAATACGGAAACTACTTATTTGCTAATGCAGCAATTCCGATTTTGCGTGAGAAATTTATGCCTACCATCGACACCAGTGTTATTGGTAAAGGTTTGCCTGCTACTTCTAACCAAGTAGAAAACAAACGCCTTGTTGAAGTAAATAACGCTATTCGCTCACACGGTGTGGAATCGGTAGGTCAAACCTTACGTGGCTATATGACTGACATGAAGGCAATAGTAGTGTAGTCAAGACAGTTTCTGTCGTTAGGTGCTTAACTAAGCCCTTTTGCCCGACCATTTTGGTCGGGCTTTTTTATGCCTGCTACCCTTCGCTATCGCGAACCTTTTCAGCGTAGCGTACCGATACATACGCCAAACCAAAGAACACCAAAAAGCCCAAGCCAATTGGCATTAACGTACCTGACAAAAAACTATCTACAAAAAGCGCTATAGGCACAGAAAACAAGCTCGAAAAAGACCCGATAATAGCGGCACCAAGACCCGCCATATCACCAAGTGGCTGCATGGCCATAGCATTTAAGTTACCAAACAGAATGCCCACAAAGAAAAAGCCGATAAACATTACCGAAACGGTAAGCGCGATGGGTGGCAAACCGTCATAAGCGTAAAGTAAGCCTACATATACCAATGCAAAGATGTTCACGCCTTTTAATGCAAAGCGACACAGTTTTCGCATGCCAAAGCGCATTACCATTTTGCCATTAAAATAAGACGCCAAACCGATGGAGAACGCTAGTATGGCAAAAATGTAGGGGAACCATTCTGCCATGTCGTAATACACCGAAAAAATGGTTTGCGAAGCACTTAAGTAGGCAAGGAAAGCACCGAAAATACAACCCATTGCAAAGGTGTAGCCCATTACTGCGGGGTGCGTAAGAATAAACTTTGAAGAAGCGAAAAACGCTTCCCACGAGAAGGCGCGTCGCTTAGCTTTTGGTAAGGTTTCAGCTTGACGAGAGAAAAACCAAATTCCCGACATAGTGGCTACCACTAAAAATAACGTGAAGATATGGAACCACGAGAATAAATCCATCACTGTTTGCCCAATAATAGGCGCAAGCATAGGCACTAGAATAAATACCATCATAATAAACGACATCACTCGTGCCATAGCGTCACCAACGTATAGATCACGAATGATAGCCATAGACGCTATACGGGGCCCCGATACGCCAAAAGCTTGAATAATGCGACCTATCAGCATGGTTTCTAAATTTGTGGCCATCATGCACACGAACGTACCAAGGGCAAAGATACACAAGCCAACAAGAATGGTTAATCTGCGACCACGACTGTCACTAAACGGTCCAAAGAACATCTGTCCAAAGGCCATTCCAACAAAAAACACCGTAACGATTAAGTGAGTTTCACTGGGGTTAGCCACATTTAGCGCATCACCTATTTGAATAAGTGCCGGCAGCATAGCATCGATACTTAACGCAACAAGGGATGTCATAGTCGCCATTAACGCAACAAATTCAAATAACCCTAGCACGGGCTTAGTTACAACAGCAGTATCTTCAGATACGCGGGTGGGTGACTGCGGCATAAAATCTCGAATGTGAATAAAAGTTAGGTAATAAAAAAGCGCGATATCTCGCGCTTTAAGAGTGACAAGTATAACCTAGCTGTGATTAAAAAGCCGCCAACAATCACCGTAACTGTCGTGAAAAATGACGGCTTTAACGGTTTACTTATTCGCTTTGTGCTTCAAGCTTGTCGTTGCTGTTTGCAACTTCATGCTCTGCATGTTTACGCTTCAAGTACTTACTTAAAAAGGCATCCATTTCGGCAAAGAATCGGTGTCTGTTTCGCTGAATCGACAGTGAGTGGTCGCCACTTTCCAGCTCTACATACGTGAAAGTTTTATCATAATCTTCTAATTCGTCAGCCATATATCTGCTGTGCAGCGGTCTTACAACGCGATCTTCTTCACCATGAACAAGCAAAATAGGGGTTTTAATACCTTCAACGTTGTAATACGGCGAGCGAGCTTCAAGGTCGTCAAAGTCGTCACCTATTTGATTTTCAACAAATTCATTATTCAAGAACTTACGTGAATGCATAACGATATGTTTTAACGAGCTGACACCGGCAAAGCTTACCGCACACTGAAACAAGTCCGGTGTTTTTACCGTTGCCATTAACGCTGCGTATCCGCCATAGCTTGCACCCACTATGCACATGTTGCCTTGCTCTGCGTGGCCTTTCTCAACCATGTATTTCGCCGCATCGGTAATATCATCTTGCATAGCAAGGCCCCAGCCTTTCATTTGGCTTTGTGCAAAGCTGTATCCATAACCGCGTGAACCTCTAAAATTGGGGCGTAAAACGGCATAACCTTTATAAGTAAAATAAGCAGTCCAATAATCAAAACCACTGAAGTCTCGTGCTCCAGGGCCGCCATGAGGATGGATAATGGTAGGGAATGGGCCGTCGCCTTTTGGTAGTGTGAGGTAGGCTTCAATTTTCATGCCGTCTCTTGCTTCAAACTCAATAAGTTCATGTTCAGACAGCGAAGCAGAATCTATTAGCGGATATTGTTGAAACAGAAAATCAAGCGAGCCTTTCTCGCGATTACCAATTAGGTAAATGCCTGGTAACACATCTGACTCTGAATACACCAAATAGGTTTGCTCATCATCACTAAAGCTTACCAAGGTGTTCTGATAATCAGGTAAACCTTTATTTATACCATTTTGCAACCCAACATAGCGCTCGTCCCAATAGTGACGGCCGTCGTGTCTAATACCTATTGCATCGTTAGTAACTGGGGAATAAATAAGGCTTCCATCTACGTCATAGCCCTCATCAGAGAACACTTCGGTATGTTCATTTGTCGCCACATTAAGCGTAAACAGCGCCTTGTAATCGCCCTTATAGCCACGGTAATACAAGATATTAGGATCTTTTGCGAACCCAAGTGGATAGGCGCCTTTTTCAGTCATGGCGTTGTATTCAAACAGCGTTCGCCAGTCGTCCCCCTCTTTAAGGAACACTTTGCGTTCACCACTTTCAAAATCTAGTGATACACCAACGCGAACATTGTGTTGTCTGTCCGTAATCCAGTCTCTAATTTTCTTTTTGCCGCGCTCAAGTCGCGACACGCTACCGGTATTTACGTTAACTTTGTACACCGATGGCAAGCCCAACACTTCAGCATCAAGCGCTATTAAAATGTGATCAGGATCGTTTGGGAGCCAATCAATCACGTCGTCATGAAACTGAGGAATATGTCGGGGATTTCCTGCGCGTTGTTTTATGCGCTCCCAATTAACAAGGTTGAACGCACCTTTACCACTGCCGTCGTATTTAATACTTAACAAACGGGTGTCGTGCACTTTAGTTGTGCCTCTTCTAGTCTCATAGCGTGCACTGACTACTAAACGCTCGTTATTCACCCACTTATACCAGCGAATTTTCACGCGCTCGTTGTCAGACTGTAAAAGAAAGTGCTTTTTACCTTCAATAAGATCGTAGGTGGCCAGCATAGCAATAGCGTTATCGCCCGTGGTATTTTGTACAAATGCAATTTTGTCGCCATTCGGCGATAGCGCTGGTGTCCAATAAGTAGGAAGTGCACTAAACGCCTCATAATCTGACGTGTTTTTTGATTGATTTCCAACGGCATCGCTAGATAGCACTAACGTGAAGACAGCCAACAGTAAAGTGGCGAGAGAGAGTCTAAAATGCATAACAATCCTTGTTTCTTGTCATTTTTTATTTACCGAGGGAACTTAGGGCTAGGTTGCGCCTCGTACATCTGCGCGTAGTATACAAGCGAAGCGGTTAAAGTCCAAAATTTGAACGTTTCATCCCCAAAGCGGTAGAATGAACGCAAAAAACTGATCTCTCATCGAACGACACAATTACAAATAACGGTTGTGGTATGATTAACCATAGTCACAACATGGATTTCACCTACTTGCAATACCTTAAGGATTTAGTCTTTTCATGCCGTCAGACTGCAATGGCATTGCCGTTCTCCCATTTTATTTTCTGTTGTTTATACAACGAGGATATCGCTTCGCAATGAAATCGGTATTGACGGGTGGCGTGTATCTTTTTTTCATGCTTTTGGGGTGCGGTTTTGCAGTTTCACCAAGTTTTGCTGAAAGTGATATAACCTATCAAATTGAAGGCGTTGAACAAGACGTACTGCACAACAATATTCGCATTCACTTGGCAAGTCTAAACGTTGAAACGTCTTTATTAACCGACCCTTACTGGCAAGATGAAGTGGGCGCTACCGTAGCCACCGCAGTGCAACCGTTCGGCTATTACAATAGCGACACTACGGTTAACGTCACCGACGGCAAAGTGATAGTAAACGTGGTTTTAAATACACCGCTAACCGTAAACAAAGTAACGCGAGAAATTATCGGTGCAGGCCGAGAGGACAAGGCATTTCGAGAACGGTTTAACGCTTTCAAGCTAAAGCAAGGCGATGTGCTTAATCAACGCATTTATGAAGCGTTTAAGTCTTCCATGTTTAATTACGCGCTCTCAAACGGTTACTTTGACTATTTTTGGCAAGTAACACGCCTAGATTTAGTAAGAGAAGAGAAGCAAGCGAACATACTGCTTATTGCACAAAGCGGCCCTCAATATCAGTTTGGCGAATTAACGTTTGTGGGAGAAGACAAAGCCCGCGCCATTATTGAACGATTAAAGCCCTTTAAAACTGGTGATGCATACTCTTCTGCCGCGCTCGCCGATTTTAACCGAAGCCTTAACCAATCGGGTTACTTTACCCGTGTAATTGCGCGCCCTGTTGTGAGTGAAGCAGACGGCTTACTGGTGCCTATTGAAGTGTCCTTGCTCCATCGTCCTACAGATTCTTTTAACACCGCAATTGGTGCTGCAACCGACACGGGACCGCGTATTAGGCTTGGCTGGGAACGGCCTTGGGTAAATAGTCGAGGTCACTCTATTTCGTCTGATATTTTCATATCGTCTCCCGAGCAATCGGTGACGGCAGACTACCGTATTCCAATGAAAAATATCACTAGCGACTATGCCAGTATTGAAGCGGGTTACCAATTTATTGAATACAGTAACACCTCTTTTGAAAGTGAAACGCTATCGCTGGCGGTACACCGTTACTGGCAAGACAATAACTCGCCGTGGCAACACGATGGCTCTATTACCTACTTGCGCGAAACCTACGACCAAGGCGATTTAAGTACCAATACCACATCGCTTGTTTTACCGGGTTATTCCATTTCATATCGCAAAAAAGACAGCGAGTTGAACATCGACAACGGCAGTTATTTACAGCTTCTATCACAAATTGGTCGCGAAGGTGTGGGATCAGATATCGACTTTGCCAAAATAGTGGCTGAGGCAATGATTATCAGAACCTTTAATAACGTTCATCGAATTTCGATTCGCGGTGAGTTGGGCGCTATAGATACCAATCGATTCGACGAAGTACCTACATCACTGCGTTTTTATGCGGGTGGTGATAGAAGTGTGAGAGGCTTCGATTTTAGGGAAATTTCCCCCACTGCAGAAGTGATTGACCCAGAAACAGGCGAGCCAATTATTGACTCTATCGGTGGTAAATATTTGGCAACCTCAAGCGTGGAGTATGCCTACCGTTTCGCTGATAACTGGCGTGCAGCCGCTTTTGTGGATGTAGGTACTGCCACTAACGATATAAGCTCCAAGTTTACCTACAGTATTGGACCCGGCATTCATTGGATTTCGCCAATAGGACCGGTTCGATTTTATATTGCTAGAGGTTTTGCACCAGAGGAAAAAACGTGGCAACTGCATATTATGTTGGGGCCTGAGCTATGAAAAAACGTACTATTTCAGCACTGCTATTATCGCCTGTTTTTATTGTTGTTGCCCTTTACGCACTGCTTATTAGCCCGCTAGGCGGCCCTACAGTAAAAGTATTGGCGAATACGTTTGTCAAACCTTTACACATAGAGCGCATCGACGGCAGCTTTGCTGATGCACTTGAAATTACTGGGCTTTCTTGGAAAGACGCCCAATGGCAGGTTTCAGTGGGCACTATTTATGCCGATCTAACCTGGCGCTGCTTTTTCGAACCACGGGTTTGTGTAAACGAACTGTCTGTGGATGACGCTTCAATAAAACAAGTTGCCGAGACACCAGAAGCCATACAAGAAGACACCACAGATGCCACGTTTACCATGCCTTTACCTGTAGAGGTAGAAGCGCTGGCACTGAATAATATTGACGTCAGTCTATTGGCCGTAAGCATCAGCGTAAAAGCGCTTGAGCTATACGATTTTGAAGCAGATGACGCCATTGAACTAGAAACCTTCGCGGCACAGAACATAGCAGTTACTTTGCCACAAACGAGCGAAGAACCTGCTTCACCAGCGCCTTCGCCGAAAACACCTAATACCGGGCTTCCCGCATCATACTCACTTCAATACACTGCACCAACGTTGCAAAGTATCGCTACGCCAATTCCGCTTTCTATCGGTACATTCTTAATAGAAGGTTTTTCGTTTAGCCAAGGCAGTACAACAGAGCAGCTGGACGTTATTGCTTTAACCGATGCGCACTTCAAAGAAACAGATGTTGGCGTTGATGATATCAAAATCGTTCATGAACAAGGTTCAGTTCAGGGGCGTTTTTCGGCGAACTTAACCAACAACTATCCGCTAACGGCGAAATTAACTGCACAAACTCAGTTAGACACGCAGCCACAAAAGCTAAATGTAAATGCAAAAGGTGCGTTGGATGATCTTGCAGTAAACATTGTCGCTGAAGGTGCAGTTACTGCTAACTCGTCTCTATCCACAAATATCTTAGACGACACATTACCTATTGAATTTTCAGCTAGCTGGAACGAGCAGGCTATTCCTTTAATGGCAGACGCAACACTACATGAAGGCGCGCTTACGCTAGATGGCGTAATGGGCGACTACGTTCTTAAAGGCAACGGTGCGGCAACACTTGCTGACATTGGCAAAGTACCTGTGTCTTTAGATGTGGTACTGAAAAAGAACAATATTTTTGTGAATGAAGCCAATGTACAAGCGTTAGAAGGAAGCCTAAAAAACAGCGGCACGCTTTATCTTAACGATGCCATAGCATGGGAAGGAAAAACAACGCTTACGAATGTATCAGCAAAACGCTTTAGTAAATACGCGCCATCTAATGTAAACGGTGATGTAGAAAGCATATTGCAATACTCGCGGCAAAATGGGCTGCATATCAGCTTGCGAGACTTAAATGTATCGGGCGACCTTCAAAACAAGCGCATAGATGTGAAAGGCAATGCTGTATATTCTGGTCCAAGCGATTTGATTGTAACCAACGTCAGCATAAAGCAAGACACAAATGCCATAAAGGCCATTGCGCAAGTGCTGAATAAACGCCATCTAAACGCCGACATCAACATTGATGTAGCCCAAATTGAAAGCCTATTTCCTGACGTTTCCGGAAAGATAAAAGGCAATGTAAAGGCGGTTGGCCCATGGCAGAACCCTTCAGCAAAGGGCGAAATAGATTTAACAAATGTTTTAATAAGCGCAGCGCTTTCGCCGGAGGCCGCACAACAAGGCGCAATAAACGGCAGTGTTAATTTCGCAGGTGAATACACCGATCACACGGCTTCTTTGGATTTACGCCTACCCGAGCACACCTTAAAAACAGACCTAACGGGAGCATGGGCCAACAATCACTGGAACGGTCAAATAAGTAATACTACGTTGAAGCTGGCTAACATGTATTGGACACTCTCTAATGCATTTTCGGTGAATATTGGTACTGAACCTGTAACAGCCAAAATAGGCCAGCATTGTTGGACATCGCGAAAAGAAGGCGAGCTTTGCGTTTCCAATGTTAACTACCAAGACAATCGCGCGAAATGGGATATCAGTGCCAACGTACTGCCCGTTGGACTATGGGCTAATGAGCTGGTGCCGCATATTGTATCTGCACCATCAGATGCGACTTTAACGATAAAAACCCAAGGGCAATACGCGCCCAACGACCCTATCGATGCTACGTTTACCGCCTCGCTTAGCCCAGCCCCATGGCAGCTTGGCGAGGAACGACCGCTAACGCTTACTATCAATTCTGTTGAAACCTCGGGCAAAATTAAACAAGGAAAGCTTGAAGCAACGTCGCTTATTTCCAGTAAAGAAATAGGTGATGCCACATTAACCATTGCCACTCGCCCGTTTGAAGATAAAAAGCCTCTTGAAGGTACACTTACCTTGCAGCAGCTAGATGTCGCGCCTTTAAAGCCACTTTCGCCCGCAATAAGAACGCTAACAGGTGTGCTAAATGGTGAAATTGTTTTAGCAGGAACGGTAAGCGAACCTGCGCTTACCGGCGAGATGACTATTTCTAACGGCGCCATAGATATACAAGATACGCCGGTTACACTTGCTGACTGGAACCAGTCGATAGTGTTAAACCAGCAAACAGCAAAGCTTGATGGCACGTTTGTACTGGGTGGAGGAAAAGGTGAGCTAACCGGTGATATTGACTGGTCTTCAACGCCTAGCGCCAACTTCTCGCTAAAAGGTAATGCGTTTGAAGTACGTCAGCCTAATGTTCGCTTGAAAGTGTCACCAAATATCGAAATCGCAGCAACCAAAGAGCGCGTAGATGTGAAAGGGGATGTAAATATTCCTTGGGCACGCATTGAAATAGAAAGCTTACCCGAAAGCGCCGTTTCGCCATCTAAAGATGTACACCTTCGTGGTGAGCCAGACAGAGAAGAGCCCCTTGATATTGTACATGCCTCTGTAATGGTGAATATCGATAAAGCGAAAACACAAGAAGTGAAGCTTGAGGCCTTTGGACTTACAGCAAGCTTACATGGCGGAATTCGTGTGAACACGCAGCCAGCATTAGTAGGGTTTGGAGACCTGCAAATACTTAATGGTCGCTATAACGCATACGGTCAGCAGCTAATCATTCAAACCGGTGAAGTGCAGTTTAACGGGCCTATTGACCAACCTCTTTTGCTTGTAGAAGCCATTAGAGACCCAGCGAAGACCGACGATAACGTTATTGCTGGTATTCGAATTGACGGCGCTGCCGATGCACCAAGTATTAACCTGTTTTCTGAGCCAGCAATGGATCAGCAGGGCGTACTGTCGTACTTATTAACCGGCAGTGGACCAAACTCAGGAACCCAAGACCCCAACTACGCAGCGCTTCTGTTAGGTTTTGGTTTATCAAATACGAAAACCCTCACCGGACAAGTGGGCAGTGCGCTCGGGATAGACGATTTCAGCTTAAGTACTAATGAAAACCGCTTGTCTGTAACGGGGCAGATAAATGACCGCTTATCAGTAGAGTACAATGTAGATGTGGGTTTAAGTAACAATGATGCCAACGCTACGTTAAGACGAAGACAGTTGCCGCCTGACCTTGCATTAAAGTACAAACTACTTCCTAGTCTGTATCTTGAGGCCATCCAAACCACGTTAGAAGATCAGTCTGAGTTTGCCCTAGACTTGTACTACGAGTTCTTCCTTGGCGACAACAGAACGCCTTCACAAGAGGACAATGGCGAAGACAAAAGCGACAGCAAAAGGGACGAAAAAGCCAGCGACGCAGACTCGCCAAAAGACTAACCCTCGCTAATGGCCGCGTTTGTCGGCCATACTTTGCAACACTGCCAGCTGTGCCTCAAATCGCTGCTGTCGTTTATGCGCCCATACACCCCATACAATAACAATGATACTGGCTATTGGCAGGGCAATGATTAACTTGTCCCATTTTTCAGGGCTAAGCGCACCAGCAAAATGCCGTTCCAATACAAATAATGGCAAAACAATAAACGCAGGCCATGCCGAGTGTTTGGTAAGAAACGCAATGCGAATATTATTTTTTATTTGATGCGTGAACTGCTGTAGATGATCTAACGTGTGCGAATCTTTTGTAAACGCTGCGACGCGTCGTAACCATAACTGATACATCACTAACGGCACAGCTGTTACCACCATAAACAAACATAATGCCCTGGCCGCAAACGTCATTTCTCCCCAAGCCAGATACACCAAATATAGAGGCGGAAGCAACAGAATGATGTCAATCAGTATATAAAGGCGCTGTTTTACACGCTCGCTGTTAAAGCTTTTCTTTACCTCTGACACATCGATAGTGTTTGTAGGCTGTGCTTGCCAAAGTTCAGTTAACGCATTGTCACCTTGCTGATTGTCGTTATCACTGTGCATGGTGTTCCTCCTGCATAACGGCGTGTTTCGCACGTTTTAAAATTACGCCCACATGACTCTTAGTAAGGCCGCAAACATCTGCAATTTCATCGTAACTTAGCCCCTCAAGAGACAGGGTTAATACTTGCCTTTGCTGTAAAGGAAGTTCTCGTACGGCCTTGAGTAAACGGGCTAAAGACTGCTGCTGGCTTGAGGCAGTTTCTGGAGAGTGTTGATTACTTGCATAGCCATCGCTACCAAGCTCTTCATTTTCATAACGGTGTGTATCTACCCGTTTAACCTGACTTGCTACATGAGTAACCGCACGATTGTGGGCAATTTTAAGAATATAGGTTTTTACGCTGCTATCGCCTTTAAACCTTGATAGGCCCTGCCACACGGCAATAGCAATTTCCTGCAACAATTCTTGCTGCATAGCCTCGTTCGCTTCGTAACTGCTGGCCACACGGCTTAGCAATGCGCCGTATTGCGTAAAAACCTCTTCGAACCCTTGCCCCAAGCTTCCTGCCCTTTATTGATTTTAGTGCCTAATTATTAAGGTGTTACCCCATTTCATATTCATACAGTCTGCATGCTTTGAATTTTATTACAGCTTTTTTTGCGTATTTTTTTATGCCATTAAAAAATTTCTGTAATTTTTTCCGGTAACAACTGACTAGTGATTATGAAGGAAAGAAATAAAGACGATTTTTGACACCTAAATATTTCCACACAGATAAATTTTGACAGCCATCACCACTTTTAAGGAGAGCATAATGTCAACGTTAAGCCTTGTTTTACTACTCAGCGGTATTACGTCTATTGCGCTCTTAGCGTGTTACCTGGATGCCAAGTTCCAGTGGCGATTAAATGACTGGATGAACGGTAAATGCAGCAATCCATTCATTGCCGGTAAAACGTCGCAGCAAGCACAGCAGTTAAAGCAAAAAGACGAGCAAATTAAAACCTTAATGGAACGCGTTGAAACGCTTGAGGCCATTGTTACCGAGCCTGCTTACGAGCTAAACAAGAAAATTAACGCACTGCGTTAAGCAACGCAGGCCAGCTTAATTTGGTATTGAAGGGCGACGCATAAAATAGGGCACCTTGCCCATAGCTATAGCGTTGCCCACCAGCACCACAATAACCCCTACAACAGAAAGCATGGTCCACTGGTAACCTTCAAAAAATGTGGATATAACAAGTGCGACCATAGGGTAAACAAGAACCACATAGGCAGCCTTATCTGCCCCCATCTGCTTTAGCAACTTCATGTATGCGCCAAATGCGAATACAGACCCAAATAATGCCAAATACACTAACGACAAATAAAAGCTAGTGCTTGTAGGAATAACAATATCGCCTGGCGCTAAGAGTGAGGTAATGAATAACAGCACCATGGCGTATGACATGGCATAAAAGTTCATTTGAATTACAGGTGTGCCCGATGTAAGTATTCTCTCAGAAATTACATTACCTACTGATGCACAAAAGAAACTCACAAACGCTATCCCTAACCCAATAGCAAGCGCAGCATCCATTGATACTTTCGAGAACTCAGGCACAAACAAACACACAATGCCAATTAAGCCAAAGGTCGCGCCTATCACTACCTCTTTTCGTATGGGCTCTTTTAACCACCAGCGTCTTAGCACTACATTTATGTAAATAATGCATGAGCTCATCAAGGCTAACAGGGCACTAATAATATGTGCTTGAGCCATGTAAAGCAGGGTGTAATTCAAACTGTAAAGAAACAGCCCTACACCCGCCATTTTCACATGCACATGGACGGGAAGCGTTAGCGGAAGTTTTCTAACCAAACAATACGCACCTAAACAGGCCGACGCCAATAAATAACGTAAAGCAATAGCAAAGGTTTCAGAGGTGTGGCCTATTTGATAGGTAATTGCAATCCATGTTGAACCCCAAATAAGACAGCATAGGGCAAATAATGTTGCGTTATTCATTACGCATTGCCCCTATCTGCGATAAATGCCTTTAACTGCTCCACGGTTTTATCTAACAGCGTTTGTCTTGCGTTAACACCTATCCACGCGTTATGCGGTGAAATGATTAAATTAGGTAAGTTTGCCTTTAGCAGAATATGGTCTTCCGGTGGTGGCTCTACCGATAATACGTCTAAACCTGCACCGCCTAGTTGCTTGCTCATCAATGCGTTAAGTAGCGCGTGTTCATCCACTAGCCCGCCGCGCGCAGTATTAATAAGAAAACAGCTTGGTTTCATTAACGAAAGCGCGTTTGCATCAATTAATTGATTGGTGTCGTCAGTTAACGGGCAATGCAGCGTCACCACATCGGCATGGGGTAACAGTGAAGACAACGATGGACGCGTATCCTCTTTTTTCCCTGGCCTTGCCGCAATGCTTACCCGCATACCTAGTGCTTTTAGCAATACTTCAACGCGCTTGCCAAGCTCACCATGACCAACAATAACCGCATGCTTTCCGGCTAGTTCTACTACGGGGTGAGATGACAAACAAAAATGAGGCGACGCCGACCACTTTCCCGCATGCACGTCATGCTGATACTGCACAAACCGTGTAGCGACATTAAGCAGCAATGTAAGGGTATGTTGGGCCACGCTGTCGGTGCCGTAAGCCGTGACATTACGCACTTCAATACCGTTAGCATTGCAGTAGTCTAGGTCGATATTATTCATACCAGTAGCGGTTACGCCAATATACTTCAAACTGTTAGCAGCGCTAAGCGTGTCGGCATTCAGCACCACCTTGTTCACCAAGATTACACTAGCATGCCTAATTCGCTCTTTAACCTCTGAAGGCGCAGTATTATCAAAAATGGTTACATCAGCGTCAATGCTGTTTGCTTGTGCTTCTAAAAGCCCTTCTGACAGCCCATCTTTTGTGCTGTCGGTAAAATTTTCGGTTAAGCCTTTTGAATCAAGAGACGCTAAGCCCAGCGTTTCGGCATCAAGAAAAACAATACGATGTTGACTCATAGCACATCACATATCGACTCAAGGGCCGACTTGATTTTTACCGGAATAGGTATGGCTTTATCTGATTTTCTATCTACAAAAACATGAACAAACTGGCCATGAGCAACGCGCCTTTTCGACTCTCCAGCAAACACCGACAAACCATACGTTACCGAGCTTCTCCCTATCTTAATCACTCGCAGCCCTACGTAAATATCTTCTGGATACGCTGCGGGGGCGATATATTGACACTGGCTACTAACCACATACGCCACCGATTGACTTTTATGGATATCTAACCCGCCTTCTTCAATAAGAAAGCGGTTTACCGCCGTGTCGAAAAAGCCGTAATACACTACGTTATTGATATGACCATAGGCATCATTGTCTTGCCAGCGAGTGGCAATAACAACGTTATAAGGATAGTCGGAAAGGGTAGGCGTTATATCGGTCATGCTTGTCCTTTTTAAATGGCGGCAGTGATTAAAGCGCGTTAAAACAGCACCATATCGTCTCGGTGTATGGCGACATCAGCTGTTTCATAACCTAGCACACTGGCAATGTCTTTCGACTTTTTCCCTTTTATAAGTAATAAGTCTTTTGCGTTATACAAGCTAAGGCCTTTCGCTATCGTGCTACCATTACACACCACGTCGATTGCATCCCCCTGTTCAAACTGCCCGTGTATATGTGTAATACCCGATGGCAATAACGAAGCCCCTTTTTTCACTAGTGCTTCTTTTGCGCCACTGTCTATTTCAATAGTGCCAGCGGTTTTAAGTGTATGCGTAAGCCACAATCGTCTAGCGCTCGACGGCGTGCTGTTTGCTTTAAACAAGGTTCCTGGCACGCTGCCTTCCAGCAAACTATCAAAGGTTTCACCTTTTCGCCCATTAACGATAAGCGTTTGAATACCGCTGTTGGTGCACTTTTCAGCAGCTTCTATTTTAGTGCGCATACCTCCGGTACCTACAGACGTACCAGCACCGCCTGCTAGGCCATATATGGTAGCGTCAATTTTTTCAACCGTTGGAATAAGTGTAGCGGTTGGATCTTTGCGCGGGTCGGCGGTATAAAGACCGTCAATATCTGAACATATTATTAGGGTATCGGCCTGTGCTACCAGAGCCGTGTAGGCGCCAAGATTATCGTTATCTCCCACTTTTAGCTCGTTTACCGCAACAGTGTCGTTTTCGTTAACCACAGGTAACGCCTGATGATTAAGTATTTCGCGCAATGTGTTTTTGATATTTACGTAACGGGTTCTGTCGCGTAAATCGTCGGCGGTTAACAACACCTGTGCGCAGGGAAAATCAAAAAAGCGCTGCCAATTTGCCATCATAAGTGTTTGACCAATGGCCGCCATGGCTTGTTTTTCTGCTATTGAAGCATTGTGGCGTATTTTAACTTTGCTGCGACCTGCTGCAACGCTGCCAGAAGATACTAAAATGACTTCTTTGCCAGCTTCTCGGCTTGCGGTAATAAAGCGGGCTAATGCCAATAGAAAACGACCACTGCACTCATTGCCCTCTGGCGCTATAAGAGCACTACCGACTTTTATGACAGCACGCTGCCAAGTGAAACGATTCATAATAGGAGATAAAAAGGAAACAAGAGCTCAAGAATACGACAGTTGAGCAGGTAAGCAAACGTTCTGTTACACAATTTTTGCGTTAAAACTTAATTAGTTTACGGTCAAAAACTGGATCCATTTAAGGAGGCCGATATACTAGCATTTGTTATTCTATAACAATTCCAACATACAAGTTGCAAGGATCCTGCATGAGCACCGCAAAACGACACTTATTCTGGCTTGCGCCAGTATTGTCTATGCTGATATCTCTTCCAAGTGCAAACGCCGCTATTAAACAAACTAAAGGCGACTTTGAAGACAAATTCCGTCAGCTAGACGAAGTACTACCAACACCTAATGTATACCGCAACGCAGCGGGCGAGCCTGGCCACCAGTATTGGCAACAACAAGTAGACTACGACATCGACGTAAAACTACTTGAAGACAAGCGCCGTATTGAAGCCAAAGAAACCATTACTTATCACAATAACTCACCAGATACGCTTAAGTACTTATGGGTGCAGTTAGATCAAAATAAATTCCGCGACGATTCAATGTCGGCGCTTACCACTACCTTTGGTGGTATTGGTAATCGTGGACCGGGTACGCAAGCGGCTAGCGGCAACAAGCCAGCTAAATTAAGCATGGGTGCACTTCGCCGTCAGCAGTTCGTTGAAGATAACGAGCTTGGCTATACGATTTCTCGCGTTGAAGATAAGTCAGGCAACGACTTACGCCACACCATTGTTGGCACACTAATGCGTGTAGATCTTGCCAAGCCACTTAAGCCCGGCAAGAAAGTGACTTTCGATATCGACTTTGCGTTCAACATTGTTGAAGAAGATGCTGTGTCGGCGCGAGCAGGTTACGAACACTTCCCAGATGATGAGCGCGAAGGCGGCAATGATATCTTCTTGCTAGCTCAGTGGTTCCCGCGCCTTGCGGCTTACACCGATTACGAAGCATGGACGAACAAAGAGTTCATTGGACGCGGTGAATTCACGCTAGAGTTTGGTAACTATGAAGTAGATATTACGGTACCTGCTGATCACATCGTTTCATCAACAGGTGTGCTTCAAAACCCGAAAGACGTGCTAACAAAAACGCAGCGCGACCGTTTGAAAAAAGCAGAAAAAGCTGACCGTATTGTTTTCATCGTAACGCCAGAGGAAGCGATTGAAAACGAAAAAGAAGGTACCTCGAAGCTTAAAACGTGGACGTTTAAAGCAGACAACGTACGTGACTTCGCATGGGCGTCTTCACGTAAGTTTGCTTGGGATGCACGTGGCTATCAGCAAGGTGGCGATACACAACCGCTTGTAATGGCGATGTCTTTTTACCCGAAAGAGGGCGGTGAGCTTTGGGAGAAATACTCTACGGAATCTATCATCCACACGATGGATGTATACAGCCGCTTTAGCTTTGACTACCCGTATCCGGTAGCGCAGTCGGTAAATGGCCCAGTAGGTGGTATGGAATACCCAATGATTACCTTCAACGGCCCACGTACCGAGCTTCGCGATGACGGCTCACGTACGTATTCACTGGCTGAAAAGCGCTTCCTAATTGGCGTGGTTATTCACGAAGTAGGTCACATTTATTTCCCAATGACGGTTAACTCTGATGAGCGTCAGTGGACATGGATGGACGAAGGCCTTAACAGCTTCCTAGACGGTGTTGCTGGCCGCGAATGGGATCCAACTATTCCATGGGGTGTTGAGCCACGCGATATTACAGGCTACATGAAGTCTCAAACTCAAGTGCCAATTATGACCCAGTCTGACTCGGTACTTCGCCTTGGTCCAAATGCTTACACTAAGCCAGCGGTAGCACTAAACATTCTTCGTGAAACCATTCTTGGTCGTGAGCTATTCGACTTCGCCTTTAAAGAGTATGCGCAACGCTGGATGTTTAAACGTCCTACGCCTTCAGATTTCTTCCGCACTATGGAAGAAGCATCGGGTGTTGACCTTGATTGGTTCTGGCGCGGGTGGTTCTACACAACAGATCACGTAGACATTAGCCTAGACAGCGTTTACAAGCTTCGTTTAGATACTGAAGATCCAGATATCGACTTTGCGCGCGAGCGTGAAGCAGAAATGGAAAAGCCAAAGTCGCTTACCGATATTCGTAACAAAGAAGAAGGTAAAAAGCTGTGGGTTGACCGTTTTGAAGATATTCGCGACTTCTACGATGAAAACGACCGCTACACGGTAACTAACAAAGAGCGCAACAAGTACAAGAAATTTCTTGATAAGCTTGAGCCTTGGGAGCGTAAAGCGTTTGAGCGTGCGGTTAAAGAAGACAAAAACTACTACGTGCTAGATTTTAGTAACAAAGGTGGTTTGGTAATGCCTATTATTCTTGAGCTAACGTTTGAAGACGGCAGCAAAGAAGAGATGCGCATTCCTGCTGAAATTTGGCGTCGTACACCGAAAGCGGTTAGCAAGCTTATCGTTACTGATAAAGACAAGAACCTTGTTAGCGTAACGGTTGACCCGCATTGGGAAACGGCTGACGTTGATGTAGAAAACAACCACTATCCACGTCGCATTATTCCATCACGCATTGAAGCGTATAAGAACAAGCCGCGTAATACCTACGAGTATCGCGACCTTATGCACGATTCAAAAACCGAGCTAGATAAAGACGAAGACAAAGAAGAGGACAAAGATGACGCATAAGTTGTCTTTGACCTTCAAGCAGGGCAAATCTGCTCTGCTTGCTAGTCTTGTTACGTTTAGCTTGTTGTGTGCCATTGTGTTTAGTGCACAGGTTCAAGCGCATCAAATTAAAGCCGCCATTACTACCGTGCTATTTAACCAGCGCACCGAGAACATCGAAGTAATGCACCGTTTTAATTTACATGACGCCGAGCATGCAGTTAAAGCGCTGTTCAACAAGCACGCTGACATTATGGACGATGTAGCTACACAACAGGCGTTTGCCGACTATGTGGCAAAGCACTTCGCTATATTGAACAGTGAAGGTGAGTCACTGCCTTTGGCTGAAGTAGGCTTTGAAGTGGAAGGTAAGCACTTTTGGGTTTACCAAGAAACCGCTGAGCCACCTGCACTAGAAGGTTTGCAAATTCGCCATGACGCACTGCGCGACCTGTGGCCTAAACAAGTGAACACCATAAACGTTGAAGGTAAAGGTGATATTAAAACCTTGACCTTTGCCGATACGGTGAACTTGCTTGAAGTAAGCTTTAAAGGCCACGATCACTAACGCATTGAATAGCTTAAAAGTTGTAGAAAGCCCGTTTTATAAAGCGGGCTTTTTTGTTTTTGAATTTGATAATTCGAGCATGTTGACTAAGCGCATGTGAGACTGAAGTCTTATAGTGTTTTAGGCCTAACTTCACTAACGTTAACGTGGGCAATTAAACACAAAAAGGGCTTTTGATGAGCACAAGTGCAGCAACACCAGTAGGCGCGAAGCGTATGCAGTCAAGAAGCGAAAGAAAGCGAATATCTGCCAAAGCAAAAGAAGCCGAGGTACAAAATACACTTAGCGCGAACGCTGAAAGTAATAGCAAACAAAGTAAAGACAACGCTTTTGCCAACAAAAAGAACGTTATGTGGGTGCTATTAAGTGGTGCAATGGTGCTTACGTTTATTGTTATGCTGTTTTTACCTAATACCGGCATGGGTAATGGCATGATTGCAACGTACTCAGCCATGCTATGGTGCGGCTTTTTTGGCGCATCTTTATGGCGCTATCGCAGTAGTAATGGTTGGACGGGCTTTGCTTACGGTAGTGTAATTGGTTTTACCCTGCAGTTTGTTTCTCAACTTATTTAGCAGACGTTATGCAACGGCAAGCACAGCGGCTTGTGCAATAGCACGCGCATCGGCGCTTTGAACTAATCGCATACGCAAAGCCAAACGTATGTTGATAGGTAAAACATATTTACCCACAAAGAGCCCTATATACATGTCTGATAAACCTGCACCACGTAAAAGTAAGGCCATTCCCTCCTCACGACTGTCCCGAGTGAGCCGTTTAGGCGCATTGGCCGGCAAAATTGCAGGAAGTGTGGTAACGCAGGGAGCTGGACAATTACTCAAAGGCGAGAAACCAGCACTATCGTCGTTATTACTTACCCCAAAAAACGTCAGCAACATTGCTAATCAACTGGCAAGCATGCGCGGCGCAGCAATGAAGCTAGGGCAGTTAATATCCATGGATACGGGTGATTTCTTACCCCCAGAATTGGCCGCTATTATGGGGCGTTTACGCGAAGACGCCGATCCGATGCCAAAATCACAACTTGTTGATACCTTAAACCACGCGTGGGGAGATAACTGGCAAGACTCGCTGCTTTACTTTTCTTTTGCACCTATCGCTGCAGCGTCTATCGGACAAGTGCACAAAGCCATTACCATGGACGGAAAAATGCTAGCGATAAAAGTGCAATACCCTGGAGTGAAAAAAAGCATCAACAGCGACGTAGATAATGTTGCAACGCTTATTAAACTAACCGGTTTGGTACCTAAGTCGTTAGACATTGCCCCTTTACTTGAAGAAGCCAAGCAGCAGCTGCACCAAGAAGCCGATTATCATAGAGAAGCCGCTATGCTAACGCGGTACCGCGAGCATTTAGGCAAGAATAACGACTTTGTAGTACCAGAGCGCTTTTCAGCGTTAACAACACCTACAGTGCTTGCCATGGACTTTATTGAGGCCGACAGCTTAGACACGTTATTAAACGAGCCTCAAGAAACGCGCGACCGCATAATGACTTCGCTAATGACCCTGTTCTTTAAAGAAGTTTTTGAGTTTACGCTTATTCAAAGCGATCCCAACTTAGCCAACTACAAGTACAAGGTCGACACCAAACAATTAGTGCTTTTAGATTTTGGCGCAACTCGAGAAGTACCAACGCACTTATCACAGCAATACAAAGCACTACTGAACAGCGCGGCTACTAACAATAAAGAGGGCATGCTAGCGGCGGCGTTTGCCATAGGGTTAATAGATGAATCACATTCTCAGGCGCAAATAAGCGCAGTTCTTGATATTGGCATGGAAGCCTGTGAATCAATTCGAAGTGAAGGGCCTTACGACTTTGGCAACAGTGACTTAATAGCGCGCTTGCACGATAAAGGCATGGCGTTAACCATGCAGCACGATTTTTGGCACACGCCCCCTGTCGATGCCTTGTTTATTCATCGAAAATTGGGTGGATTATTTTTGCTGGCGAAGCGTCTTGGCGCACGTGTAAATATGCGTGCTGCCGCCGCGCCATGGCTTGACACGACGCTATAAAACGTTGTTAGAAAGGCAAGCTTTTAACGAAGCTAGTAGGGCAAGTCCATGCTAAAAGGCAGCGCCATTTGCTCTGCACTCTTCGGTGGGTTTCCTATCATTTCATCGTACGGTGTATCGTGCTTCATTACCGCTTTTTCCACGCTGCAGTGTGCAAAGGCTTCTCGAATATGACCAGACGAATAAAAGCGCATAGGCTTATCTTTCTTGTCGTACACCATGCCGCTTTTGTCACCAATTGAAAGATAAACAAGGTACACGTTCATCTCATAAGACTGTACTTCAAGGTAATCAATAACGGTTGGGGTGTCTTCAATATCGCGGAAATAAAACTTGTGCATAAAAACCTCAGCGAAACGCACGAATAAAGAAAGCAAAAAAAACCGCTTTTGCGGCTTTTTTATTTAAAACTAATACGCTGAGAATAAATTTATAGTTCAGTAGTAACTTGGCTTGTGTTGCTTCGTCTATCGGCGGCAGTGTAAGTTCGGCGGATGTACCCCTTTCTTATAACACAAACAAGAAGCGTCAAACTTACAGCAGACAGTGCGCCAAAAACTATAGCAACATCACCAAGCCCTGATGCGAACCACATTAAAGGGAAAACAAGCAACCTTGGTCCCTCCAGAGCCAAAGCGAACTTTGAACCCGACAGGACAGTGCCGATTTGAATACTGCACATTATTACGGTTGCAGAAAGCACCAATAACTGCGAAGCACTTAATACGCTTACGTTCAGTAATAAAAAAACGGTAATTGCTAGCATAACTGCGTGTTGAAATACGCAATATTTCTTCACCGAATCTGACAATTTGGGATCGTATTTTTCGAATACATTCAAGGGAAGCTTCTCCTCTGGAAATCGCTCGGCTACATCAGCAGGGCGCCAACCCGTGCGACCAAACCAAACTTTAAACTTATCACTCCATCGGCTTGTGTAATAACTGTCCCTAGCAAGACGGCTATAAACCTGGATATTGGCCATGAGAGGATTAAAGCTTTTCAGTGCCCCACGAATACCAAATACCGGTTTTTCGTTGCTGAGCTCTGGAATGAAAGTACCGAATAAACGGTCCCAAAGAATAAAAACACCACCGTAATTTTTATCTATATATACGCGATTCTGTGCATGGTGAACACGATGATTTGACGGTGTTACAAACACCTTTTCCATCCAACCTAGCGTATCAATGTGTTGAGTGTGCACCCAAAACTGATAAACAAGGTTCAACGCGCCAACGGTTATAATCATCTCTGGTGAAAACCCTGCTACTGCAAGCGGCAGATAAAATACCCAGCTAAACAGCGCACCACTGGTTTGTCGCAGCGCTGTTGTAAGGTTGTAATCTTCACTAGAGTGGTGCACAACATGCGCCGCCCACAAAATGCTCATTTCGTGGCCCATACGATGATTCCAATAATAGAAAAAATCGTAGGCAACAAAGGCAACTACCCACACCCACCATGCATTACTCAACTCAAAAAGAGCAATATATTCGTAGGCAATCACATATGCCGTAAACGGGATAAGTTGATGACCAATCGCCACCACACGTGACAAAACCCCAGCACTTAAGCTAGTTACTGCATCGTTTACACGATAGTGGCCTGTACGCTTTTTCCAATCCCAAAAAAGCTCCAATGCAATTAAGATAAAAAACGCAGGTAGCGCAAATAAAATTACAGTCATGATGAATTCAAAGAGTGATCTTTCTTCAGATGTTAAACAATTGTTTAAATTCATCAACAACTTTTATATATTAAATGTAACAAGCGGTACACGTAATAGGTAAGTACCCCTAATCGACCAAGAGAGTTGCGCTATTTTCTGAAAATTGCTGTATCAAAAGACACCAACAGCATATTTTTGAAGTTTGAACGTTTCTTATTATTGAAAGTCTGAATATAAGTAATATGTTTGATAGTATTACTAAAAGGATATTTTTAAAGCGGAGACAGTATGAGCGAGTTGTCAGAAAAGAAGTCGTTAGGTCCAATATTTATTATTATCGGCATTCTACTAATTGTTGTACTAGCCGTAGTATTTTGGCCAAGCGAAAAAGCGCCTGAAGAGGTTACAGAACCAGAACCTGCGATTACTGAGCCAAACGAACCTGCTCCGATAGAGCCTGATATTTTTGAACCCAAGCCAGCAGCACCTACCGTTGAGCTTGAAGAAAAAGAAGAAGTAGAGCCACTTCCTGAAGTAGAAGAAACTGAACCAGAGCCATTAGATATAAGTGACCCCGCTGTAAAATCATCGCTATTAGATAGCTCAACCGCCAGCGACGACACGGTAAATCGCATGTTGGTAAATGAAGGTTTACTGCAGCGCTTTGTGGTTTCGGTAACTAATTTAGCAAACGATGAAATGGCACCCAACCATCAGCTATTAACACCACCAGAGCAGAATTTCCGCGTGTACTCTCAGGCTGGTAAACAATGGATTGATGCAGCAAGTTATAAACGCTATACACCGTATGTAGATATGCTTGAGTCTTTCAACAATGAAGCCTTGCTAGATGTGTACGCTACATACAAAGGTGATATACAGGCTAAATATGATGAAATTGGCGATCCTGACAAAGATTTCAATCAAGTATTGTTACAAGCCATCGACCAACTACTTGATACGCCAGAAGTACCGGTTCCAGTTGAAGTGTATACCGACTCAGTAGCGTATAAATATGCTGATGAACGCCTAGAAAACTTGAACGAGCCGCAAAAGCAGTTGCTTCGAACAGGGCCTGACAACATGCGTCGTATAAAAGCAAAACTGCGTGAAATTAAAACGCTGGTAGAAGAGCGTGGATCTAACTAGGTTTCAAAACCAGCTCAAAGGCGCGACTTCAACGTCGCGTCCCATTCCTCCTGTAGAAAAGTGGGACCCTGATTTTTGCGGTGACATAAACCTGACTATTGCACTTGATGGTCGCTGGTTTTACGAAGGCAGTCCAATAGGGCGCGCTAGCTTAGTTCAATTGTTTGCCTCTGTTTTAAAGAAAGAGAATGACAAGTATTTTCTGGTAACGCCGGTTGAAAAGGTAGGTATTACGGTAGAGGATACACCTTTTCTCATTACGCAATGGCACAGAAAAACTAACAAAGATACTGGCAACAACGTTTTTGTATTTACCACGCAAACAGGTGATGACATCGAACTGTCAAACGCTGAACAGTTACAACTTCGCACGCCGCCCGATGCGCTTAAAGACTCTGATGCCACAGAAATCCCTTACATTAATGTACGAAGAAACCTATGGGCGCGACTGCACCAAAATGTGTATTACCAGCTGTTAGAGCAAGGATCAGAAGAACAGCAAGCAGCTAGCACACAGTTTACTATCCGCTCTAACAACACAAGGTTTGTTATTGGCGAAGTAAGCATTTAGCTGCGAGTTCTTATTTCAGTATTGGCAGTTGTCATGGTAGAAGAAAACCCAGTGACGACACTGCCAACATAACTCCTCTAATTTATTACTACTTATCACTTTTTTTTGCGTTCCCCTCACGGCTGTTTTACATTCAATTGTGTCGATAATATCAACAAGAAGCAGCCTACTATGAAAAAAGCCCTTACCGCTATCAGCATTTCTGCCACATTAATGACAGTATCAGCAGGCATACAAGCCGCTACATTCATTCACGCTGGTAACGTATTTACTGGCACATCAAAAACCTTACAGCAAGAAGTGACCATTGTTGTTGATGGAAACAAGATCTCATCAGTTCAACGTGGTTATAAAGAGCCAGGGCAGGGCGACACCGTTATTGATTTAAAACATGCCACGGTAATGCCTGGGTTAATGGACATGCACGTGCACTTGTCTATGCAGCACGGCGGCCCTCAGACCTATTTAGACCGTTTTTCGTTAAATGAAGCTGACTATGCGCTGCGTGCCGCTAACTATGCGCGTATAACGCTAGATGCTGGTTTTACAACCGTTAGAAATTTGGGTGACGGTTTTTACGAAACCGTAGCGCTTCGAAATGCTATCTCTAATGGCTATGCGACAGGACCACGTATTTATACAGTAGGTAAATCTATTGCCACAACAGGCGGACATGCTGACCCTAGTAACGGGATTTCTCACCAGCTTCGCCCTGATGTAGGCCCCGAACAGGGTGTTGTTAATGGCGAAGTGGAAGCCCGTGAGGCGGTACGTTCTCGTTATCAAGATGGCGCTGATTTAATAAAAATCACCGCTACAGGTGGTGTACTAAGTGTAGCGAAAAGCGGTCAAAACCCGCAGTTTATGACCGATGAGCTTGAAGCGATTGTTGATACAGCAAAAGACTATGGTATGACCGTAGCGGTGCATGCCCATGGCCGTGAAGGTATGAAGCGCGCTATTGAAGCGGGCGTAGATTCTATTGAGCACGGCACGTACATGGACGATGAAATTCGCGACCTCATGAAGAAAAACGGCACCTATTACGTGCCTACTATATTAGCCGGGAAGTTTGTTGCCGACAAAGCAAAAATTGATGGCTATTTTCCGGCTTTAGTGCGCCCTAAAGCCGCGGCCATAGGCCCACTTATTCAAAATACCTTTGCACAAGCCTATGAAGCGGGCGTGAAAATTGCTTTTGGTACCGACAGTGGTGTTTCAGCGCATGGCGATAATGCGCAAGAGTTTTCACTGATGGTGGAAGCGGGAATGACACCGGAGGATGCGCTACTTAGTGCAACTGTGAATAGCGCAAATTTATTGGGGATTAGCGATATTCTTGGCACGCTAGAGCAAGGAAAACTTGCTGATATAGTGGCAGTATCAGGTAACCCATTAGAAGACATTTCGCTAATGGAAAGCATCTCTTTTGTAATGAAAGACGGTGTAATATACAAACAACAGTAGTAAGGATTACATGGCACTAAGTAAAAAGGTTAAGAGAAAGACAAGAGAATTAATAGACTCAAAACACATGCTGAAAAGCATTACATTGGCGTCTTTTCTTGAGTCAACTATAGTGCCTATTCCCCTTGAAGCGGTATTAATACCGTTGTTGCAGGCAAAGCGTGAGTTGCTTTGGAAAATAGCCTTAATGGCAACCATTGGGTGTGTTATTGGCGCTTTGTTTGGTTACGCTTTGGGCTATTACTTGTTTGATGTATTTGGTGACTGGCTAATCACCACGTTCTTCGACGAACAACAATTTAACAATGTACAACAAAAAATGCAGGCGCAAGGTTTTTGGTTTGTTATGACTTTAGGCATTGCGCCCATTCCCTTTCAAGTTGCCATGCTTGCCGCAGGCGCAACAAAATTCTCTTTACCCTTATTTTTGCTGGCAACTGTTATTGCTCGTTCTCTGCGTTATTTCGGTTTAGCAATTGTGGTCTACTTTGCGGGAAATCACGCTGAAAAGCTGATAAAGCGCTACCGTATGAAAGCCGTCGCGGCAATAACGCTACTGGTATTGCTACTGTGGTGGCTGTCTAATTTATCGGGATAATCAATATATTGCTTGAAACCCATCGTAAATTTCAACCTCTTATTTGATAATAATTCTCATTTACACTAATGTAAGAACATTATTGCAGATGGAGAGAAGCCATGCCTACTAATCACACTATTCATGACGATGGGTTTATTACGCTTAGTTTGAAAGCGTCTGTACTACAACAAATGCTGAAGAAAGAAAGCGTACATATGACTGATATTCACTGCCCCTGCACGCAAAGCAAACAGATTATTCAACAACTGTTGTTGCAAGCAGCAATTGAAAAAGCGTAACGACGTATTAGACTAAAAAGGCGCGCAGACAACGCTACACGCCTTTTTTAATCACATATTGGTAGGGCATAACGTCGGTTTGAGACGCTACAAGGGTGTGATCCATAAACCGACAAAAGCTGGGAATATCACGGGCAGTAGACGGGTCGTCGGCGGTAACCGAAAGCGTTTCTCCGTCTGCCAATTTTCTAATATTTAGGCGCACCATCATAACTGGCTCAGGACAACGCAAACCCAGCGCATCTAAATGCGTATTCGCACTGTTAAATGCCGTGTCGAAATCAGATGCCATAGCTTTCACGGTATGCGTTGATAGCGCCAATCTGGTCTTCATGACCACCTTTTTCTGTAAGGTATTCCACCACATTGGCTAACGACACAATTGAAATAACGGTGGTGTTGAAATCGCGCTCTACCTCTTGAATGGCAGACAGTTCACCTTTACCGCGCTCTTGTCTATCAAGCGCAATAAGCACCCCAGATAAACTTGCATTTTGCTGCTCAATTAACGTCATTGACTCGCGAATTGCGGTACCCGCAGTAATGACGTCATCCACCAGCATAACTTTACCTTCTAAAGGGCTACCTACTAGATTTCCGCCCTCGCCGTGGGTTTTGGCTTCTTTGCGGTTAAAGCAGTAAGGTACGTCTACCTTGTGGCTGTCAAACAGTGCTACTGCAGTAGTCGTTGCAATGGGAATACCTTTGTAGGCAGGGCCAAACAGCACATCGAAGTCAACGCCAGCATCAGTAAGTGCATCAGCGTAAAAGCGGCCTAGTTTGGCAAGGTCGCCACCACTATTAAACAGCCCAGCGTTAAAGAAGTATGGGCTTACACGGCCCGACTTTAACGTAAACTCGCCAAATTTTAATACGCCACGCTCTATGGCAAATTCAATAAAATCACGCTGAAACGCTTTCATGACAACCTCTTATTACGCTAGTGCTGCTTTTTGAATATCGAATAGCTCTCGTAAGCCGTGTTTAGCAATGTTAAGCATTTCATCAAGCTCTTCGAACGAGAATGGTTCGCCTTCTGCGGTGCCTTGTACTTCAATAAGCTTACCGGTCTCAGTCATAACGATGTTCATATCGGTCTCTGCTTCAGAGTCTTCTGTGTACTCTAAATCGGCAATAGGTGTGCCTTCATAAATACCAACCGACAGCGCTGCAATCATGTGCTTAAGTGGGTTAGTTTTAATGATGCCTTTGCTACGCATGTATGTCAGCGCATCAACCAGTGCCACGCAAGCGCCTGTAATTGAAGCTGTACGTGTGCCGCCGTCGGCTTGAATAACGTCACAGTCTAGCGTAATGGTGTTTTCACCAAGCAGTTTTAAGTCAACTGCGGCACGTAACGAACGAGCAATAAGACGCTGAATTTCTAACGTACGACCACCTTGCTTGCCACGCGCTGCCTCTCGGCCACTGCGTGTGTGGGTAGCACGTGGAAGCATGCTGTATTCCGCTGTAATCCAGCCTTTGCCTTGCCCCTTCATAAAGCGTGGTACACCTTCTTCCACAGTCGCATTACACAGCACCTTGGTGTTACCAAACTCTACAAGCACAGAGCCTTCTGCATGGCAGGTATATTGACGAGTAATTGTAACAGGGCGAATTTGACTGGCGGTTCTGCCGCTTGGACGCATAGTGTTCTCCACAACGTAAATGCAAAAATGAGAAACTTGACCGTTTTGCGCATAGTACAAAAACCATTGGCGCTGTGGCGCAAGTTGAATTGGCGTAAGTATAACGCAATACACGCAAGCGTTAAAAACGAACTTTGTATAGAAATATGCTTTTGTGGGTTATTATTAACGTTACAAGAAAACCTGCCTTTGAACGAACCGTATACAACACGAAAAACGTCGCGTTGTTTTTGCAGGCTTTCACTTTTTAGCGTTAAGGATATTTATGATTTACAGCATGACCGCGTTTGCACGCGTAGAGACCAAGAAAGAGTGGGGCTCTGCGGTTTGGGAAATCCGTTCAGTTAACCAGCGTTTTCTAGAAACTTACTTTCGCCTTCCTGAGCAATTTCGTTCACTAGAGCCTGTTCTTCGCGAGCGTTTTCGCAAAAAGCTAGCCCGAGGTAAAGTAGAATGCGCACTGCGATTTACGGCAAATGACGCGGCGGTCACTAAGCTTAGCCTTAACGAAGAACTTGCCAAGCAAGTGTTAAACGCTGCCGACTGGGTTCAATCTCATGGACAGTCAACGGGCGTAAACCCATTAGACGTGTTGCGCTGGCCTGGTGTAATTGCAGCCGAAGAAGCGGATATGGACACCATCCATGCCGATGTAATGGCGGCATTCGATCAGGCTTTGTCTGACTTTATTGGTGCACGTGCAACCGAAGGTGAAGCACTTAAAGGCATGATTACCCAACGCCTTGATGCCATTGATGTTGAAGTAGGCAAAGTAACAGAGCGTATGCCTGAAATTATGGTGTGGCAACGCGAAAAAGTGCAGGCACGTTTTGAAGAGGCGAAAGTAGAACTAGACGCAGGACGCTTTGAACAAGAAATGATAATGCTTGCTCAGAAGGTTGATGTAGCCGAAGAACTCGATCGCCTTAACGCGCACGTAGCAGAAACCCGCAACATTTTGAAAAAAGGTGGCGCTGTAGGCCGTCGTTTAGACTTTATGATGCAAGAGTTTAATCGTGAGTCTAATACGCTGGGCTCTAAATCCATCAGCACCGATATCACGCAGTCAGCCGTAGAGCTTAAAGTGCTTATTGAGCAAATGCGCGAACAAATTCAGAATATTGAGTAACACCAAAAAGCTCCGCCCGTAAGCGGAGCTTTTCTTTTCTACCTAGAACACAAAGTTCACTGCCAAACGCGCGAGCGTTGCATCTTGGTTATCATCCACGTCATCTGACCGTTTCGAAATATCAGCCTTTATTGCCATTCCTGACGTAACGTCGTAGCGAAGTGAGGCGGTTACTATAGAATAGTCAGACAGTTGTGACTGCTGACTACCGATAGCCAAACCCGACAATGCTGCTACGGCCTCAGGTGGAAGACCAGAGGAGGCAATTTGCGCAATCTGGGCGGTGTATTTCACATCACCAGATGACTCAAAATTTTCATAAGTAAGAGCAGGAGTCCATTTACCAAAGCGGGCACCAACCGTCACATAATATGCTTCGTCGTCGTTAGCAAACGTGTTCGTTGTTTTAATCTCAGTGTGTTCTGCACCAATGAAATAGTCAAAGTTATCGTACATCACACTGAAACCAACGAATTCACCGGTGTCTTGTTCAATACGAAGGGAGTCTGCCAAATCAACAAAACCGGCAGCCTCGAGACTGTCAAAGCCATTACCTAGCGCTTGTGCTGTCGCATCTTCAGAGTTTGCCAAATCGATAGTGTTTGTTGTACGTCCATATACACTTCTAAAAGTGAACGTTTCGTTGCTGATTTGCCCTGATATCAGTGCGGTATTTTCACCTCGGTTTTCAGCACCAAGGGTTGTACCTTTAAACTGACCAAATGCTACATCTACCATGTAGTCCCAACCACCTGCATAACCCGTTTTAGATAGTTTCACCCCATCAAGGTTATTAAATGGTACGTTGTAAACCACGCTAGGTGCTGTAATCCAGTGATAGGTATAGCCTACATCAAGCGATGATGAATAAGTGAATAACGGTAAACGCGAACGCCCTGCAACTAAGGTTAGCGAGTCTGAGATTTTGTAGCTTAAGTATGCCCACTCAAAGTTCACATCAAAGTCTTCACTACCACGCCCAAGCACCTGCGCAGTGGCCGACAGCTTGTCAGAGATATCGCTTGAAACCTGAAGGGCAAATAAGCTTTCGTTGCTGAAATCGGGGTTATCGTCGTACCCCAAAAAGGTGTCGTCTGAAGACGTCACGCCCATTACTACATTGCCAAAACCATTTATTCGAACGTTATCAACAGCATACGTTTGAGAAGCGGAGATCGAGGCAGTTAATAGCACTGCTAAGCTAAATTTATTCGCTTTCACTATGTTGGCTCCTACTTAGTAAATACAACTTTAACGTCGCCAGTCACGTTGGCAGCATCAACATAGCCAATGGCATTTTTGTTGTTTTTGACAAGGTCAATAACGCTAGCGTCACTCGCCACCTCTTTTGGCGGCGTGCCTTTTCCAGTGAAAATTTGCTTAGACCAAAAGCTTTTAACCTGAGCAGTACTGCGTCCGAGTACTTTGTTGTTAAATTCATCTACCGCACCGCCGCTCTCGATATTGATAGGCAATGCTTCTGCGCCGTCTGGAAACTGACTTTTCTTACCTAGGAAAATACGTTCAACCGCGTCAGCATCTATGGCTGCACTATTACCAGGGTGAACGATAACGGCTACTTCTGCTAATGCAGAAACACTAACCGCTGATGTAAGCAAAATGGACGCAAGTGTTCGCTTAAGCATTGAATTCTCTCTTCTGTTTCATGTGTTACGTGGCTTGTTTACCTCCATGTGTTGACTCTTATTGGAATACCGTTAACGTATCCGTGTTACGTAGTGAAGTGTTGTCGGTGTTTGCCATTTCGTCCAGTAAATGCATAAAAAAATTATAGAAAAGTGAATTGGATAAATACTAAGGGAATTGCAAACGTGCGTTAACGCTAAAAGAAAATCTATAAAAGTAAGTGCTTACAAACTATGACAACCATATATCAAGTAGCAGAAAAAGCTGGCGTCTCGCTTTCTACTGTATCAAGAGTGTTAAACGGCAAAGGCACCGTAAATGCAAAAATGACTGAAAAGGTAAAAGCAGCCGCAGAAGCTTTAGCCTATAAACCCAATCAAAATGCACGTTCCCTAGCTGCAAAACATGCAAATACGGTAGGCATAGTGCTACCGAATCAACATATGCAGTTTTACGCACATTTGTTGTTTTCTATTGAGCAGCTTTTTAGAAAACATCAAAAGCGTTGCTTAATAGCTTTTTCCAGCGACTCAAACAAAAGTGAAGAAGACACTATTAATTACCTTCACCTTCAAGGCTGTGACGGCATCATTGTATTTTCTATGCAGCAAACCACGCTGGATAAGGCACCCTACAAAACACGTAACAGTCTTATTTTTAATATGGCGGCAGAGGAAAATAACCCGTTAGCCATAAAGGCAAATGCAGAAGCAGTTGTCTTGTCAGCGTATGATTACCTTAAACAGCACAATCATAGCGATATAGCTCTTATCACTCATCGTCTTCTCAATATCGATAAATTGCAAGCCACCACTTTCTCATCTGATTATACATTCGCTAGCCAAGCACCATGTGCCAATGATGCTGTGCTTGAACTCGTCTCTAGCGAGAAACCCTTTTCAGCACTCATATGCACTAGTCAGGCGCTTGCAATATCGGCTCATGCATTATTAGAGGAATTGGGCTTTAGAGTACCTCAAGATGTTTCCGTAGTAGCAGCTTGCCTGCCAGGCGAGGTAGAGAATAAGGTCAATAATCAAAAGCCAATTAATGTAACCACGCTAGAGTTTTCAACCTATGACATAGCAAATCATCTCGTTAAGAACGCCCTTCAGAACTTTTACGACATAGAAAACAAAGACGCTGGCCCATTATCACCGGTGGTACATGACTATGGCACGGTATCAACATACTAAAACAAAGGAACAATAGATGAGATACGCACTTTTAAGCTTATTAATGATGCTAGCAACCGCAATGAATAGCGCGTATGCAAAAAGCGATATCGACCATATAAATAATGTATTAGATGCATTGCACGAAAATGCATCTAATGCAGACTTCCACGGTTATTTTGCCCTTTATAGTAATGATGCAGTATTTATTGGTACCGACGCTTCCGAAGTATGGCAGATAGACGAGTTTAAAGCGTATGCGAAGCCGCATTTTGATAAAGGCACTGGGTGGACATATTACCCTAGAGACCGAAGCATTTATTTATCGTCAAACAATGATGTGGCTTGGTTTGATGAATTACTTGATAACAAAAAGCTTGGAGAAACGCGTGGTACAGGCGTATTAATAAAAAAAGATAATACATGGAAGGTATCGCAATATCACCTCACTATTCCCATACCCAATAGCATTGCAAGTGACGTTGCTGCTCAGATAAAAGCGTTAAAGGACCAATAACTAAAGAAGAAGCCACCGTAAGGTGGCTTCTATGCAAACTTATACAGCCAGCTTTCGTTGTTAGGTAAGCGGCTGAATTTCCATTTCCACACGACGGTTCATCGAGCGGTTTGCCGAACTGCTGTTAGGCACTTTGGGTGCGTACTCGCCCATGCCTACAGTAGTAATACGCGTAGGATTTACCGAATAATTAATTAAGAGGTTTTTAACCGCTCCTGCACGACGTTCTGACAGCGCTTGGTTGTACTGTTCGGCACCTGTGTCATCGGTATGCCCTTTAATCATTAGCACGGTTTTTTCGTAGTTATTCACTACCTTCGCAACATCTTGCAATACCGGGTTAAAATTAGGGCTGATGCTTGAGCTGTCTGTTGCAAACGTAATGTCGCCAGGCATGATTAAACGTAAATTATCACCTTCACGCACTACCTGAACGCCTGTATCAGATAACTCATTACGTAGTTCTTCTTCTTGCTTATCCATGTAGTTACCAATAGCACCACCTGCAATTGCGCCTACCGCTGCCCCCCACGCATAACGGCTTTTATCGTTATCACCGGTCGCTTTACCTAGTAGTGCACCTACAACTGCACCAATGGCCGCTCCTTTTTGCGTATTGTTGGGATCGTTTGCACAGCCTGCTACAGCAAGTGAAGCGGTAATTAAGCCTACTGTTAAGATCTTTTTCATGTCATCCTCTTATCTCGAATATCGAGCCATATTAGTAACGCATTAACACGCCAGTAAATGCTTTACACTTAATCTGTCGTTTGCCCGTTACATCAAAAAAATAAAAAACTGTTTTATATGCTACTAGTAACAATGTGAGCAAAATGCATTCCACTGCCATAACGTTGTGTTTTACAACCAATAATATAAACCGCTTTTTTATATATTCGCAGCGCTAAAATTAACGCAAATTCCCCTCTGAACAATTATATAGCTGCGCAACAGTTACTTCTGTATTTAACGCTAACCACGGGGTCAAATAGTAGTACTGCTTAACTGAACACAAGGTTAACGAACTGTCGCCTGCAAATACGGCACTGTGTAAAAGCTACAAGGTGTTAGTAAATTGCGACACATTTACCCAAGCACAACTGATCTTTCAAAGAAGGCATTAATGTCGATGTTGTAATCTGATGGAATGGCAGCCTTTGATACCTTCACCGTTTTATCGCTAGATAAGTCTATGTCTTTAGGCGTTAGGTAATGACTATTTCGTACCGAATAAAATACTTTTACCACTGGAGTTAATGGTGAGTCATTTTGTTCTATTACCATCGCAAGGCGCTCATTTGAGAGCAGTACTAGACTGCCTACAGGATAAACACCTAAACATTTTATAAATTGCTGTACGAGCGAAATGTCGAGTCTTGTGGGCGCTTCGTTCATTAGTATAGAAAACGCTTTCTGACTAGACATACCGGCTTTATAGACGCGATTAGCGGTCAACGCATCGTACATATCAGCAATCGCTAGCATACGCCCTGCAAGGCTAATTTCGGCATCTTTTTTACCCTTCGGGTAACCAAGCCCATCCAGTCTTTCGTGGTGCTCGCCAATGGCTTGAATAAGCGGCGCAGAAATATCAGTACCTTTCAAATAATCGACACCGTGTTGAACGTGTTCTTTCATGATGTCCATTTCGCTGTCAGTCAATCGACCAGGCTTATGCAAAATTTCGTCGGGTATCTTTATTTTACCCAAATCATGAAGGAAACCGGCGTACGATAAATCTTGTACCTCTTCATCAGACATTCCAAGAAACTGGCCAAAATTCGCTAATAAAATCGCGACATTCAATGAATGCTCAAGAAGATAATCATCTTTTTCTCGAATCTTTGTTAAGCAGAGTAACGCGTCAGGGTTTCTGTCAACTGACTCAACCAGCTTGTTAGAAAACGCTTTGGGAATACTGGCATCAAAAGGCGTTTCTTTCTGCACGCTCTGCAACAATAATTGCTGTATTGCTTTACCTTGTTCGTGAAGCTTTGCAGCACGCGAGAGCTCGGCACCCAGCGCTACCCGTTTAATTCTTTTATTATCTACTGCTTCAAGTGGCGGATCTTGAAGCGCAGTGCATTCTGCATCAGATTCATTATTTGGATTAAACGCCTTTTCAGTATCGATAGTGAGCGCTTTTACACCGCGCTTCTTTAACGTGTCCACAATAGCAATAGAAGTCACGCGTCCTTGGCTCTTTACTGAAAGCGTTCCTTTTTGCTCAACAATTTGATGAACAAACATACCCGGCTCAAGCTGATCTATCGTGATTTTTTTTAACATACTAGGTGTGGCTTACTCTTTTAGAATACACGCACTTAGGCGCGTGACTGCGCGAATGAAAATGTTGCTTTCAAGCGGTAAAAACTTTTTCAAAACGCTAGTACTGCAATGATGAAAGTATAGTGTGTAAATCGGGTTTCCATCCGTATTTTTTTAAATTAATACGATTGTTTTTTATTGTCAGACCCTCTTCAATTAGCCGCTGCCTTTGCTCGTGGGCATGCCACGACCCATGTGGGAAGGCAATTTTCCCGTCTGCACGTACCACTCTGTGCCAGTTGTGCTCGCCATCAAGTGCGCGCAACGCCCTACCCATCAGCCTAGCACGTCCCGGCAAGCCGCTAAGGTCAGCAAGCTGTCCATAACTAACCACAACACCTTCAGGTATTACTGCTAAGGTATTCTCTACACGTGTCAGCACTGCATCATTAACCATGCTTTGTGTTACTCTTTAGTTCTATTACCCACGTTTTAGCTACACAACGAACACTATCAATGCGCCCATACTGCAATCAATGTCAATATCCTGAAGTAACGTGTATTTGCGATGATATTACCGTTAGCACAAGCCCGATAGACATTGTCATTATTCAGCATAGAAAAGAACACTCTCACGCAAAAAATACCGCTCGCTTGGTATCTCTCGTTCTAAAAAACGCAGTCACTACTTTTACCGATGATGAAGAGGCAATGACTGCGTTGGCGCAGCGCTATACCGAAAGTAACGCAGCGCTTATTTATCCGCACAGCAACAGTAATCCATTAGAGTCGACCTCAAAAGATGATAGAGGGAACTTGCAGACACTAATTTTTATAGACGGCAGTTGGAAGCAAGCCTATGGCATTGTGAAAAGCTTTCCATGGCTTGAAGCATTACCGATGTTTCACTTTGAAAATGCACCAAGGTCAAACTATCGAATTCGTCATACATCGGTAAACAACGCGCTATCTACACTCGAGGCCGTTGCCTACAGTTTAGAGTGCCTTTGCCATAGCGATGTGACTAATTTATATAGCGCGCAGGAGGCGATGCAGCGACATTTTAAAAGCCCACCGCAACACCACAGAAAATAACAGCGATGAGATCAGGCAGCGTGCTACGCGAGCATCTTCACAAAACCCTTTTGCGACTGTATTAAACTAATCCAGTTTCGAATAGCAGGGTAGGCTGATAAATCAAACCCGCCTTCATGGGCAACATGGGTATAAGCGAAAAGCGAGATATCGGCAAGACTTAACGTATCGCCCAATAAGAATGGTGTATCTTTAAGCTGCGCTTCCATTACAGCTAGAGCACGATATCCTCCCGCTTGCTTCGACTCGAACTCTGCACGCCGCTCCTCGGGCATACCGAGATAAATATTGATATAACGTGCTACTGCTATGTATGGCTCGTGACTGTATTGCTCGAAGAATTGCCATTGCAACAGTGAGGCAAACGAAAATTGAGAGGTAGGAATAAGTGAACTGCTAGCGGCTAGATAATGCATAATAGCATTTGATTCAGACAACACGCGTCCGTCATCAAGTTCTAAAATTGGAATTTTGCCGTTAGGCGATTTTTCTAAAAACCAAGCGGAACGTGTCTCACCTTTTAAAATATCAACATCAATCCATTCGTGTTGCAGTTCAAGAATGGACGTCAGCAATTCCAGTTTGTAGCAATTACCAGAGCGTTTATCACCGTATATTTTCACGTTTATCCTAAAGGCCTAGCCGAGTTGTTAAGCGCTTAAACCACCAAGATGCTTTCAATGAGCAAAAAAAGCAACCATGAAAACGGTAAAGGAATAATGCAGGTAATAAGTTTTTTGTAGTGACTTGGTGTTAAAGCGTGAGTATAGAGCTCTTGCTCTGTGATTTTTTTCTCTATGAAGCTCGATTCAACTTTTGCGTTGTTGCTTTTTATGTAGTTACTAATTAGGTTTTCGTTCTCTTCAAATACTTTTTCAGACAGCGAATTCAATTTAAATATAAGCGTAAATAAAGGCCACATTAGAAACAACGCTACAAAGCCTAGAAGGCAAGAAATAAACAATAAATCAAAAAAGTGAACGGGTTGGTTAATCCAAAAAATGGGCATCAAAGCAGTACCAGACAGAATAATGGTAGCCGACGTTAATCCAACGTTTAACACCTTTCTGATTAACTCTATCTGACTTGAAGGGCTAAGCTCGTGACTGCATGTTAGCTTACGAAGCAGCTTATTACTGGCATACACTTCAATAAAAAAGAGCGACATCAAAAACCAAAAAGGTATCGCAGTAATGGCCACAACAATAACCTCAGGTTCATTAATTCTCTCAATCACGCCCTCTGAAACCATGTATACAACGGGCATTAAAAAACCAATAGAAACGCACCATACAACGTGACGTTTAAACGATTGTGCTATTTCCTTGTTGTAGTGCTTAAACAACGATTGTTGGTTCTTAATCACCAAAATAGCGTATAAGCTTGAAGCCAGATTGCGGTGTACAAATCGGATGGTTAGCAGGAAGTATCCGCTAATTAGGGATGTTCCTAAGGCAGTATTAAAGTCTCTTTGCGCATCGTTGTTAGTAATCGGAAGATCAATAGATCCGCCCATCACATTGATAAGAATAAGCGCAATAGAAAGACAAAACGGGTACACAATCATTCTATATGAAAGAAACGGCAAACGAGATAGCAATGTAGACCCTCTTATCACTGCCACAATTAAACGTACGAGAAAAACCCGAAGGTAAACCAAGACAACAATACGGTTGTTATACACGCGCCAAGTCTTACTTTATCTTGGGTGGTTATTTTAAGCATTGCCATCTTGATAAGCAATTCGCGCTCGCTTTGTAAGTAATCAAGTTTGGTTAAATCTTCATTTTGCTCGCAAAAAAGCTTTTCTTGATTTGCAGATAACTCTACGTGCACTTCATTTTTCACAGAAAACCATTGCTTTCTTAACTTCACAATAGGTAAAAAAAGATAACTGATAATAATAAGCGCAAAAACACTCGCCCCAATAATATCAATAATTGGCACGGCTTTCTCAAACCAGAATATTGGGAACAGTGCAAACGCACCTAGTGCTGTAGTGGCATTTACAAAGCCTAGTTTTATTAATGCTGAGATTGAATTTAACAAATCCAGCTTTTGCTCTGTTTCTACTAATATCTCATTTCTTAAATAATTGATATTTGATGATATTTGCGCCAAGAACAGACAAAAAAAGAACCAAAAAATTGTACCATTAACGGCCAAAACATACTGGTAAAAGGCGGGGCTATTGAACAGCAGTCCTTCTACAAACACGTATACCAATGTAAGCATTAGCGCCACAATAATACAGTTCATGCTTTGATGTTTAAGGCGCAAGAATAGGGCGCTTCGGTGAAATGAAAACTGACTCAATTGGTTTGTTTTGACAAGAAGAGATATTAGCGTGCTTGCTACGTTTTGATGCATTAAGCGAAGTGCAAACCAAAAGTACCCTGTTATTACCGACATACCAATGGCAGAGTTAAAGTCGCGTTGAGCGCGTATATCGCCGTGCTGTGGCCAATCTAAGGCGCCGGAGAAGTAATGTAGAGTCAGCAACAATAACGTTGCGAGCAGCGGGAAAAATCCAATAGAGGCACCTTTGTGCGTGTTGGAGTAGGGGTTTAACTTCATTATTTTTATTTTTCTGTACTAGCTTGATGGGCTACTACACAAAACCATTTAACGTCACTAGAACTTAAGCCCTTCCACCATAAGCCATTAGCATTGTTGATAGCAATAGAAATAAGTGTAAAACAATGTGAATGCCTACTTTTCACGCTGGCAATAAAAAACCCGCCATTTGGCGGGTTTTTTTCAAAGCTGTGCTTTTTACTTGCGTAACTTCTGTATAAGACGAAGTTGCGCAATGGCTTCAGCAAGCTCGTGAGCTGCTTCAGCGTAGTTAAAGTCAGCGCCTGGGTTGGCGATGTGCTCTTCTGCACGTCGTTTGGCTTCTTGTGCTGCCTGCTCGTCAAGATCTTCAGCTCGAACCGCGGTATCAGCCAGTACGGTAACGTTGCCAGGTTGTACTTCTAGTACACCACCAGCAACATAGATAACTTCTTCTTCACCGTGCTGTTTAACCAAACGCACCATACCAGGTTTAATAGCAGAGATAAGTGGCGCGTGACCAGGGTGAATACCCAGCTCACCTTCGCTACCTGTCACTTGAATCGCTTCAACGCGACCTGAGAAAATCGCTTTCTCCGCGCTTACTACGTCCAAATGTACTGTCATTGCCATGTGAACCTCCTGATTAGGTACGTTAGCATGATGCTAGGCTAGCAACTGCTAGCCTTGTCATTATGCTTTCTTGGCTTTCTCTAGCGCTTCTTCGATAGAACCAACCATGTAGAAGGCTTGCTCTGGAAGGTGATCATACTCACCGTCTAGAATGCCTTTAAAGCCACTGATTGTGTCTTTTAGCGATACGTATTTACCAGGTGCACCAGTGAATACTTCTGCTACGAAGAACGGCTGAGATAGGAAACGCTGAATCTTACGAGCACGTGATACCACTTGCTTGTCTTCTTCAGATAGTTCGTCCATACCTAGGATCGCGATGATGTCTTTCAGCTCTTTATAGCGCTGAAGAACAGTCTGTACGCCACGTGCTACGTCATAGTGCTCTTGACCAATTACAAGCGGATCTAGCTGACGAGACGTTGAATCTAGTGGGTCTACCGCAGGGTAGATACCAAGAGACGCGATATCACGAGAAAGTACTACCGTTGCATCCAAGTGAGCAAAGGTTGTCGCTGGAGATGGGTCAGTCAAGTCATCCGCAGGTACATATACCGCTTGGATTGAAGTGATTGAGCCAGTCTTTGTTGACGTAATACGTTCCTGAAGTACACCCATCTCTTCTGCAAGAGTTGGCTGGTAACCTACCGCAGATGGCATACGACCTAGAAGTGCTGATACCTCAGTACCTGCTAGGGTATAACGATAGATGTTATCTACGAAGAATAGTACGTCACGACCTTCGTCACGGAACTTCTCTGCCATAGTTAGACCAGTAAGTGCAACACGTAGACGGTTACCTGGTGGCTCGTTCATCTGACCGTATACAAGCGATACTTTATCAAGTACGTTTGACTCGTTCATTTCGTGATAGAAATCGTTACCCTCACGAGTACGCTCACCAACACCTGCGAATACTGAGAAACCACTGTGCTCGATTGCGATGTTACGGATAAGTTCCATCATGTTTACGGTTTTACCTACACCCGCACCACCGAATAGACCAACTTTACCACCCTTAGCGAATGGACAAACCAAGTCGATTACTTTGATACCAGTTTCTAGTAGTTCTACCGAGCTAGACTGATCTTCGTAGCTAGGCGCTTCACGGTGAATAGACATACGCTCTTCTTCACCAATTGGGCCTGCTTCGTCGATTGGGTTACCCAATACGTCCATGATACGACCTAGTGTTTTCGTACCAACTGGAACCATGATTGGGTTACCGGTGTTCTCTACTGTAAGACCACGTTTTAGTCCGTCAGTAGTACCTAGTGCGATGCCACGAACAACACCGCCACCTAATTGCTGTTGCACTTCCAGGGTTAGACCTGATAAGTCACCTTCGGTAACTTGTAGTGCGTCATAAACTCTTGGTACCGCATCTTGTGGAAACTCAATGTCCACAACGGCGCCAATGATTTGGACGACCTTACCTTGACTCATAATTTGTCCTCGTTATCTCTTTTAAACCTTTGCCTACACCGCTGCGGCACCGCCAACAATCTCACTAATTTCTTGAGTGATTGCGGCCTGACGCGCTTTGTTATATACCAGTTGTAACTCATCAATAAGGTTACCGGCATTGTCGGTTGCTGCCTTCATGGCAACCATTCGCGCAGCTTGCTCTGACGCTGCGTTTTCTACAACACCCTGATACACCTGAGACTCAATGTAACGTACCATTAATGCTTCCAAAATCTCTTTTGGATCTGGCTCGTAAATGTAGTCCCAACGATGTTGATATTCTTCGTCTTCCGACTTTGGCAAAGGCAATAACTGATTGATCACAGGTGTCTGTGTCATGGTGTTAACGAAGTCATTGAATACCAAGAATACTCGGTCTAATTTTCCTTCGTCGTACGCATTAAGCATTACACGTACAACACCTACTACATCGCTTACCGACGGCTTGTCACCTAAACCAGATTCAGCGGCTAACAAAGTGCCACCAAAACGGTTAAAGAAACCGCACGCCTTAGAGCCTAATGCAGCAAAATCTACTTCCACACCCTGGTCGCGCCATTTCTTCACGTCCTGAGTTACTAGCTTAAACTCGTTGGTGTTCAAACCACCACATAAGCCTCGGTCAGTAGATATCACAATATAACCAACACGCTTGACTTCACGCTCTTCCAAATAAGGATGGCGGTATTCAAGGTTACCGTTAGCAATGTGACCAATCACTTTTAGCATGTTTTGTGCGTATGGACGACCAGAGGTCATGCGTTCTTGCGCCTTTTTCATTTTAGACGCAGCAACCATTTCCATCGCACTGGTAATCTTCTGAGTATTCTTGATACTCCCAATCTTACCTTTTATCTCTTTACCGCTGGCCATGACTATCTCTCCGATTACTCAACGAAATGCGCTGGTGGTTAAACACCAGCACCATTGATTACCAAGTTTGTGTCGCTTTAAAGTTAGTTAAAGCGTCGCTCAACTTGCCGGCAATCTCGTCGTTGTAGTTACCTGATTCGTTGATAGTCTTCATCAGCTCAGCATGTTCACTGTTCATGTACGAGTGAAGAGCAGCTTCAAAATCTAGGATTTTTGGAAGCTCGATGTCCTTAAGGAACCCTTTCTCTACTGCGAACAGAGAAACACCCATGTCAGCGATAGAAAGTGGAGCGTACTGTTTCTGCTTCATTAGCTCAGTTACGCGCTCACCGTGCTCTAGCTGTTCACGAGTTGCATCATCAAGGTCAGAAGCAAACTGCGAGAACGCCGCAAGTTCACGATACTGAGCTAGGGCTAGACGGATACCGCCACCCAACTTCTTGATAATTTTAGTTTGTGCAGCACCACCAACACGCGATACCGAGATACCAGCGTTAACCGCTGGACGGATACCTGCGTTGAACAAGTCAGTTTCTAGGAAGATCTGACCGTCAGTAATCGAGATTACGTTAGTTGGTACGAAAGCTGATACGTCACCTGCTTGCGTTTCGATAATTGGAAGCGCAGTAAGTGAACCAGTTTGACCTTTAACTTCACCGTTAGTGTAACGCTCAACGTATTGCTCGTTTACACGTGCAGCACGCTCTAGTAGGCGTGAGTGAAGATAGAATACGTCACCTGGGTAAGCTTCACGGCCTGGTGGACGCTTAAGTAGTAGTGAGATTTGACGGTAAGCAACAGCTTGCTTAGACAAATCATCATATACGATTAGCGCATCTTCACCGCGGTCACGGAAGTATTCACCCATAGTACAACCAGAGTATGGCGCTAGGTATTGAAGCGCTGCAGACTCAGAAGCAGAAGCAGCAACAACGATAGTGTGCTCAAGCGCACCGTGCTCTTCTAGCTTACGTACTACGTTAGCGATAGTAGACGCTTTCTGACCAACCGCTACGTACACACATTTAACGCCTGTACCTTTTTGGTTGATGATTGCGTCAACAGCCATTGCTGTTTTACCACACTGACGGTCACCGATGATAAGCTCACGCTGACCACGACCAACTGGGATCATAGCGTCAACTGACTTATAACCAGTTTGGATTGGTTGGTCTACTGATTGACGCTCGATTACACCAGGTGCAATTTTTTCAACCGGCTCGAAGCCAGCTGCGTCGATCGCGCCCTTACCGTCGATAGGCTCACCAAGTGTGTTTACAACACGACCCAGTAGCGCTGTACCAACTGGTACTTCGAGGATACGACCTGTAGATTGTACTTTTACGCCTTCCTGTAGGTCAGCGTATGGGCCCATTACAACGGCACCAACTGAGTCTCGCTCAAGGTTTAGTGCAATTGCGTAGCGGCTTCCAGGAAGCTCGATCATTTCACCTTGCATTACATCTGCAAGACCATGAATGCGGATAATACCGTCAGTTACTGCGACGATAGTACCTTCATTGCGTGCTTCACTGGTTACATTGAACTGTTCAATTCTTTTCTTGATCAGTTCAGCAATTTCAGTGGAATTAAGTTGCATGCTCTTATCCCCGTTATGCTTGCAACGCGTCTGCTAGACGGTTCAATTTCGACTTTACGGAACCATCAATTACTGTATCGCCGGCTTTAATAACCATTCCAGCGATAAGGGCAGGGTCCACGTTACAATTAAGCTTCACTTTACGTGCCAAACGTTTTTCCAAAGATGCAATCAACTCACTTTGTTGTGCATCTGTCAGCGTTGATGCTGAGGTTACGTCCACTTCTACTTCTTTGTCGTACTCTGCTTTAAACGCATCGAACAAAGTAGAAATTTCAGGCAACGCGGCTAAACGTTTATTCTCAGCCAATACCTTCACTAGGTTTTGGCCGTGTTCGTCGAGTTGCTCACCACAAACATTGTTAAAAATGTCGGCAAGCGTGTCAGCGGCAACCGCACCAGACAAAAGCTGGTGCATGTCATCGTTCGCTGCTACAGCGCCTGCAAAGGCTAGCATTTCTTGCCATTTTGCAACGGCATCTTTCTCGACAGCAAAATCGAAAGCAGCTTTAGCGTAAGGACGAGCAGCGGTTGTCAATTCAGACATGGCTCATCTCCCTATTAAAGCTCAGCGACAAGTTTTTCAACAATGTCGTTTTGTGCGTTTGCATCGATTTCACGTTGTAAGATTTGCTGTGCGCCAGCTACTGCAAGTGCAGAAACCTGCTTGCGCAAATCTTCTTTGGCACGATTGCGTTCAGCTTCAATCTCGGCATAACCAGAAGCGATAATTTTCTCGCGTTCCGCATGGCCTTTTTGCGTTTCTTCGTCAACCAATTGGTTGGCACGCTTTTTAGCCTGCTCGATAATTTCAGCTGCTTGCGCTTTCGCATCTTTCAATTGCTCAGAAGCTTTCGCTTGAGCAAGCTCTAGGTCTTTCTCTGCACGCTCAGAAGCTTCAAGCCCATCGGCAATTTTCTTCTGACGTTCTTCAATCGCTGCCATTAGTGGAGGCCATACATATTTCATGCAGAACACCACGAACACAGCGAAGGCGATTAATTGACCAATAAAAGTGGCGTTAAAATTCACAATCGCCCCTCCTCTTAAAGTTCGCTAAAAAAGTGTTTAGTAAAATTAGGCACCAACAGCGAACAATAGGTATAGAGCGATACCAACACCGATCATCGCGATGGCGTCGATAAGACCCGCTACGATGAACATTTTAACTTGTAGTTGAGGTGCTAGTTCAGGTTGACGAGCAGCAGATTCAAGGAATTTACCACCTAGTAGACCGAAACCAATAGCGGTACCTAGGGCACCAAGACCAATCAGTAGTGCAACAGCGATGTATAACATTTACGTCTCCGATTTAAGTTAAATTTAAAGTTAATGTTTAAAAGTCAAACTCTGTAATAAACGGTGTCGATAACAGCGTTAACCGACACCCGTTAATGCTTAGTGGTCTTCACACGCCAGGCTTAAGTACACGATGGTTAGCATCATGAAAATAAACGCTTGAAGCGGAAGTACCAGAATATGGAACACAGCCCACATAAAGTGCAGTGGAAGCTGGAAATAACCAATGGTAGCAATCAGGATAAAGATTAGCTCACTGGCGTATAAGTTACCGAACAAACGCAGTGCTAGTGAAAGCGGACGCGCAAGTAACGTAACGGTTTCAAGAATGAAGTTCACCGGAATGAAAACAGGGTGACCAAAAGGTTGCATCGTTAGCTCTTTGGCAAAGCCACCAATACCCTTCATCTTGATTGAATAAAATAGGATAAGAATAAACACGCCTGAAGCCAGCGCAAACGTTAGGTTAAGGTCAGTAGTCGGTACCGCCTTGTTGTAAACGTCGTGAGGATCCATACCAAAAGCAGCTTGGCCAATTAGACCAGATACCCATGGAATTAAATCAACAGGCACTAGATCCATTAGGTTCATTAGCAATACCCATACGAAGATGGTCAGCGCTAATGGCGCAATAAGCGCGCTTTTACCGTGGAAAGTGCTTTTCACGTTGTCGTCAACAAATTCAACAACTAACTCAACAAACGCCTGCATTTTGCCAGGTACGCCCGTTGTTGCTTTTGATGCAACGCTTCTAAAGATAATTAGGAAAAGAAGACCAAGACCGATAGACCATGCCAACGTGTCGACATGCCATGCCCAAAAACCAGCATCAGAACACGCTTTGTTAAACGCGACTCCGTTGTCAGTTGAGCACATAGTGGCATTGGTCAAGTGGTGCTTGATGTATTCTGAGGTAGTGTATTCAGATGCCATTGTTTAACCCAAGTTGTAAAGTGTAAAAATTTGGTGACTGGTTTATTTGCTTCAAACGGTCGTTATTCTGTTCGTTCTTGCGGCTGTTGCCGACTTTATTCTTTCGTACCGTAATGAAACATTGCTAACCCATGGCTAGCAGTTGTAATCACAAAAGCCATAAATATCTCAAGTGGCGTGGCGCTTAAGCCTTTAAACGCAATTACAAATAAAATGATTGTCAGTGCCAGCTTCAATTTTGAGCCTTGGCTAAAACTACGTGCAACAAGGTCGTTCTTGCTTGCTCCGGCATACCGAAATGCGAACAACATAAAAACGATATTCGGCAGAATGCTTATCAATGCTCCTGCGGCGGCTGACATGGCGGAATGACTTCCCGATGCAGCGCCTGCGATTGTGGTGACGATAAGGGCAGTAATTGCCTGAAAAAGTAGCCCTTTTCTGGCGAGGTCTTTGCCTCGTTTTGCTAGCTTGTTCGTCACTTTTTCTCGCCGCTTGTTCACGTCTTACAAAAAGCGTCAGAAGTATACTGTTTTACCGACAATTTTCAACAGTACAACGCTTTTTGAAAGTTATTATGAAAATTTTCTGTTGCTATAACCGGAAAGGAGAGTGCACGCTTTTTTTGTTGCATGTACCATCGTTAGCGGATAGGTTCTGCTAATAACTCTGCAATTCAATTTTTAACTTATTGTATTTTAGAGATAATTCCATCTAATTGTTCTAAATCACTAAAGCTTATAGTGAGCTTCCCTTTGCCTTTCGCATTGTGATCAATGCTTACTGGTGCACCTAAATTTTCTGAAAGTCGTGTCATAAGGTTTTCAACATCAGGATCAACTTTCTTCTCAGGCTTCGGTTTTGCAGGCTCAAGTAGCTTTTTCACCAGCTTTTCAGTGTCGCGTACCGTTAACCCTTTACCCGACACAACTTGTGCAGCGTCAGATTGAGTTTCGCCATCAAGGGCTAATAATGCACGAGCGTGGCCCATTTCAATGTCGCCATGCTCCACTAAAAGCTTAACGTCTTCATTGAGATTATTTAGGCGCAGTAAGTTCGTTACGGTAGTACGTGACTTACCAACCGCTTCGGCAACTTCTTGATGAGTAAGCGCGAATTCGTTCATTAAACGGTCTAACGCCTGCGCTTCTTCCATTGCGTTTAAATCTTCACGCTGAATATTCTCAATTAGCGCGATAGCAACAGCGGCTTCATCAGGCACGTTTTTAATGATGCATGGTACTTCATCTAACTGCGCAAGCTGAGATGCACGCCAGCGACGTTCACCAGCAATAATTTCGAATCGATGTTCATCGACTTTTCGCACCACAATAGGCTGAATAACGCCTTGCGCACGAATGGAAGACGCTAATTCTTCTAACGCTTCGGGAGACATGTCTTTACGAGGTTGGTATTTCCCCGGCACTAAAAACTCAATAGGAAGCTTGCTTAACTCTCCGTTGGTTTGTACAACCTCGGCGCTATCTTGTTCGCGTTGAGCTGATGATTGGCTGGTTGCAAGTAGCGCATCTAAGCCGCGACCAAGGCCTCTTTTACGTGCTGACATAGTGTCCTCTATGGCATGTGCTGATATGTTTCAGCTTTTTAAGATTTAACTGGCTTTTGCCTGTGCAGGCGAAGATTTATCCCGACGACGCAATATTTCGCCAGCCAATGCTAAGTACGCTTTAGCGCCTGTTGATGACTTGTCGTAGTACATCGCTGGCGTACCAAAACTTGGTGCTTCTGCAAGACGCACGTTACGTGGGATAACCGTACGATAAACTTGCTCACCAAAATGGCGTTTCAATTGTTCAGAAACGTCGTTAGCTAGTCGATTTCGCGGGTCGTACATAGTACGCAATACGCCTTCAATCTTCAATTCAGGATTCACCACTGACGCCAATTTTTGAATGGTGTCCATCAGTGCTGTTAACCCTTCCAGTGCATAGTATTCACACTGCATTGGCACCATGACAGAATCAGCTGCAGCAAGTGCGTTTACGGTAAGTTGGTTTAGCGAAGGAGGGCAGTCGATAAAAATAAAATCGTAGTAATCCATCACAGGCTTCAACGCATTGCGAAGGCGTACTTCACGGGCAAACATTTCCATCAGCTTAATTTCAGCTGCGGTTACATCGCCGTTTGCCGCAATAAGGTCGTATTTTCCGCTTGTCGCTTTAACAATAACGTCATTGATAGGCTTTTCTTCAATCAGTAATTCGAACGCGGTTGCATCAACATCATATTTGTCTACGCCGCTCCCCATCGTTGCATTGCCCTGAGGGTCAAGATCGATAAGCAATACTTTGCGCTTAGTTGCTGCCATTGAGGCTGCAACATTCACTGCAGTCGTCGTTTTGCCAACACCACCTTTTTGATTCGCGATTGCGATTACCTTTGCCACGTTAGATCCTGTTATTTCTTTTTCAGCCAAACGAGATGTCTTTCACCTACAAGATTTGGCACAGTGAGGTTTTCCGTTTTACTCACATGAAAGTGATCACTCACTTCATCTATCTCATCTTGAGGAAACTGACCTTTAAGCGCCAAAAACTGACCTTCTGAATCTACCAGATGCGCGCACCAGTGCAACATATCTTTTAGTGATGCGAAAGCGCGACTAAGTACAATATCGTACGGGCGCTCGCCATGATGCTCTTCCACACGGCTCTGTACAGGGGTTACATTAGTGAGTTTCAATGTGTGCACGCACTGTGTCATAAATCGAACGCGTTTACCTAATGAATCGAGAAGCGTAAACGATTTGTCAGGAAATGCTATGGCTAGCGGCATTCCCGGAAGTCCAGGACCCGTGCCAACATCAATAATGTTATCGCCAGAAAGGTGCGGCACAATGGCCAAAGAATCGAGAATATGTTTTACCATCATTTGCTTTGGATCGCGCACCGAGGTTAGGTTGTACGCTTTATTCCACTTATCAATCATTACCACGTAGTTAACCAACTGCTGTTGCTGTATGTCACTTAGTTCGAGTGATAAGGCATCAAGGCCCGAGGTTAATATGGCGTGCAATTCTTGTTGTATGCTCATTGATAAGTCTTTCTTTTTTAGATGATATTTAACGCATTTCTGTGCGTTCGGACGCACTTGCAAGAGTTACTTGTCGAATATTTGGATTTGCGGATACAGGCTTCTCCAAGATCATTTGTAATGATACGCTAAGATCTCGGAAAAGCTAAGTGCTTGTGATGGTTGCCGGCGTTAAGTGCGTGTTTTACGCACTGATTTTTTCCTGCTTGCGCAACATACCGTGTTTTTTCAAGTAAACCAGAAGCAGAGAAATGGCGGCCGGCGTTATTCCCGATATACGAGATGCCTTGCCAATGGTCTCAGGTCGCGCTTCCGTAAGCTTTGCAATGACCTCATTCGACAGGCCTGATATTTTGCTAAAGTCCATATCAACAGGTAACAACGTGTTTTCATGGCGCTGTGTTTTGGCTATCTCGTCCATTTGACGCGCAATATATCCGGCATACTTAATTTGAATTTCAACTTGCTCTGCTGCGATCGGATCTTCTAATCCCGGCCCCACACTTTCAATTTCCATAAGTTGCGAATATGTCATTTCGGGACGACGAATTAATTCCTCAAGGGAATGTTCGCGGCTAACAGGATTTTTAAGCATGGTGTTAAGTTCAGGCGTCGCCGCGTGGTCTGGGTGTATCCATTGACCTCGTAAGCGTTGAAGCTCACTTTCTACAGCTTCCATTTTGTCGTTGAACTTGGCCCAACGCGCATCATCAACCAAGCCAATTTCACGGCCCATTGCCGTTAGGCGGCTGTCGGCATTGTCTTCACGTAGTAACAGGCGGTATTCAGCACGGCTTGTAAACATACGATATGGCTCTTTGGTTCCCATGGTAGCCAAATCGTCAATAAGTACGCCCACATACGCTTGGTCGCGACGAAGAATTAATGGATCTTTTTGCTGAACTTGTAGAGCTGCATTTGCACCGGCCACCAAACCTTGAGCACCAGCCTCTTCATAGCCCGTAGTACCGTTGATTTGCCCAGCAAAAAACAACCCTTCAATGAATTTTGTTTCCAGCGTTTGTTTTAAATCGCGAGGATCAAAGAAATCATACTCAATGGCATACCCAGGACGCACTATGTGCGCATTTTCAAAACCTTTTATCGAACGCACTAAGTTCATTTGCACATCAAATGGCAAACTTGTAGAGATCCCGTTTGGATACACCTCAATGCTATTAAGGCCTTCAGGCTCAACAAAAATTTGGTGCGACGTTTTATCAGCAAAACGCGTGATCTTATCTTCAATGCTGGGGCAGTAACGCGGGCCAATACCCTCGATAACACCGGTAAACATAGGAGAGCGATCAAGACCACCGCGTATAATGTCATGCGTCTTTTCATTCGTATGCGTGATGTAGCACGGGATTTGCGTCGGATGCATTTCACGGTTCCCCATGAAAGAAAACACAGGTGTAGGATTATCTCCAGGCTGTGGCTGCATCACAGAAAAGTCCAATGAACGGGCATCTAATCGAGCTGGTGTTCCTGTTTTTAAACGGTCAACGCGGAAGGGCAATGCGCGAAGTCTATCAGCAAGCGCGATAGAAGGTGGATCGCCTGCACGCCCGCCTTTGTAATTCTCTAAACCGATATGAATAGTGCCACCAAGGAATGTTCCTACCGTTAGTACTACGGTTTTGGCCTTAAATTTCAAGCCCATTTGCGTTACAACACCGCAGACACGGTCATTCTCAACAATAATGTCATCAACGCTTTGTTGGAATAACGTCAGATTTTCTTGGTTTTCAACAATTTCTTTAATCGCGTTTTTATAAAGTGTTCTGTCGGCTTGCGCTCGCGTAGCGCGAACGGCTGGACCTTTGCTTGAGTTAAGTGTTCTAAACTGAATACCACCTTTATCGGTGGCAAGTGCCATTGCACCACCTAATGCATCGATCTCTTTAACAAGATGCCCTTTACCGATCCCACCAATAGCTGGGTTACAAGACATTTGCCCAATGGTTTCAATATTGTGAGTAAGCAATAGTGTATTTGCCCCCATGCGCGCAGCCGCTAGTGCAGCCTCTGTACCTGCATGTCCACCACCTACTACTATGACATCATATGCTTCAGCATAAAACATGGATAACCTCACTGAAAAACCAATACTTACTTAAAACCGATGCGTGTTTAGCTATTCAAAACTCGATTTAAACTAAAACACTTTAATCAGACTGTGCTGAAAAAAGGGCGCGTATTTTATCTGACTTATTGGACAAATAAAATGATTAAATTTTCCTCAAATGAGGTTTGTTGAAAAGTGTGATCGAGAAATAAGATCTTAAGATCTCTTTTAGATCTGTTTATTTTTACTTTTATTAGGATCATCAAGATCTGTGGGTAACCGATCAAAGCGCATAAAGATCATCAAGTTACGCGATCAATAACATTGGGAAACACCGATCCATAACCCCCCTTCAAACTTGTGTATAAACCCCCTTTTTATCCACACCCTGATTTCTGCGAAAAGTTATTCTTTTTTCGATCAAAGCTTATGCACAGTGGTTTGTAGGATCCTATCCACAGGCGTGATCAAGATGTGATCCAGTTGGGGATAAAATGTTTGCTAATTATGTATGGTGATCAGAAGATCCTGTAGGAATAAGCTTTCTAACTCGATCTTGTTGTGGAGAAGATTTTTTCGAAAACCTGTGATTAGATCGCGTGATCGTGTTTTTATCAAACGATCACATTCTGTAATTTTTTGGAAAATTTTTTTCACTTATCAGCGTTAACATCATTTTTTTACATGAATAGTGTCGGTTATTCCGCAGTCAGCGATAAAAACAGTGTCGTGACTGATTAACAAAATACCGCCTTTGTATTCTTTTATTGCACGTGCAAGTATTGTCTTCGCGTCGATATCAAGATGATTATCGGGTTCATCTAGTAATAAAAAAGGGCACTGCCTTTGATTACTTACCACCAGCATCGCCAATACCATTTGTTGTCCGCCGCTTAACGTTTCTACAGATTGATTAGCCATATCGTTTCTAAGACCTGCGCTGGCCAACAGCGTTCTAGCATGACTTATTGACAAGATAGGGCATTGCTCGACGAGGTAATCCAGAACTGTTTGTTGAGTGTTAAGTAAGCAAAAATGCTGGTCGAGGTATGCTGTAACCGTGTTTATAGAAAGCTTTCCATATTTCGGTGGCAAGCTACCGCAAAGGGTTTTTAATAATGTTGATTTTCCGCTGCCATTAGTACCAGTTACATGAAGCTTCTCGCTTGCATTTATACCAAGAGAAAGCGGTTTCTGAGAACCAAATTTAAGTACAACGTTATCACATGAAAAAGCCGTCTTATTAACTATTTGGGTTGTACCATTACTGTGCGCGTCCAAATAAAACCGTAAGGGTTTGTTGGTAAGAGAAGAACTTGAATATTGCTTTGAAAGTTGGCGTGTTTGCTCATTGATTAGTGCGGCTCTTGTTCGTTCGTTTTTGCTTCTTGCTGAAGCGGCTTTTGTAGCATTATCGCGTTTTTTATCTAATAAAACTTTTGCTTGGCTTCCTTCTTTGCGTTGCTTGTTGCCGGCGCTTGCTCTTCGCTGTGCTTTTTCGTAATTATGTTGCGCCTGTTTTTCTAAATGTTTCGTTTGTTGCATCAATACACCAAACTTTCTTTTCAAAGCGTCATGTTGTGCAGTTTTTTGCGCGATGTAGGCGTGATAGTTTCCACCGAAGATATGCAGTGTTTGATCAGCAACTTCCCATATTTCTTCCATATCATTTAATAGCATTCGATCGTGGCTTACTAGTACTACAGCACCCTCATATTTGCTAATTTTATCTGCAAGCCACTGTTTACCGTGTAGGTCTAGGTGGTTCGATGGTTCATCCAAAATTAATAGTGCATGTTTGTTTTCAAAAAGCGTCAGCAATTTTAGCTTGCTGTATTCACCACCGCTTAGTTTGCTTACAGGCATGGTAGTGTCGTCAGGCAAGTTAATAGCGCGTAGCCTACTTACTACATCATGGTGTGCGTTCCAATTGTCGCCAATGACGTCGAAAAGTACGGGTTCGCAATGTCCTAAAGCCACTCTATCAAGCGCATTTAGTACATCACTTACACTTAAAAGCTCAGCAATAGTTTGTGATTGAGATGGTAAAAAACGGTCTGATATCTGTGAGAAATAGCCGATGTTAGGTGCACGTTGCACGTGCCCTTGTGTGGGCAGAATATCGCCGTACAGTAAAGCAGCAAGTAGCGATTTCCCAGCACCATTTTTGCCCACAATGCCAGTGCGTTTGTGGGTTAGGTTGACGGTAAGGTTTTTAAACAGCGTGCGGCCGTCATCAAGTTCATAGGTGAGTTGGTGTGCAGAAAGTAAAGGCATAGGTTGCTCCCGTTTGACAGGGGCAAGCGCAGTGAAAGCCTATTTGGCGTTTTTTGTGACAGCTGTGCGTGATATGTATAGCGTTTTCGGTCTAGTTTTTAACGTTTAGCTTTAAATCGCCTGGCTTTAAATACTGTTCCTAAGGCTGATGCAAATCAGTGTAAGAATAATGAAAAAGCGATTGGCGGTACACGAGTGACTGGCGATTATATGTAATTGCTATGTAATTACAGACACAAGCACAAAAGAGGCATTGATGGTGCGCCTACTAACCCTGTAGATCGAAAAAAGATAAAAGTATGATCTGCAGGTATTAGTTGTTCATGTTGGCGCAAACTCCAAGAAGTGAATGGCCATAAAATAATCAAATGAAAGAAAGGCGTCAAGTCAGACGCCTTTATCTCATGTTTTTTTGAAGAAATTAACGCACTTGGTTCGGCTGGTACCTGGGCTGTGCAGTAGAGCTTTGCATATCTTCTTGCTCAATGGTTAGCCCTTCTCGACGACTAGGACCTTGAAAGCGTACTTTGTATGTATCGTATTCTTTGATAGATTCAAAACAATAGCGACCAAGCGCATTCTCAAGTTCCGCAAGGTTATGATTAGTAATTAAAATACAGTTTTTCTTGTTAACCAAACGCTGTCGTAACAAATTACCAAACCAGCTTTGCGCATTTTTCTTAAGTGCTGATTCGTTAACGCATACTTCATCTAAAATAAGGAGATCTACGTCTAGTAGTTCCTGATGTATTTCTCTAAAACGCTGGCTAGCATTGTCTGTTGCTGCAAAGTCGTAAGAAAAGTTTCGCATTTCTAGTAACGATGATAACTGACGATACAAAACCGTAATCTCGTATTGTTCTATCAACTGATGCGCAATAGCGCCTGCAATGTGAGACTTGCCGCGCCCGTAATCACCGTAAAACAGCATCATGTGCGAGCCACTCTGGCGCCACGCAGGGTCATCGTGAGCTGCAATAAAAGATTGCGCAATAGATACTGCTTCAATGACATCGTCGCTGTCTTCAACAAGATTAGCGAAGGTCCATTTAGGGTTTAGGTCAGAACGGCCATGAATAGCTTCTACACGCGCTTTCTTGCTGCGCTGCTGCAGTTGCGATACTTCTTCATTCGCTTTCGCTTCGTATTGCTTACGAAGCGTTTTATAGTCGATGTATTCATCACCGGGATCGACGTTCTTTTTAAGTGCTTTTGCTAAATTTGCAATTTTGTCTGTTATACGATCCATAATGGCTTAACTCTTCTTTGACGAGGCGTACTTTTCCACCAGCTTTCTAGCATTATCATCTGCTTCAATGCCCGCTGCAACTTTCACTTGTTGTGATCCCACCACTTTTGTTGGTGTTGAACCAAAACCCGCTGCTAGCCTTTTTCGCTTGATGTTATTGGCAAATTTTTGGGTCCATTGAAACTCACTGAACACTGAACTTGGCCGGCCAAGCCAATAGGCAATAAATTCGCCTATATCGTTATCATCATAAGTTTTATCTATGATGCCCAGTAACGATGCCATTTCTTCAAAAAGTGCTTTGTTTGGCTGCCAAGAACCGGACATCGCGCTATGTCGTTGGTGAAGCTGTTCAAAATCTGATGCTGGCGCTGACATTAACGGTAGTAGTAACGTTTGGCCATTAATGGTGTGCTCAAGGTCAAGGTTCACCGGAATGGCGACTAAACCCACTTGCTCAAGCTGCTTTAACAGGCTGTTAATTTGGCGGCCACGCTGAAATGACGTCTCTTTGTTGTCACCATTAAGCAGCGATAACAGCTGCTTATAGTCGATAGGGGAGGATGATGTTGTTGCACTATTAGCGCCTACGCGCAGTCCAAGCAAATACAACACGCGACATTCATTTGATAATGGTGATTGTAGTGCTGCAATTTCTGCTTGAGTAAGTGCATCTGTCATAACGAGTTAGCCTGCCAACTGGGCATCAAACCATTCAACCGCGGCATCTTCAGGAATTGGATGTTCTAACACATCAATGTAAAGTGCCTCAGCAACAAGCTTTCCGCCATTTTCAGTAATGTGTTTTTTTATTTCTTTCGCGCCAAAACAGAATGTGTCGTAGCTGGTGTCACCTAGTCCAATAACATAAGCGTTAACACTGGATAAATCGCTTTGTGTAAGCTGCTGAGCAAACGGTTGGATATTGTCAGGTAGCTCTCCTGCACCATGTGTAGATGTACACACAATCCATGGTGAGTCTGTTTTGATATCATCAAGGTTAGGCTCTGTGTGAATAGTGTGGGTGTGACCGTTAGCGTCTAATCTTTCTGCAATGGCGTCTGCAACATATTCAGATGCACCTAACATGGTGCCAACGATAATCTCAAAATGCTTATTCATTAAATGCGACTTCTTATTGTTATTTACCAATACAAAACGAGGAAAAAATCTTTCCAAGTAGATCATCAGAGGTGAACTCACCTGTGATTTCACACAACGCCTGATGCGCTAAACGTAACTCTTCTGCTAACAGTTCACCCGCCATGGCATCATGCAACTGCTGTTCGCCTGTGCTTACAAAATTAAAGGCTTGATCAAGCGCATCGATGTGACGTCGTCTTGCTATAAACTGGCCTTCGGTAGTGGTATCAAAGCCCATAGTTTTAGCAAGGTGTGCTTTAAGCGTATCGACACCGTCTCCTTGCTTAGCTGATAAGTTGATTACCGAGATATCACCGTGCTGTGTACTTACACTACTTTGGCCAATATCTAATGTACTTAAATCGGCTTTGTTGCGCACTACGGTTACCGGAATGCCTTTTGGCAAGCGGTCCATAAATTCAGGCCAGATATCGTAAGGGTTAATGACACTGGTTGCGGTAGAGTCGACAACAAACAGTACATGGTCGGCTTCGTTTATGGCTTGCCATGCGCGTTCAATACCAATTTGCTCTACTTTATCAGGGCTTTCTCGTAAGCCTGCGGTATCAATAATATGCACCGGCATACCGTCAATGTGAATATGCTCTTTCAGCACATCTCGTGTGGTGCCTGCTATGTCGGTTACAATTGCGCTGTCTCTGCCTGCAAGCGCATTCAGCAAGCTTGATTTACCGGCATTAGGTCTTCCTGCAATCACCACCTGCATACCTTCGCGCAAAAGCGTTCCTTGTTTCGCTTGCTCACGTACTTTGGTCAAGCTTTGCATGATTTCGCTTAGGTCACCCGACACTTTTCCGTCTGAAAGAAAGTCTATTTCTTCTTCTGGGAAATCAATAGCTGCTTCAACATACATACGTAAATGTATTATTTGGTCGGAAAGCGTTTGAATTTGTGTGGAAAACTCTCCCTGCAAAGAACGTAGCGCGCTTCGCGCTGCCTGTTGCGAGCTTGCATCAATTAAATCGGCAATGGCTTCAGCTTGCGCCAGGTCTAGCTTGTCGTTAAGAAAAGCCTGTTCACTAAACTCACCCGGGTTAGCCAAGCGGGCGTGGCCTGTAGATAACACCGCGTCAATCAGCATATCCATAACAACTTGGCCACCATGACCTTGTAGTTCAAGTACGTCTTCGCCGGTAAAGGAATTTGGGCCTTTAAAAAAAAGCGCAATACCTTGGTCGATAACCGTATTATTGCTATCTACAAACGGTGTATAGGTTGCTAATCGTGGTGTAAGGGAGCAGGGTACTAGTGCCTCGGCAATGGCTTTGGCTTTTGGGCCTGATACGCGAACAATGCCCACACCGCCACGACCTGGTGCCGTGGCTTGTGCAGTAATGGTATCGGTGGAAAGGGAGAGTGAATCCATAGTTAGTCGCGGAAGTTTTTAAATTGAAACGGTTGACCTAAATTAGACTCTTTTACCAAAGAGATGACTTGCTGAAGGTCGTCACGCTTTTTACCGGTTACGCGAAGTTCTTCGCCTTGTATTGCTGTTTGCACTTTAATTTTGGCGTCTTTCACAAGCTTCACAATTTTCTTTGCAGTAGGTTGTTCAATACCCTCTTTAAACGCAATAGTTTGACGGTATGTTTTGCCGTGGGCGTCATAGGGTTTTACATCCATTGATGATGTATCTACGTTGCGTTTAGACATGGCAGTACGGAACATACTTTCCATTTGTTGAAGTTGGAATTCAGCTTCAGCTTTCATTACAACGGTTTTGTCTTTGTATTCAAAACTAGCGTCTATTCCGCGAAAATCGAAACGCGTAGACAATTCACGGCTAGCGTTTTCAGTGGCGTTACGCACTTCTTCCATGTTGATTTCAGAAACAATATCAAATGATGGCACAGGTATAATCCTCGTAAGACAAAACAGCCCGCATAGGCGGGCTGTAAAATAAGTAATCAGCGCTTATTTTGCGTTGATGCCCCGCTTCTCCATTGAAGCATAAATCATCTTGGCTTGTATTAGTGTAATTACGTTACTTACTAGCCAGTATAGTACTAGTCCTGCAGGGAACCACAGGAAGAATACACTCATTGCTACCGGCATCCACTGCATAATTTTTTGCTGCATAGGGTCGGTAATGGTAGTTGGCTGCAGTTTCTGCAGCAGATACATACTTGCGCCTGTTAGAATTGGAAGCACGAAGTATGGATCTTTAACCGATAAGTCGGTAATCCAAAGCGCGAAGTCAGCGTGACGTAGCTCGACACTTTCCATAAGTACCCAATAAAGCGCTAGGAAAATTGGCATTTGAAGTAACAAAGGTAAGCAACCGCCCATAGGGTTTACTTTTTCTTTGCGGTAAAGCTCCATCATAGCTTGAGACATTTTTTGTCTGTCATCACCAAAACGGTCTTTTAGCTGCTGCATTTTAGGAGCAAGGTTACGCATGCGCGCCATTGACTCGTACTGCTTCTTCGTTAGCCAGTACATTGCACCTTTAACTACAACCGTAATTAGAATGATGGCCACACCCCAGTTGTTCACTAGGCTGTGTAGGAAAGTAAGCAATGCGAACAACGATTGAGAGATCCACCACAAAATGCCGTAATCTACAGTTAGGTCTAAACCGCGCGCAATTTTAGCTAGCTTTTCTTGGTCTTTAGGACCCATGTAAAGCGTAGAGGCAATAGTTTTGGTTTCACCCGCATTAATGCTTTCTGAAGGTGATAGCACACCAATAACTGCATACTGGTTTTTCAAATTACGTGAATAAACCGTATTAGTCTGTTCTTGTGAAGGAACCCATGCAGACACGAAGTAGTGTTCGAGCATCCCAACCCAGCCTGCTTTGGTGGTTTCTCGCAGGTTCTCATCTTCAATTTCATCAAAAGAGTACTTCTGATATTTGTCATCTTCAGTTGAGAACGCTGCGCCACGGTATGTCGGCATAAACATGTTGCTGTCGTCGTCAAACTGCATCACTTGTTTAAGCTGTGCATATGGCTGAACGGTAGCTGTGTTTGTGCTGCCATTATTCACCGTATAGCTTACGTTTACGTCGTAACGGTCTTTGCTAAACGTGAAGGTTTTGGTAATAGAGAGGCCTTGATTGTTTTTCCAGTTAAGTGGAACCACTAACGTATCGCCAGACATTTCGTAAAACGTATTTTCTGCAGTGTAAACTGGACGGCCGCTGCTACTTGCATCTGGGCCTTGGGCACCAATTAAACCACTTTGTGCAACGTATAAACCGTTACCTGAGCGCAAAAGGCTGTAAGGTATATCTGAGCCTTGCTCTACTGGGAATTTTAAAAGGTCAGCAGAGATTACGTCGCCACCAAGAAGGTCGATGCGTAAATCCAGTGTATCGGTTTTTACTTCGATAATACGCTGAGTGTTTGTCGCAGACGCCATAGGTTGTGCTGCAGGCATACTGTCGCCACTCGGCACATCTTCATTGTTTGTATCATTAAATGACGGCACACCTTGAGGTGCTTCTTGCGACTGTTCTTGCACAACAGGCGTAACAGGCTGTGGCCCATATTCTTTTTGCCATTGTTGCCAAAGCAAAAAGCTAACTAGCGCGAGGCCAATTATCAGAAAACTACGTTGCGATTCCATAGAGGTCTCTTTATTTTGAGTGTTTATCTTGTTGTTTTTCCGGTACTGGATCGTATCCACCGGCATGCAAAGGGTGGCATTTTAATATGCGTTTAATAGATAACCAACCGCCTTTTACCAATCCATGTGTTTTTAATGCGTCTATAGCATACCAAGAACAAGAAGGATGGAAACGACAACGTTGTCCTAAAAGCGGTGAAATAAACCACTGGTAACCTTTAATGAAGATTAAAGGAACAATAATTAGGACTTGTTGCAGCGCTTGTTTAACTTTTTCCATAGCTTATCCAATGTTGCAAAAACTTCTTGGTTGCTAAGGTTATCTGCACCAGATTTACCAATGACGATGATATCAACGTTGGGTAAGTTATGCTGCTTATGCCTGAAACTTTCTCTGACTAATCGTTTTAAACGGTTTCTGTCGTGTGCTTTGCGAATACGTTTTTTGGCAAGCGTTATGCCCAAACGTGGAGATGCAAGAGAATTGTGTCGAGCTAAGATAGTAAAAGAGGGAGATACTGCTGGGGTTGCGTTATCAAACACATAGGTAAAGTGGGTGGGAGTTAACAGACGTAACTCCCTAGAAAACGTATTCTCGCCCACTTTGGCGTCTTTCTAATTAAGCTGAAAGACGAGCGCGGCCTTTTGCACGGCGAGCTGCTAGTACTTTACGACCATTTTTAGTCGCCATACGAGCACGAAAACCGTGAGAACGCTTGCGCTTAAGATTGCTCGGTTGAAATGTTCTTTTCATGACCAAAGTCTCACTTATATTTAGTTAAACATAGGCGTTTTTGGTAACACAAAGCACTGTTGCCAGAACATTGTGGTGTTTTCACCAGAAAAGCCCATCGAAAAAGGACGCTGAATTCTAGAGATCTCGGGGCCTGCTGTCAATGGATATTCTGCCTTTTTGGACGAATAAGTGAACAAATTTTGCTGTTTTTTAATCAAATCAATTCACAAGGTTGGAAAGAAGCTGTGAATAACGCATCTAAAACACTGATGTTATCCACAGTAATTTGTGAAAAACAATAACGGTAGCTAAAAAAGCAAGGTGATCTACCTGATTTATTAGTCTAATTTGCTTGCATATCTTGGCTTGTTAGTGCGTATTGATCTAAAACTAAATTTCAATAAATTCAATGGTATAAAAAAATGATCGTTCAGATCAGCCAAGATCGCCATTTACATTTTGTTGATAACGTAAGATAATCCACAGCGAATACAACGATAACTAATATCTCGCAGTTACCCAACATTCCCTACGCTGTTTTCATACATAGCGCGTTTTCTGCCTCCTTATATCTACTTCATTAAAGTAGATTGGCGTCTTGTTGGCTTTTCAAGCGAGTTACGGGAGCTAACAACGTACCATGTCACTATGGAACCAATGCCTTGAAAGGCTGCGCCAAGAATTACCAACGCAGCAATTTAGTATGTGGATACGACCGCTTGTTTGTGAGGAACAAGATGGTTTTGTTGCGCTCTATGCACCTAATCGATTTGTACTTGACTGGGTAAGAGATAAATACCTTAACAACATCACGTTGCTTCTGCGCGAGTTTGCAGGTGCCGATGCACCCCAGTTACGACTTGAAGTGATGAGCCGTCAAAGCGTTAATCGCACGCCAAGCAATGTGCCTTCACAGCAGGTCTCAAGTCATAGCCCACTGAGCGCCGGTGCGTCAGGCCAGGGCCTTCCTTCATCACAGCCATCACAATTTAATCAGCCTGGTTTTAACACCGCTGTTGATAGTGCTCGTGCTGATAATGCTCGTCACATAACTAGTGATGTGAAGAAGGGGGATGATAGAAAAGCGGATAATACTCAGCCAACTAGTGCACTGTCTCATGATGCACCTGTGCACAATGCACCTATTCAGACTTCTGGTCACCAGTCTTTAAACAGCGACACGTTTGCTGAACAAAGCAATGCGCAAAATAATGCCTATCACACCCAGCAGTATGGGAATAATCAGGGGCGCACGACCACGCCGCCGAAGGTCATTCCTATTCCTGAAGCAATGAAGCACAAAAGTAACATCAACCCCACTTATCAGTTCGACAATTTCGTTGAAGGTAAGTCGAACCAACTAGCACGTGCAGCTGCAACACAAGTTGCTAATAACCCTGGTGGTTCATATAACCCGCTGTTTATTTATGGTGGTACGGGTTTAGGTAAAACGCACTTATTGCATGCCGTGGGTAATGGCATTGTTGCGAACAATGGCGATGCTAAAATTGTGTACATGCACTCAGAACGCTTTGTTCAAGATATGGTAAAAGCGCTTCAAAATAACGCCATTGAAGACTTCAAACGTTTCTATAGAAGTGTAGATGCGCTTCTTATTGATGATATTCAATTCTTTGCGAATAAAGAGCGCTCGCAAGAAGAGTTTTTCCATACGTTTAATGCGCTGCTCGAAGGTAATCAGCAGATCATTCTTACGTCAGATCGTTATCCTAAAGAGATCGACGGTGTTGAGGATCGCTTAAAGTCACGTTTTGGCTGGGGGCTAACCATCGCGATCGAGCCTCCAGAACTTGAAACACGTGTTGCCATTCTTATGCGTAAAGCAGCAGAAAACCGCATTCACTTACCAAATGAAGTAGCGTTCTTTATTGCTAAACGCCTTCGCTCAAATGTTCGTGAGTTAGAAGGGGCGTTAAACCGTGTAATAGCAAACGCGAATTTCACTGGCCGGCCTATTACCATCGATTTTGTACGTGAAGCACTTCGTGATTTGCTAGCGTTGCAAGAAAAGTTGGTAACCGTTGATAATATTCAGAAAACGGTAGCAGATTATTATAAGATTAAAGTAGCTGATATTTTATCGAAACGAAGAAGTAGAAGCGTTGCTAGACCTCGTCAGGTTGCAATGGCATTAGCGAAGGAGCTAACAAACCACAGCTTACCTGAATTAGGTAATGCGTTTGGTGGCCGCGACCACACAACGGTTTTGCACGCTTGTCGAAAAATAGAGCAGCTAAGAGAAGAAAGTCATGATATAAAAGAGGACTATAAGAACCTCATTAGGACTTTATCTTCCTAACCAAACGACCCTAGAGGCGAGATAGCACTGCGATGAAATTTTCTATAAGCCGCGAACAGTTTTTGCAACCTTTACAACTTGTGTCTGGTGCGGTTGAACGCCGACACACTTTGCCTATTCTGTCTAACGTACTTATCAAAGTAAGTGAAGACGCACTATGGCTTACAGGTACAGATTTAGAGGTTGAGCTTATCTCTAGCGTAAAGCTAGAAGGTGAATTCACTGAGGGCGAAATAACGGTTCCTGCCAAAAAGCTTTTCGATATTATCCGTGGCATTTCCGAAGGTACGGATATTCATTTTTCATTAGATGGAAGTAAGGCGTTAATTCGTGCGGGTCGTGGTCGTTATACGCTTTCTACGTTATCTGCGAACGATTATCCTAATCTTGAAGATTGGGAAGGCGAAGTTGAGTTCGAGCTTACATGCAGCGATTTAAAGCGCTTGATAGATTCAACCAGCTTTTCAATGGCGCAACAAGATGTGCGTTATTACCTAAACGGTATGTCGCTTGAAACTGAAGAAAATGTAATTCGTACAGTTGCAACAGATGGTCACCGTCTAGCACTATGCCGATTAAACTATGAAACAGCACTTCCAGCTCGCCAGGTAATCATTCCTCGTAAAGGTGTGTTGGAAATCTCGCGTTTAATTAGTGAAGATGATAAATCTTTAAAGGTACAAATTGGTGCTAATCACCTACGTATCTTCTCAAACGACTTTATTTTTACGTCTAAGCTAGTAGACGGTCGCTTCCCCGACTATCGACGTGTTTTGCCGCAAAACGGCGATAAAGAAATAGTGGCAAGTAAAGCAGTATTGAAAGACGCATTTTCTCGTGCCGCTATCTTATCGAATGAAAAGTTCCGTGGCGTTCGCTTGAATCTTTCTTCAGGCGAGCTAAAGATTACCGCTAACAACCCTGAGCAAGAAGAAGCAGAAGAAATTGTTGATGTGCAATATCAGGGTGATGATCTTGAAATAGGCTTTAACGTTGCCTATCTCATCGATGTTCTTAACTCTTTAGGCTCTGATAGTGTAAAAGTAAGTTTGTCAGATTCTAATGCCAGTGCGCTAATTGAAGATGACGCTGACGATTCAGCGCTATACGTTATTATGCCTATGCGCCTGTAGGTGCATTACACGATTGTGTTGTAGCGTATTTTGTATTTTAATTTTTTATCAGAAAGAGCGATGTATGCAACGGTGCAACATCGCTCTTTTGTTTTTAGTATATTGTCATGAAGCTGAACAACGTACAGATTACTCAGTTTCGTAATCTCTCTTCTGTCTCATTCTCACCATCTACGTCGCTTACTATAATCAGAGGTGTTAACGGTAGTGGTAAGTCATCGCTTATTGAAGCATTACATTATCTGGGTTTTGGGCGGTCTTTTCGAACAAGTAAACACACGTCGGTAATTCAACACGACAAAAATGATTTCAGCGTATTCGCGTCGTGTACTGACGAGGAAGGGGAAGCATTGAAGCTTGGTTTTATGCGAAGCCGCAATGATTCCTTTACCTGCAGTATTAATGGAGAAAGGTCTAAGAAGTTATCCGACTTAGTTAGCTTAGTACCTATACAACTTTTTACTCCACAAAGTACAGACTTAATAATTGGCTCTCCATCTGAAAGAAGAAGGTTCTGCGATTGGGGATTGTTTCACGTGAAACATCAGTTTCAATCTCTTTCTAATCAGTACGCTAAATTCCTAAAACATCGTAATGCCTTATTAAAGCAGCATGCAAATCTTGATGCCTCAGAGAATCAATATTGGGAAAACCAATTCGCAGAGTTAGGGGAAGCCTTAACCACAATGCGACAGGAATACGTTGAATCACTTAAACCAGTCTTTAAGTATTACGCAAATGAATTTCTTCCAACCTTTGATGTTGAATTGAGTTACTATAAAGGATGGGAAAAAGATGTCTGTTTATCAGAAAGCCTAGTTAAAAAGCGCGAGTATGATGGTAAAATAGGACATACTTCTTCTGGGCCCCATAAGGCTGATTTACGCCTTAAAGTGAATGGTGTTAATGCCCAAGAGCTTTTATCTAGGGGGCAGCTTAGAATGGCAGTGGCGGCGTTACAGATGTCGCAAACTAAGTTGTTCAACTCGGCTACACAGCGCAAAAGTATATTCTTACTAGACGATGTAGGTGCCGAGCTTGACGCAGATAAAAGAGAACAATTTATTGATGGGTTGCTTGAAATGGATACTCAGGTTTTCGTTACTGCAATAGAATCTTCGCAACTCGGCTTTATAGAAAAATATAACGAAAAGAAAATGTTTCACGTGGAACATGGAAGCGTGAAAGAGGAGTAAAAGCTAGTATGTCAGCAGAGAACAACTACGACTCGTCCAGTATTAAAGTACTTAAAGGATTAGATGCCGTAAGAAAACGTCCTGGTATGTATATCGGTGACACAGATGATGGTACCGGATTGCACCACATGGTTTTCGAGGTTGTCGATAACTCAATCGATGAAGCGCTTGCTGGACATTGTTCTGAGATTGTTGTGCAAATCCACAGCGATGGCTCGGTATCTGTGTCTGACGATGGACGTGGCATTCCTACTGAGCTGCACCCTGAAGAAGGCGTGTCAGCTGCAGAGGTTATCATGACGGTTCTGCATGCCGGCGGTAAGTTCGACGATAACTCTTATAAAGTGTCAGGTGGCCTTCACGGCGTAGGTGTTTCAGTTGTAAACGCATTATCAAGTAAATTGAAATTGCGTATACGCCGTGCTGGTAAAGCCCACGAGCAAGAATATCATCACGGTGTACCGCAAGCTCCGCTAGCAGTTACAGGTGATACTGATAAGACCGGAACAATGATTCGTTTCTGGCCGAGTGCCGACACATTTACTGACACGCTCTATCACTACGATATTCTAGCTAAGCGTTTACGTGAACTTTCATTTTTGAACTCAGGTGTTTCTATCCGTCTTAAAGATGAGCGTGATGGTAAAGAAGACCACTTTATGTATGAAGGTGGTATTCAAGCGTTTGTAGAATACTTAAATGAAAAGAAAACACCTGTACATCAAAAAGTGTTTCATTTTGCTAGTGAGCAAGAAGATGGGATTGCAGTAGAAGTGGCAATGCAGTGGAACGATAGCTTCCAAGAAAATGTATTCTGTTTCACTAACAACATTCCTCAGCGCGACGGTGGTACTCACTTAGCGGGCTTCCGTGGCGCACTAACGCGAACATTAAATAACTACATGGAAAAGGAAGGCTTAAACAAAAAAGCTAAAACTAACGCCAGTGGTGATGACGCGCGTGAAGGTCTTACAGCAGTAATTTCAGTAAAAGTACCAGATCCAAAATTTAGCTCGCAAACCAAAGACAAGCTTGTTTCTTCTGAAGTTCGTCCTGCTGTTGAATCGGCAATGAATGAAAAGCTTGCTGATTTCCTATTGGAAAACCCAGCAGAAAGTAAAATTATTGCAGGTAAGATTATTGATGCTGCGCGCGCTCGTGAAGCTGCGCGTAAAGCTCGTGAAATGACACGCCGTAAAGGCGCGTTAGACTTAGCAGGTCTACCAGGCAAACTTGCAGACTGCCAAGAGAAAGACCCGGCACTAAGTGAGCTATATATAGTGGAGGGTGACTCTGCTGGCGGTTCAGCGAAGCAGGGTAGAAACCGTAAGAACCAAGCAATTCTTCCACTTAAAGGTAAAATTCTTAACGTAGAGAAGGCGCGCTTCGACAAGATGCTTTCTTCACAGGAAGTAGCAACACTCATCACCGCGCTTGGTTGTGGCATAGGCCGTGACGAATATGACCCTGAGAAACTTCGTTATCATAGTATCATTATCATGACCGATGCTGATGTTGATGGTTCTCACATTCGTACTTTGCTACTTACATTCTTCTACCGTCAAATGCCTGAAATTATTGAGCGTGGTTACGTGTATATTGCACAGCCACCGCTTTATAAAGTGAAAAAAGGCAAGCAAGAGCAATACTTGAAAGACGATGATGCGCTTACTAACTATCTAACCTCTATTGCAATCGATGGTGCTTCACTGCACACCAGCAGCGATGACCCTGGCATTAGCGGTGTGGGCTTAGAAAACCTAGTTAAGCAATACCAGTCTGTAGAGAAAATGATTGCGCGTATGAAGCGTATGATGCCTGCTTCTATTCTTTATAGAATGCTGTATACGCCTACGCTGAACCTTGCTGACTTAAAAGATGAAGCAACCCTTGCCAACGTAGCTACTCACTTCGTAGAGCAGCTTACAGAGCGCGAGAACGATGGCGCAACCTATCGCTTTGAGATTCGTCACGATTCAGAACTTAGTGAGTACTACATCACTATTATCATGCGTATGCACGGTATTGATTATGAATACATCATTAACCATGAGTTTATTGAATCTAATGAATATCAGCGTTTGAAAGAGCTAAATCTTGCCATTAATGACATGATGGGCGCTGACGCCTTTATTCAGCGTGGTGAGCGTAAGCAGCCTGTTGAGTCATTTAAGGCAGCACTTGAATGGCTAATGGGCGAGGCGAAACGTGGTCAGTACATACAGCGCTATAAAGGGTTAGGTGAGATGAACCCAGACCAGCTTTGGGAAACCACAATGGATCCTGATAGCCGTCGTATGCTTCAGGTAACGATTGAAGATGCCATTGGTTGTGACCAGTTATTTACAACGCTAATGGGCGACCAGGTAGAGCCGCGTAGAGAGTTCATCGAAGCGAACGCGTTGAAAGTAGAAAACTTAGACGTGTAGACGCCAGATAAATTAATTATCGAGAAATGAAAAGCGGCTTGTTTTACAGACAAGCCGCTTTTTTTTGTACTCGCAAACGCAAAAAATAACGACTAGAACACATGGGTTGCTGTGCTATCAATCATTTGGTTCAGTCAAAAAAAAGCGTGTAAATTAATCAACCCTATACTAGAGTGAATATTAACAGGATGTTAATAACTGCTTTATGCATTCATCGAGTCAAAAGGATGTGCCTCTATGCGTTACTTGTATCGTCTATTCCTTACTACCTTTCTAACCACGCTTCTATTTGCATGTTCAAAGGAGAAAGGGCTAACTGAGTCTCAGATTCGCTTTGCAAAAGCAAAGCAAGAACAAGCTATCTTGTTACGAAAAGCCACAGATATTCTCGACACCAAGCTTACAGGTGACCTACTTGATGATTTAAACCACATTACTTATGTAAGTGAGATTGCACTACATGCAGAGCAAGTTTTTATTGATGCGAAGATAGTGGGTATAAACACGCCAGCATTTATTCAACTGCATAACAGGCTGTCGAAACTAGAAAGCGAAGCCGGGCAAAAGGCGATAGAACTTTTACAATTATCGGTGGCGAAGACACTAACGTTTAGAAAAGACGTAGATGAAATGCCGCTACAACCTTTGAGTAGCCAGAGTAATGCAACTAGCAATGGCATGGTTAAGTACCTGGCAGTGCAATACAAAGAAGACCTTCAAAGCTGCTGTATTGCGCCACTAAAGCATATTGCGATATTTCTAGGTCAGATGGATGAGGTAGAACACTACACGCTTCGAAAGACGATTGCTAATGTTGAACGCAGTCTTTCCAGTGTTTTACGTGCACCTGACAAGGCAAAACTTTACCTGAAAGAAATTGATTCAATTAAAACAATGTACAGTGCCAATACAGTGTTAACACACAAATAGAAACAAGATAAAAAAAGGAATACTAGATGAAAATAAAAAATGGAAGTGGCCCGCAGGTGTCTATGTTTGTGTCTAGATTTGGGGTGCTTGGACTATTAATGTTGTCGTTATTTTCATTTCATGCTGCTGCGCAAACAAAGTATGAAATTGTTCCCGACGAAGAGAAGCGCAAAACGGTAACAAATTTCAATAATAAAAAAACATCAGTAGATATTGAGCACGTCATCTCGTTTTCACTTACACGAAACCGCAATGTAAACAAAAACCAGCCTAGCTTAAAAAATAATACCATTTCATTAAGTGAAGGAGCCTTTGGCATCAAGCTAAATTCATCAGTTGAAGAAATGATGAATGTTTTAGGAACGCCAACGTCTACACTAAATCTAAGCGAAAACACTGCCTTATTTTCTTACGGCAGAAACCTTTGGATAGTTACTGTGAACGGTTTAGTACATCAGGTTTCAAATGAAAACCAATGGGTTTCAAGTTCATTAACAAACTTAATCGCATTTGACGACCGCTTTGATAATCAGTGGAAAATTCAAGACTCAGTAGGTTATGAACTGAGTAAAGCTGCTATTGATGCGATGAAGTTGAACGGACAATATGTTGGAAACAATATCTACAGGTTTACTGGACCCAACGGCGAACAGTTAGATGCGTTGTTAACAGTTAGGAGTATAAACGGAGACAGGGCGCTAGTAGTGACAGGGTTTAACTATACTCTAGCGCAATCCAATGTGAAGAACATGCTTTCACTTGCCGCGGTAACAGAGTCTAAAGAGGTTATTGAGTACATTGAAGACAGGCGAGCACAAGGAGAAACAATAGCGCTAGATGAACTAATAACGTTCACACCAAGCTTCGAGGCTTTTAGCGAAGACGGTGCAATTATTCAGGTCTATGAGAATAACCTAGTGTTGCAGTTTCAGTATGACGAACTCAATAAGCTAAGTGTTTATGAAGGCTTGTTTGATTTTGAAGAAAAAAACCAAAAATGGCAGTACGCCAAGCACTATTCAGGTCAAAGTGGTGACGAAGTGATGCAAATGTATGGCGATGAAGTTATGGGCCTGGATAACTACTGGCAGGTGTTTTTACATGATGCTAAATACGATTTTTATTTTGATGAAACCGAGTCGGGATTGGCGTTAGTTGAATTCGAAATGGAGTTCTTCTAATACACCGGAGTTCCTCTCTAAACCTAGAGCTCTCATAAATAAAAAGGGATGTCATGGCATCCCTTTTTATTTGTTGTAGTCAATATAAACTATAGTTTTGTAACGGTGAGGGCAACTTCGCCGGCACTTGCAGGACTTGCTGTAAATCGATAAGTACCGGTAGACGAGGGGGTAAACTGTAAGTTTGATGAACCCTGCTCACAGACTAAATATACTGTTGAGCCAAGCATCACCGGCTGACCTTTATATTTACCACCGCAGCTTTGTGAAGGGGTCCACTTAGCATCAGATAAGCGAAAGTCGTAAGGTTGACCATCCGCAATTAACTCAACATCTACAATCCAGCCAGTGCTAGATGCTTGAAACTGATAGCTTGGATCTGCTTCCCACCAATTAAAAACACCTCTTAAAAACATGTTTTCAAACTGAATACGGGGTATATCAGGTGCACGTTCTGGAATGCTAAAGCTACCGCTACTTGAACAGGCACTTAAAACAAAACAAAGTGAAAGAATACTTACTAACTTTTTCACAACAACTCCAGTGTAAAAAAAAGCCCAACGTAATCGTTGGGCTTTCTTATTGGTAAGCTTAATCGCCCATCAATAAAATATCGCCTTATGACTTGGCAAGCATTGAAATGTCTGCCGTCGTTAGGAAAAGTTGCCTTAAAAGCAACAATAACGCAAGTCTATTGCGTTTAACGGCTTCGTCTTCCGCCATTACCATTACGTTGTCAAAGAACGTATCAATAACGTCTCGTAACGTAGCAAGTGCGGTAAGAATACGCGCATAGTCTTGCGATGGTAGCGCTGCGTTCACTTCACCTTGAACAGACTCAAGTGCTTTGAATAACGCTTTTTCTGCATCTTCAGCAAGAAGCGATGCATCAATGGAAACATCACCAGCTAAATCTACATTCTGCTTTGCTAGAATGTTTGCCACACGTTTATTGGCTGCGGCTAGTGCTTCTGCTTCGTCTAGCGTTTTAAACTGCGCTACGGCGTTAACACGCGCAAGATAGTCAGCAGGCTTGGTGGGGCGTCTAGCCGCCACTGCCTGAATAACATCTATGGCAACGTCTTGATCTTGAAGCAGTGCGGTAAAGCGACCTAACACAAAGTCTACTACCTGAAGCTGTGTATCGGTGTTGGTAAGTTTATCACCGTAAACATCTACTGCTTTTGCTACAAGTACATCTAAATCAAGTGGTAGCGATAGTTCTGTAATAATTCGCAGAACACCAATTGCCGCACGACGTAGTGCAAATGGATCTTTATCACCTTTTGGCAGCTGACCGATACCGAAAATACCTACAAGGGTATCTAGCTTGTCGGCTAGGGCAACTGCTGCACTTACACCTGAACTTGGTAATGAATCGCCAGCAAAGCGAGGCATATACTGCTCATAAAGCGCAACGGCTACCGCTTCGTCTTCACCGTCATTTAATGCGTAGTACTTACCCATAACGCCTTGTACGTCAGGGAACTCCATTACCATGTTCGACATCAAATCTGTTTTGGCTAGCAGACCTGCTCGTGAAGCTTGTGTGTCGTCAGCGTCTATTTGTGCAGCGATAAAACCAGCGAGTGCTGAAATACGTTCTGATTTCTCTTTAAGCGTACCTAGCTGCTTTTGGAAAAGAACGGTTTCTAAGCTTTCAAGGCGACTTTCAAGGGTTTCTTTCTTGTCGCTGTTAAAGAAGAATTCAGCATCAGCAAGGCGAGGGCGGATAACTTTTTCATTACCTGAGATTACCTGTGAAGGATCACGGCTTTCAATATTGGTAACAAATAAGAAAGTGTTAGAAAGACTGCCGTCGCTATCTAGCAATGGTACGTATTTCTGGTCATCCTTCATGGTATAGATCAATGCTTCTTTAGGCACCTGAAGGAAAGCCTCATCGAAGCCTGCTTGAAGAACAACAGGCCATTCTACTAACGAAGCAATCTCTTCTAGCAGGTCTTCGTTGTAATCTGGAGTTAACGAAAGTGCCTTTGCTGCGTCTTCTAGTTGTTGGCGAACCTTGTCCTTACGCGCTTCGAAGTCGGCTAAAACATACTGCTTTTCCAGTGCTGCTGCATAGTTATCGGCGTGGTCTAATTCAAAACGTGCTTCACCGTGGAAACGGTGTCCTTGCACAGTTCGGCCACTTGCGAGCCCAAGTACTGAAACATTCACTACTTCACTGCCATAAAGTACACACAGTGTATGTACCGGACGAATAAACTGCGTGTTGTAGTTACCCCAGCGCATAGGCTTTGGAATAGGAAGCTTGCTTACCGCTTGGTTTATAAGGCTTTCAAGTAGTGCTGCAACAGGCTGGCCTGGTACATTTGCTCTATGCAGTAACCATTCGCCTTTATCCGTTACCATGCGCTCAGCATCGGCAACGTCAATGCCGTTTCCTCGTGCCCAGCCTTGCGCTGCTTTAGTGGGGTTCCCGTCTGCGTCAAATGCTGCTGACACAGCTGGACCGCGTTTTTCAACTACTTTATCCGCTTGTCCTTCAGCAAGACCTGAGACGTAAACGGCAAGACGACGAGGTGCCGCAAACCAGTTTACAGAGTCGAACTGTAAATCAGCTTGAGTAAGCGCTGCCTCGAACTGAGTAGCAAATGCTTCACCCAGCGATTTAAGCGCTTTTGGTGGTAATTCTTCTGTACCTAATTCTACTAAACAATTTTCTGTGCGCACGCTTATGCCTCCTTGTTACATAGTGGGAAGCCTAATGCTTCACGTGCTTGGTAATAACTTTCTGCACACGCCTTCGCAAGCGTTCTTACACGAAGGATGTAGCGCTGGCGCTCTGTAACCGATATTGCATGGCGTGCATCAAGTAAGTTAAAAGCGTGAGAGGCCTTCATAACCTGTTCGTACGCAGGTAGTGGAAGATTGTTTTCAATCAACTTTTGGCTTTCTGCTTCGCACTCGTCAAAGGTTCTAAATAGCGCTTCAACATTAGCGTGTTCAAAGTTGTAGGTAGACTGTTCAACTTCGTTTTGATGGAACACATCACGATAGGTGACTTTACCCATTGGGCCGTCTGTCCAAACTAAGTCGTAAATACTGTCTACGCCTTGAACGTACATCGCCAGGCGCTCTAAACCATAGGTGATTTCGCCAGTAACAGGCTTACACTCAATGCCACCGACCTGTTGGAAGTAAGTAAATTGTGTTACTTCCATGCCGTTTAGCCAAACTTCCCAACCAAGACCCCAAGCACCAAGGGTTGGTGATTCCCAGTTGTCTTCAACGAAGCGAATATCGTGAACTAGCGGATCGAAGCCTAACTCTTTCAAAGAGCCCAAATACAATTCCTGAATGTTGTCAGGAGAAGGCTTCAGCATTACTTGAAACTGATAGTAATGTTGTAAGCGATTTGGGTTTTCACCGTAACGACCGTCTGTAGGTCGGCGGCATGGTTGAACATAGGCGCTACTCATTGGCTCTGGGCCTAAAGAACGTAGGAACGTCATTGGGTGAAAAGTACCTGCACCTACTTCCATATCCAGAGGCTGAATAATAACGCAGCCTTGGCGCGCCCAATAATCTTGAAGCGCAAGGATCAACCCTTGAAAGGTTTTAATATCGTATTTCTGCATACATCCGCTGCTTGTTAGTTATCTGACTAAAAATAAAGGTGGGATAGTATACAATTTGTAAGGCATAGTATGTAGGTGTAAAGGGTGAAAAAACGCCTGTTAGGGGCGTTATATACCAATAAACTACAAGGATTTAATAATTTGTTATGTCAGATCAACTAAAACGATGCGGTTGGGTAAGCTCTGACCCTTTATATCAGGCATACCATGACAATGAATGGGGAGTTCCTGAAACCGATAGTCAGGCGCTATTTGCAAAGCTGTGTCTTGACGGGCAGCAGGCAGGACTTTCGTGGATAACGATCCTTAAAAAGCACAAAAATTATGAAAGTGCTTTTTTTAATTTTGACCCAGAAAAAATTGCGTCAATGACCAGTTCGGACGTTGAACGTCTGATGCAAGACAAGGGCATTGTTAGAAATCGTCTTAAAATAGAGTCGATTATTCGAAACGCAAAAGGCTTTATCGCCATTGAAGAGAAGCACTCGTTTAGTGACTTTATTTGGCAATTCACTGAGGGAAGAACCATCATTAATACGTGGGAAAACTTTAGAGATGCGCCTACCAGCACCGGTGAGTCGAAAGCAATGTCTAAGCTGCTAAAAAAGCAGGGTTTTAACTTTGTGGGTGAAACAATTTGCTACGCATTCATGCAGGCGGTTGGCATGGTAAATGACCACGAGGTAAACTGTCATTGCTATCAACGAACCTGTGACCTAGCAATAAAGTAGCGCGGGTTAATGTGCCTTTGTGTAAGTAAGGCGACCACACATAAAGCACAGTCGCCATACAAAGAGAAATGAGAAACGCGGTTAAACTAACGTTTCACAATATGTTTGCAGCGCAGGTAGTTCAGACAGAACCTTTGACTCATACTCTGATTCAATTTGTTCACGCGCAATATCCTGCTTGCGTCGTTCTGCTTTAGACAGCTTTTGCCTTTCTTCTAAAATAGCAAAGCCACTTACTTCAGTGAACAACGCATAAATATGCGGGTACTTTGTCTTGTAATCTGGCTGATCGACAATTGGTAAAGCATTTAGCAAGTTAACAATGCGGATAACGCCTTCAGATAAATCACACTGCTGCTGTTCCATGGCTTTCGCAATAAGTACCAAGCTTTCTGTAATATTTTCTACTCGAGATTGTCGGGTAGCTTCTTGTCGCGCCTTTTGCTGTTTCAATAGGAACAACATTTTTCCCGCGTAAAATCCTAGCCCAAGAATAATTAAAAGCGCTACGCCCGTTAGTACTGCCCAAAGCATATGAAGATGTCCTGCTTATTGTTAATGCTTAAAGTCGTCGATGTTAATAGCGTCTAAGTCATCAAAAGGATCCATATCATCTTCTTCACCGTCTTCTTCAACAATGCCAAGTAGGTCGCACAAAATGCGATGGCGAGCCATTTTCTCATCAACATAGGCTTGTTGTTCACGCGTTAGAGACTTGCCGTCGTCCAGTTTATCTAGCAAGTCAGTAAGGCGCTGATCGGCTTCAAGTGCTGCAAGCTCTTGTGCTGGCGTGGCATACTTTTTCTTCTGAGCCGGCGTTGGTGTTACCGTCGCTTTTACTAGCTGAATAGGCTTTTTACTGCCGTGACGAGGATCTTTATTTTCATTACTCTTTTTGCCAGTAACTTTTTTCTGCTCAACATTGTGACGGCTACCTGCAGGCTTACCTTTATGCTTTTTAGGGCGAGGTGAATCTGACTTTCGGTTTTCGCTTGGTTTAAAGTCCGGATCTTTACGAACACCGATTAGACCGACTTTACGAGATTTCTTTGAACGTGCCATAGTTTCCAATTAACAAAGAGAATAAAAACAGCGCTATTATAGCGCGAATTGAACAAGCATGCTGATGTTTGGGCACACTTTAAAAAAACAATGATGCTTGGTTGTTTGATGGTTATATTTTTTTGAAAAGCGCAATGTCGGCAGTAGGGAAAGACACATCGTATCCATCTCGCTGCGCTAAAAATTCAAATGTGGCTTCGCTAAAAAAGCTTACATGAGTAGGGTCGTTTTTATAGTGCCATTGTAAGAAGCGCGATTTATCGATTACACGCTTTGTCATAACCACAATTATACTGCCAGGTTGCACAAGTAAGTTGAACTGCTGCCATTCTTTATGTGGCGCGTGAAAATGCTCTATTGCTTCTGTGCACGTTACTATGTCGTAAGTGCGTTGTAACACTTCTGGCGTGTTGGCGAAAAAAGGGTCGAAGGTGTGCATTTGTATACCTTGTTCGCCAAGCATATCTGCAAGAACGGCTGCAGGCCCACAGCCAAAATCTAAACCTGTAAGCGGTTTATCAATACTATGATGGGTAATGTGTTCAGCGATAGGGGATATTACTTTGCTTAAGAATTTACGATAACCCTGGTCCTCGAAATTATTCTCGTGTAAATCGTACTCTTGTTTTTCTTTCTCTTTAGAAGGTAGGAATGACGGTGCTACGAACACCAATTGGCAATTGCCACATTGCAGATAGTCACGCTTTTTATCTTTAGCGTAGTGCGTAATTGAAGTTGTATGTAAACAAAGCGGGCATTGCATGAAGTAATAACGCGTAAAAAGGTAGTTAAAAAATGGGGCTATAGAAAAAAGAAAAAGGTGATGGTTTTCACCATCACCTTACATTGTATGAGTGTCAGATGACACCTCTCCCGTTATACACATCTATGTGTATTTGGCTTCCCTAGCTTTGCTCCCCTTATTCTTATTGTTAGCAGAGCGCTATTGTTGTTTTTGGCCCTCTTGGCTCTTTATCCCGTCATCCATGTTTGTATTTTTATTATTATTCTTGTTATCGAGCCTGTAGTTTTTCAAAGGCTACTACAAACTCAGCCGTTAGATTACACGAATATTTTCAAAATACAACTTAATTGATAACAATTAATTAACAATAGTGCTTAAAAACAATACGATTTAGTGTAAGCCCGCGATATAGTTAGATAAAATTTCGATATCTTCGTCGGTTAATTTCATCGCAATGTCGCGCATCATGCCATTCATATCGTTGTGGCGCTGACCAGAACGGAATGATTTAAGTTGAGATGCAGTGTAAGTAGCGTGTTGACCGCTGATATCAGGGAAGCCCGCTAGCGCCATACCGTTACCTTTAGGGCCGTGACATGCAATACATGCTGTTACGCCACGCTCTTCGTCGCCACCTTGATAAAGTGCACGACCGGCTTCAACGTATTGTTCAGGTGTCTCGCCTGGCTTTTGTTCTTGGCTTGAGAAGTAAGCCGCTAGGTCTTTCATGTCTTGTTCTGAAAGTGGAGCAGCCATGCCGTTCATTACCGCGTTGTTTCGGCCTTCCTCACCACCGGTTTGTGAAGCAAGCTTAAATTCCATAAGTTGCTTCACAATGTACTTTTCATGCTGGCCAGCAATCTTAGGGTTCATGTCAATCATGCTGTTTCCATCAGCACCATGACAAGCTGCACATACAGCTGATTTCGCTTTACCTGCCTCGGCATCGCCTTCTGCCATTGCAGTTGCGCTTAAACCTAAAGACATAAATACCAACAAACACAGTTTTTTCATAATAAATCTCTTAAATGGATCCAACGGCTCGCGTGATATACGTGATATCATGCGTATTTTACACATTTAACGCGTCAGAAAAACCTATTCCATGATAAAACTATGGTTTTTAGCTGGTTTATTCATTAAAAAACTGTAAACCCTAGGTTGTGACGCATATGGGAAATAGTCTAGATGTCGTATTACACCAAAGCAAAATTCTTTACTAGTGCACCTGATATTCGCCACTTAAAGAATGATACAGGGATAGAAGTGGCGTTTGCTGGCCGCTCTAACGCAGGGAAGTCGAGCGCGTTAAACACATTAACGCGTCAAAAGAATTTGGCACGCACCAGTAAAACACCAGGTCGTACTCAGCTTATTAATGTGTTTGAGTTAGAAGAAGATTTACGTTTAGTTGATTTGCCTGGTTATGGCTTTGCAAAAGTGCCTGTGGCCATGAAGAAAAAATGGCAAGCCTCGCTAGGTGAGTACCTTCAAAAGCGTAAATCACTTAAAGGGTTAGTGGTGCTTATGGATATTCGTCATCCATTTAAAGACCTAGATCAAGACCTTATCCATTGGGCAGTCGACTCTAATATCCCAGTTCTAGCGTTATTAACGAAAGCCGATAAGCTTAAAAGTGGAAAACGAAAAGCACAGTTATTGATGGCCCGAGAGGCTGCATTAGCATTTATGGGCGACGTAACGGTGCAAACCTTTTCTTCGCTGAATAAACACGGTTTGCCAGAACTAGAACATATTCTCAATGAATGGTTTGGCTTAAATAAGCCAGATGAAGAGATTGAAGCTGACGACGAGCGATAATGTTTTACACTGCAGTTATTGTGTTTCAGATAAAAGAACGCCCCGCATAATGCGAGGCGTGAAATGAGAGAAAACACATAAAAACCGTAAATATAGAGTGTAGGTAAATAAGAAAGTTCACAAAAAAAGAGAAATATTTTAAAAAACTGAAAATCTCGCTTTATAAGCCTCGCTTCCATCTCCTTTTACTTTTCTTCAGGCATAAAAAAACCCCGACAAATCTGTCGGGGTTAAAGCAAAGGTTTGAAAACAGCTTTCTCACCTCTGTACCCTACATGCGTAATTTTACAACATAGCATGTAAAAGGCAAGAGAGGTTTGTAATTTAATTACCAAATTTAATGGTTTTAGCGTGCTGTTTTACTTAAAGCTGTAATCTAATTACTTAATTTAAATGCCTAAACAAAGTAATTAAGGCACGCTTTTAAATTAATGTGCTTCGTCCCAGTTCTCACCAATACCGGCCTCAACAACTAAAGGCACATTAAGGGTTGCTGCAGTTTCCATTAACGTAGTTATCGTTGCTACGTATTCATCTACCTTGTCTTCTTTTATTTCAAATACAAGCTCATCGTGTACTTGCATCATCATGGTGACATCGTCAGAGGCATTGTTTGCAATCCAGTCGTCTACCTTTATCATCGCCATTTTAATGATGTCAGCCGCGGTACCTTGCATTGGTGCATTTATCGCAGCGCGCTCAGCGCCTTTGCGTCGCGCACCATTGCTTGCTTTTATATCAGGTAAGTATAAACGGCGGCCAAATACGGTTTCTACATAGCCCTTTTCTTTGGCACCTTCACGTGTTGAGTCCATGTATTCTAATACGCCAGGATAGCGTTCAAAATAGAGGTCCATATACTTCTGTGCTTCATTACGAGGAATGTTGAGTTGCTTTGATAGACCAAATGCACTCATGCCGTATATCAAACCAAAGTTGATGGCCTTAGCGCTGCGACGTTGCTCGGTAGTTACGTCATCAAGGTTGACACCAAACACCTCTGCGGCGGTGGCTTTATGGATGTCCTTCCCGTGTGCAAACGCGTCAAGTAACCCTTTATCACCCGATAAATGTGCCATAATTCGAAGCTCAATTTGCGAGTAGTCGGCAGCAACAATTTTATTGCCTTCACGGGGTACAAACGCCTGACGTACACGACGACCCTCTTCGTTTCGAATAGGAATATTTTGTAAATTAGGATCGGTAGATGACAGTCTACCTGTTGCCGTAACCGCTTGATGATATGACGTGTGAACACGACCCGTACGGTGGTTAATCATTTTCGGTAACTTATCGGTATAGGTGTTTTTCAGCTTGGTTAACCCGCGATATTCCATAATTTTTTGAGGAAGAGGGTATTCCAATGCTAACTCTTGTAGCACGTCTTCTGAGGTAGACGGTGCGCCTTTCGGTGTTTTTTTAATGACCGGCAGCGACATTTTCTCGAACAAAATATGCTGAAGCTGTTTTGTAGAGCCCAAATTGAAAGGTTCGCCTGCTTCTTCGTGCACTTCTTTTTCAAGTTCTGCTATACGTGTTGCAAGGTCTTGGCTTTGCTGGCGAAGCTTCTGACTGTCGATAAGTACACCTTGTTGTTCCATACGCGACAGAACACAAGCAAGCGGTACTTCAATATCAATAAGAAGCTGCTTTAATTCATCGATGCCGCTTAGCTTTTCCCAAATTGTTTGGTGTAAGCGCAATGTAATATCAGCGTCTTCAGCTGCATAAGGGCCAGCTTGCTCAAGAGGGATCTGATTAAACGTAAGCTGTTTTGCACCTTTACCAGCAATTTCTTCAAAGTGAATGGTTTTATGACCTAAATAGGCAAGGGCCAATGAATCCATATCGTGTCGTTGAGCCGTGCTATTGAGCACATAACTTTCCAACATGGTGTCAAACCCAATACCGTTTAAGGTAATGTCATAGTTTGCCAGTACATTTTTGTCATATTTAATATGCTGACCGACTTTGATGATGTCATTCGACTCTAAAATAGGCTTTAAGGCACTAAGCACGTCGTCGCGTGAAAGCTGCGTTGGGGCATCTGGATAATCGTGCGCTACTGGCACATATGCCGCTTTACCTGGCTCAATACAAAATGAAACGCCTACTAGTTCGGCGTCCATGTAGTTTAGGCTTGTTGTCTCTGTATCGAATGCAAAAAGCTCTGCTTTTTCAAGTAACGCTACCCACTCTTTAAAACGTGCTTCTTCAAGTACGGTTTCATATTGTGAATGATCTAGCTCAACGGTGGAATTAGAGGAGGCTGCGTCTTTGCCTTCACCGTCATTTGCAGTGGTGTTGCCTGCGCTATCACTTGATGTAGGCGCTTCGCCTGTCAAAAGTGCGCTTACTTCCGCATGCCAACGTTTAAATTCATATTCTGCAAATAAATCGCGCAGTTGCTCGTTATCTGCTTGTTCAGGCGTTAGTGTTTCAACATCGTAGGGCAAGTCAAGGTCGATACTAATGGTTGCAAGTGTATAAGAGAGGCGAGCCTGCTCTTCATATTCTTGCATCTTTGCGGCCATGGTTTTACTGCCTCTAAACGACAGGTCGGCAATTTTATCGAGGTTTTCGTAAATAGCGTCAATACCACCAATACCGTTAAGAAGTGCTTGCGCGCTTTTATCGCCTACACCGGGTACGCCAGGAATGTTATCTACTTTATCGCCTTTAAGTGCTAAGAAATCGATGACCAATTCAGGTGGAATACCAAATTTAGTATTTACGCCTTCAACGTCCATAGCCTGATTAGTCATGGTGTTAATCAACGTCACATGCTGATTTACCAGCTGTGCCATATCCTTATCACCAGTACTAATAACGGTGTCGATGCCTTTTTCTGTGGCGTGTTTGGCAAGTGTGCCTATAACATCGTCGGCCTCAACGCCTGACTCAACAATTACAGGCAAACCCATCGCTTTGATAATGGCGTGAAGCGGCTCAATTTGACTACGAAGTTCGTCCGGCATAGGCGGGCGATTTGCTTTGTACTCTTTATATATATCATCTCGAAATGTTTTGCCCTTAGCATCAAAAATAACCGCCATGTGCGTAGGGTTATATTGCTTGATCAGGCTTTTCAGCATATTCACAACGCCATAAATGGCGCCCGTATCTTGTCCTTTTGAGTTGGTCAACGGCGGTAAGCCGTGAAACGCTCTAAAGAGATAAGATGATCCATCAACTAAGACAAATGGAGGCTTTTTCGAATCAGACATAAAAGGCGGATTTCCGTTATAGATTATGAGCGCAAGAATGCCACAGCCACGCTCAGATCGCCATATTGTGGAAGAACATTAACAGAGTGTGATCAAGGGTGCTGTGTTGTGGATAACTTTGTGATCTAAAGTGTCGCGCACACTGATCCGGATGATCTTTTGCTTTGTAAAGATCATCGCTAGATTCAAGTAAAATAAGGGAATGAGACTAAGGTGTGAAAACAGCGTACCTGCTACAAACCATTCCATGTTTTGTGGATAACTTGGTGAATTTGTTTTTTGGTTTAACCAAGTTGGTGGAATAATGTAGCATAACCATTTGCAAAGTATACACGTATTACTAAGAACTTTTTTTGAACAGTTGGCTGTTTAATAGCCAAAATTTGAATAAGTAGACAGAACAAGGGTTGGAAGACAATATGAAGCAAGTAGCAGTTATTCTAAGCGGTAGTGGTGTTTTTGACGGTGCAGAGCTGCACGAAGCAGTATTAACCTTATTGGCCATTGAATTAGAGGGCGCTACGTACCAATGTTTTGCTCCAGATGTAGAGCAGCTTCACGTGGTTAACCATTTAACTGGTGATGTCGCTGAAGGTGAGTCGCGCAATGTATTGGTTGAGTCAGCGCGCATTGCTCGCGGTGATATAAAGCCGGTTTCTGAGTGTGACGTAAATGCCTTTGATACCCTTATTTTGCCAGGTGGTTTTGGTGCGGCTAAAAACTTATGCACGTTTGCGGTTGACGGTGATGCATGTACTTTTAATGAAGATGTACTTGAAGTATGCCGTGCGTTTGCTTCGGCGAAAAAGCCCGCTGCTTACGCTTGTATAGCACCTGCACTTGCAGCAAAAGTGTATGGCAATAACGTAAAGCTTACTATTGGTAACGACGAGTCTACGGCAAGCGGACTAAATGCGTTGGGTGCAATGCACGTAAACTGTAATGTAGATGAAGTCGTTATCGACAACGAAGCGAAGTTGGTTACTACACCTGCTTACATGTTGGCGCAGTCAATTACAGAAGCACATAGAAGCATAAGCAAAATGGTAAAAACCGTGCTGAGTATGAAGTAGAACTGTATTTAGTTAGATGTTTAGGCATTGCGAATTGATAGGGGGAAACAAAGGTTTCCCCTTATTGTTTAACGTCCTATAATCAAAGCCTTGTTACTGAGAACATGACGTTTCCCTTACAGTACACAGTGAATAACGTCGCGCTTTTCATCTTATCGCCACTAATAAAAATAAAGGCATAATACACTATGCACTACCGTGCCATCATACGAATACTGGGGCTTCTTATTGCGCTATTCAGCGTTACTATGATCCCGCCTGCAATTGTGTCGTTGATATATCAAGACGGTAGTGGTCTACCTTTTACTTTGGCATTCATAATCTGTGTGCTAGGTGGTATGGCGCTATGGTATCCAAACCGTCAGCAAAAGAACGATTTACGCGCTAGAGAAGGCTTTTTAATTGTGGCGCTTTTCTGGTCTGTACTGGCAAGTGTAGGTGCCATTCCTTTGATACTGTTGGAACAGCCCAGTATGACAGTTACAGATGCGTTCTTTGAGTCGTTCTCTGGTTTAACCACAACTGGTGCGACAGTAATAGAAGGTATCGATTTTCTTCCGCATTCTGTGCAGTTTTATCGCCAGCAGCTGCAGTGGCTTGGCGGTATGGGTATCATCGTTCTCGCCGTTGCTATTTTACCTATCCTTGGAGTTGGTGGTATGCAGCTCTATCGCGCAGAAACACCGGGTCCGGTAAAAGACAACAAGATGACGCCGCGTATTGCCGATACAGCAAAGCATCTTTGGTATATTTATTTATCTATTACTATTGCTTGTGCTGCGTCTTATTGGTTAGCAGGTATGAATGTGTTCGACGCTATTTGTCATTCATTTTCTACTGTTGCAATAGGTGGTTTCTCGAACCACGACGCAAGCTTAGGTTATTTTAATAGCCCTATGGTAAACATTGTTTGTACGGTATTTTTGCTAATCGCGGCGTTAAATTTTTCCCTACATTACGCGGCGGTAAGCTCACGTTCAGTGCGTGGTTACTTTAAAGATCCAGAATTTAAAGCATTCTTTATAATTCAAGCATTTTTAATAGGTATTTGTTTCTTCGTACTTACACTGTCTGGCTACTACAGTTCTGCTGAGCAGGCGTTAGATCAGGCAATGATTCAAGCTGTGTCTATCAGCACTACCGCAGGATTTGCTACTACAGACTTTTCAGTGTGGCCAACGTTTCTGCCAATTCTGCTTATTTTTTCTAGTTTTATTGGCGGTTGTGCAAGCTCAACGGGTGGAGGCCTTAAAGTAGTCAGGGTGTGCTTATTGTTCCTTCAAGGTAAACGTGAAGTAGACCGTCTAATTCATCCCAAAGCGGTATACAGCGTAAAGTTTGGCGACCGCGCTATGCCAGACAAAGTTGTCGAGGCTGTATGGGGCTTCTTTTCTGCATACGCCGTAGTGTTTGTCATAATTATGATAGGACTCATTGCGACAGGACTTGATAACCTAAGTGCATTTACTGCAACCACCGCCATGTTAAATAACTTGGGGCCGGGTTTAGGGAGTGTGGCCGCAAACTATGCTGATGTAACAGACGCAGGAAAATGGATTTTAGTAGTGGCGATGGTATTTGGTCGTCTTGAAGTGTTTTCACTTCTTGTGCTGTTTTCACCAACATTCTGGCGTAGCTAAAGCGTCTAGATAACCTGATATCCAACTAGCAAAAAGCCGAGTAACTAGAAACAGTTTCTCGGCTTTTTCATTTTGTTTTTTTGGCTTTTCTCTTAACGCGAGTTGTTAGGCTAGCCGAAGAAAAATGCACTTGGCTGGAAAAGCTTCTCTACGTCATTGATGTATTTCTTGTCGACAAGGAACAAAATAACGTGGTCGTTGGCTTCAACTTTGGTGTCGCTGTGAGCAATAATAACTTGGTCGTCTCGCACTATGGCGCCTATGGTGGTGCCCGGAGGTAGCTTTATATCACCAATTTGTTTGCCCACTACCTTTGACGTGTTTTCATCGCCGTGTGCAATAGCTTCAATGGCTTCTGCTGCGCCTCGGCGTAGTGAGTACACATTCACAATATCGCCGCGCCTTACATGCGTTAACAATGCCGAGATTGTGGCTTGCTGTGGAGAGAATGCAATATCAATTTCGCCACCTTGCACAAGGTCAACATAGGCACTGCGTTGTATCAGTACCATGGCTTTTTGTGCGCCCATTCGCTTGGCCAGCATGGCAGACATAATATTGGCTTCATCGTCGTTGGTAACGGCAATAAAGGCATCTACCTGTTCAACATTTTCTTCACTTAAAAGCTCTGGATCTGATGCGTCGCCACTGAACACTATGGTTTTATCTAAGTGTGCAGATAAGTACTTAGCGCGCTCAGGACTAAACTCAATCAGCTTTACATTGTGATTATGTTCTAGCTTTTTGGCGAGACCTGCACCTATAAGGCCACCGCCTGCAATCATAATGCGCTTATAGCTAGATTCTAGCTTCTGCAGTTCGCTCATTACTGCTCGAATGTGCTTTGTTGCCGCAATAAAGAATACTTCGTCGTCGGCTTCAATCACTGTTGTACCAAGTGGACGAATAGGGCGGCCACGTCGATATATCGCAGCTACACGCGTTTCAACGTTTGGCATATGATCTTTAAGTGCAGACAGAGCATGCCCAACAAGTAATCCGCCGTAGTAGGCTTTTACCGCTACTAAACTGGCTTTTCCATCGGCGAATTCCACTACCTGAAGTGCGCCGGGATAGTCAATTAAGCGCTTGATGGCTTTGGTCACAAGCTGTTCTGGCGCAATAATGTGGTCTACTGGAATATCTTGCTGCTTGTAAAGCTGTTCTTGGTAAATGATGTACTGTTCTGAACGAACGCGGGCAATTTTAGTAGGCGTTTTGAATAGGCTGTATGCAACCTGACACGCCAACATATTACTTTCATCACTATTGGTTACAGCAATTAGCATGTCGGCATCTTCCGCACCTGCTTTGCGTAACACATCAGGGTGCGAACCTACGCCGGTAACTACCTGTAAATCAAGTCGGTCTTGCAGGGAACGAAGAATCGTAGGATCGGAGTCAATAACGGTAATTTCGTTATTTTCGCCGACCAAATTTTCTGCAAGTGTTCCGCCTACTTGGCCTGCACCCAAAATGATGATTTTCATCGTTATTACTTTGCCTTGCTAACTGTATGTGATGACAATTATGCAACCGTTACTGCGTTAAAATAAGTAAGGGTTATTGGCTCGACTTTACCAGCCTCGCATAATAGAAACCATCCATTTGTTGTTCACCGGGAAGAATTTGTCTACCAGGCCTTTCACTCGTTTCTGTTTTTGTCACGGGCGATAACTGCGCGTCAGGTGTCTGCGCCAAAAACTGCTGAATTTGTTGCGTGTTTTCTTGTGGAAGAATAGAGCAGGTGGCGTAGAGCATTGTGCCGCCGGGCTTTAACAATGCCCAAAGCGTATCTAAAATTTGGCGCTGCAACGCGGCAAGGTTGTCTATGTCGCTTGATTTACGAAGCCAGCGTATATCGGGGTGCCTTCTAATAACACCTGTTGCGGAGCAGGGGGCATCTAGCAATATACGGTCAAACAATTCACCGTCCCACCATGTATCCGGTGCTGTTGCATCACCTTGCTTAATGTCTACCGTATGCTGCAGGCGAGTCATGTTTTCTTCCACTCGCTTTAGACGTGTAGCATCTGCATCAAGGGCAAGTAAATAGCCAACGTCAGGCGTATTTTCAGCAATATGACCGGTTTTACCACCTGGTGCGGCACAGCAATCTAAAATGCGCTCTCCCGCTTTTACTTGTAAATAATGTGCAGCAAGTTGGGCTGCACCATCTTGAACAGCAAAGTGGCCATCGTCAAAGCCAGGAAGCGCCGTAATGTCTTCGCGCTTTTGCAAAATAACGGCGTCGCCGTGTTCTTCACTTGTTGTGTATGCAACATTTATATTATCAAGCGCAGCAGTGAACGCGGTTAACGATGTTTTTTGTTTGTTTACGCGAAGCCAAATAGGTGCCATTGCATTCGTTGCTTCACGCACGCGGCTGGCGTCTTCGCCATAGGCATTTTCAATAGCTTTAAATAACCACTTAGGTAGCCCGCTTTCAATTATGGGGTTCTCGATAGGTTTATCGCCAAGGCTTTCACGCTGAAAATTACGTAGAACTGCGTTTACCAAACCCTTAAGACTCGTTGCGCCTAAATACGATGCAGCGGCAACCGTCTCACCTACAGCAGCATGGCTACTAACACGTGAATAGTGAAGTTGATAAAGTCCCAGAAGAATAAGGTGCTCTACCACTTTCTTGTTGCCTTTCAGCGGTCTATCAAGCAGACCTCGAAGCCAATGTTGTAGTATGGGCAGACGACGCATAACACCAAGAGACATCTCCTGAAGCCATGCATTGTCGCGTACATTGTGTCGACGCTGAACACGCTCTAAGCATTCTCTTGAAGACTTACCATGCTCTAAAATTTGATAGATAACCCATGCACAGTCCGCGCGCAGGTTCTTTTGTTTTGGAAGTGGGATAGGCTTCACAGAGACTCTTCTTGAGATAAATTGCGACCAATTTCAAACCATGACTGGCGCGCATTAATTACATCTGCGGTTGGTAATGCCTTTTTACCAGGTATTTGCAAAGACGTAATACACAGGGCTTCGTTGCCTGTTGCTATTGTAATGCCTTCCTTGTTGGCACTTAGAACCGTACCTGGCGCAGCCGCTTTTTCTGCTTTAACAACACGGGCAGACCATACTTTTACGTTCTGATCTTCTACTTTCATCCATGCCACTGGCCAAGGATTAAAAGCTCGTATATTGCGCTCAATTTGAGCAGCATCGTGGTGCCAGTTAATCAACGCCTCTTCTTTTGACAACTTCTTAGCATACGTTGCTTGTGTATCATCTTGTTTTACTGGCGTGTAGCTTTCGAAGCTATCAACTACCTCTACCAATGCTTTTGGCCCAAGCTCGGCGAGTTTATCGTACATGGTAGCGCTGGTGTCTGAAGACGCTACGGGAAGCTTAGCGATATGTAGCATATCGCCGGTATCTAACCCTTCGTCCATTTGCATAATGGTAACGCCTGTTTCTGCATCACCTGCCCAAATAGCGCGCTGTATAGGCGCAGCACCGCGCCATTTAGGCAGTATGGAGCCATGCACATTAATACAACCTAGCTTAGGTGCATCAAGTATCACTTTTGGCAACAATAAGCCGTAAGCCACTACCACCATGAGGTCGGCGTTCAATGAAGAAAGCCTTTTCTGAGCGTCTTCGCTTTTAAGTGACGACGGTTGAAATACGTCTATAGCATGCTCTTCTGCTAATACTTTTACCGGGCTTGCTGTGAGTTTCTTACCACGTCCGGCAGGGCGGTCTGGTTGCGTGTAAACCGCAACAACGTCATGCTGACTGTCGATAAGTGCAGATAAGTGCTTAGCAGCGAAATCCGGAGTACCGGCAAAAATTATTTTCAATGGTGATGTCACAAATTGTCCTATGCTTTCGCTGCTAGTCGCGCTTCTTTTTCAAGCTTCTTGCGAATTCGCTGGCGCTTCAGAGGTGATAGATAATCGATGAAAAGCTTGCCTTTTAAGTGGTCAAGCTCGTGTTGGATACAAATAGCCAGTAGACCGTCTGCTTCCAGCTCGAATGTTTCACCGTTTTGGTCAAGTGCTTTTACCGTAATAGATTCAGCCCGCTCTACTTTTGCATAATTGCCAGGTACAGATAAACAGCCTTCCTCGCTAATGGTCATACCATCTTTACGAGTAATTTCAGGGTTTATAAACACACGAGGTTCGTTTTGGTCTTCTGATACGTCCATAACAACGACTTGTACGTGGCGATTTACCTGTGTAGCGGCAAGGCCAATACCATTTTCATCCTTCATGGTTTCGAACATATCCGATACCAATTGTTTGATTTCGTCGTTAACTTCTTCGACCGGTTTAGCTACCGTGCGAAGTCGTTCATCAGGAAAACTTAATACGTCTAATATTGCCATGTCTCGCTTACTTCACCTATTGCTGTATAAATTCATATACGATCTAATTGCCAGCACACTTTACAGTGCTTATTAAGTTACTATTCTAACGTATATCACGGCTTTCGTGCAGTTTTTTGCCAAAGCCCTATTAGTATAGTGATTTAGGTCGATATAGTGTTATTGTCTGAAAAAGCAACAATAAGCGACAGTGAATAATTTGCGGGTGATTAATTTGAAAAAGCGATTAAGTAAAATAGTTCAAATAGCAGCGTTAACCTTTTGTGCGCTAGTTACTTTACCTGCACTCGCCTTGCAACTTAAAGAAGGTGCGCCCAAAACATACACGGTGAAACGTGGCGATACCTTATGGGGCATTGCCAACGTGTTTCTAAACGAGCCTTGGCTTTGGCCTGAACTGTGGCGCACCAACACACAAATTAACAACCCTCACCTTATTTACCCGGGTGACATCATTACTGTTGGATACGAGGATGGGCAGCCGGTGTTAATCGTCAAGCGAGAAAAGCTTGCAATGACACTATCACCTGAAACAAATAAACGCATAAAGCCAGCACCCATCGATTTACTTGCTTGGGAGGCAATAGCGCCATTTATAAAGCAGCACACATTCGTTGATGAAGACAGATATAACATGCTGCCCAAAGTGCTCGGTAATCAAGACGGTAACATACGCTTTGCCTCAGACGACTTTGTATTAGGTCAACAGCAATTCAGTGCCAACGATCAGTATCGTGTAGTGCGGAAGCACGCTACCATCGAAAGTCTTCAAGGTGAGACATTAGGTATACAAGTCACGCACGTATCTACCGCATCAGTCATTCCAGAAGGAAATACTGATGACACTATGCTGCTGTTTATCGATGATGCTTACCAAGAGGCTAAGCGCGGCGATAAGCTGTTGGAAGGTGGGTTTGAAAACCCCGATAGCATTGAACTAGTTGCAGCAACCTCGCAGCGTGGTGCAGTAGTGGGCGATTTGCATGACCATGATTTACTGGGTAAATACGACGTGGTTATTCTTGATTTAGGGAATATGGACGTTAAGCCCGGAACGGTAATGGGGTTATATGTTCAAGGCCCTGCAATTGTAGATGACGAAACCCCTCGCTATGTCGATGAACCGGGTGCTAATAGCGGTGGCGAATGGTTTATCGACACGTTAACTCAACCTGCAATGAAAGTAGGTGAAGTTATCGTGTTTAAAACGTTTGATAACGTTAGTTATGGCTTAATTACCCGTGCAAGCAAAAGCATAAAACGCGGCTTTATCGTCGCCAAGCCTTAGCTAACCCCACTAAGCTATTTTTAATCTGCCGCTTAACATTAAGGAGCGGCAGTGTCTCAACATTCTCTTCAAGCACAATTAAAAACACTCTCACGGGCAAAGTCGCAACAAATAAACGCAAAAGCAGCGTCTTCATTAACGCAATTTGAGCTTGCGTATCTTCGTATGGCTTCGGCACAGGGCATTGCTAGCAAACACTGGCTAGAACTACTTTTACGTACAACACTTTCCCCGCATGAGCTACTCACAGCCGAAAATGACTTACACGCTGCCGATATTGATAAATTAAAAACGCAAACTTCAGACAAACTTACGTCTTTAGCCATTGCGTGGGAAAGGGAATGCGCAAATCATCATATTGTTTCGTACGACTCATCAAACTACCCCTGTTCGTTGAAGCAGCTCGACTCTCCGCCGCTAGTGCTGTTCGTGGTGGGAGAACCACAGTGCTTAATTAAACCTCAAGTGGCTGTTGTAGGCAGCAGACGTGCAAGTTTACAAGGTAAGCAAATAGCAAAAACTCTAGCCAGTGACCTGTCGAACAATGGCATTACGGTAACCAGTGGTTTAGCTATGGGCATAGACAGTGCCGCACATCAAGGTGGGTTAGTAAATACAGGCAAAACAGTTGCGGTAATGGGTACAGGGCCCGACATTGTTTATCCTGCCAAGAACAAGCCATTATTCGATGCTATTGTTAGTGGAAAAGGAGCTTGCATCACTGAATTCTTTCCCGGCCAAGGACCGAAACCCTGGCACTTTCCAAGGCGAAATAGAATTATTGCAGCATTAACGTTAGGCACTTTGGTTGTAGAAGCGAAAATTAAGAGTGGCACCTTGATTACTGCCAATTTGGCCGCAGATCTAGGGAGAGAAGTGTTTGCGGTGCCGGGAAATATTTACCACGAACACGCACAAGGTTGCCATTGGTTAATCCAACAGGGTGCTAAACTAGTAACCAACGTGAACGACATTATTGATGAAATAGATGTTGAGCCTTTACAGCTAGGCATTCCCGTTGACATTGAAAACGAAAAAAGTGAAGTGAATAGCTTGGCAACTGATAAATTATTAGCTAGTGTGGATTATGACATCACCGCTATTGATGTTATAGCCCAGCGCAATGCCGTTACTGTGTCAGATGTAATGGCGTCATTATTAGAATATGAATTGCGTGGTTTAGTGGCCGCTGTCCCTGGTGGCTACATTAAATTGAGGGGAAAATAAAATGTTCGATATCCTCATGTATCTGTTCGAAAACTTCATCCACAGTGAGACTGAGATCCGCGTAGACCAAGACGAGCTTACAGAAGAGTTGGTTCGCGCAGGCTTTCATCATGATGAAATATACAAAGCCCTCGCATGGTTAGAAAAACTTGCCGCGCTGCAAGAAACCGACATTAAGCCGTATTTTTGTAGAGGCATTAGTACTGGTTTAAGTCGTATTTATACGCATGAAGAGCAAATGCGCCTTGATGTAGAATGTCGTGGTTTTTTGATGTTCTTAGAGCAAGTTAATGTGCTTGATGCATCTACCAGAGAGATGGTTATTGACCGCGTAATGGAAATTGATTCCAATGAATTCTGCTTAGAAGATTTGAAGTGGGTAGTATTGATGGTGCTGTTTAACGTACCAGGTAAAGAAAATGCTTACGCTCAAATGGAAGACCTACTGTTCGAAGAGCCAGATGGTGCACTTCATTAATGCGTGTTTTACTCAGCACTAACTGCTTTATACGCACTGCCAAAGTGCAGTGCGTGATCGTATGCCATGTCTAAAATAGACCACTCGTTATTTTCAGCAAACGAGCATGCCTTAGAAGATAACTTCGGCGATTGTCCAGAATGTGGCAAAGCCGTTCATATTAAAAACAGTAAATCTGGTCCTTTTCTAGGTTGTACTGGTTATCCAGAATGTAGCTTCAGTAAACCGCTACACGACAAACAAACGACATTACTTAAAACACTTGATGGCGTTTCTTGCCCAGAATGCAGTTCAGAATTAGCAATAAAGAAAGGCCGGTTTGGTATGTTCATCGGTTGTACCAACTTCCCCGATTGCCACTACATTGCGCCTATCAAACAGCAAGAAGAAACCTCCGTTGATTGTCCGAAATGTAAAAAAGGACAGCTGATTTCGCGCACCAACAAATACGGTAAACAGTTTTTTGCATGTAACCATTATCCGAAGTGTCGTTATGTGCTAAATTTCACCCCAGTCAACGAAGCATGTCCAGCATGCGGGTGGGCAGTGCTTATCGATAAAAAAGGGCAGCTGCAATGCCCACAGCCAGCGTGCGGTTATAAGAAATAAACCTTGTTTTAGAGAATGAAAAATGTCTGATTTTCAAAATGGGGACGTGAATACGTTTAATCCTGTTGAAGCCAACGTTACAGAAAAAGATCCTATTGTAAGTGCATTTGAGGAAGGTAAGTTGTTGGTGTATCCCACCGAAGCGGTTATGGGCATAGGATGTGATCCAGATAACGAAGCGGCAGTGCATGCCCTATTAGAAGTGAAACAGCGCCCAGTAGAAAAAGGCGTCATTCTTATTGCTGCCAACTACAGTCAACTCTTACCTTATGTTGATGACAATGCTATTCGTCCAGACCGTCGTACCGACATTTTTTCTAGCTGGCCTGGGCCAAATACGTGGCTATTACCTAAATCTTCTTCTGCGCCAAGTTGGATTTCAGGGAAGCACCCGAAAATTGCGGTTCGAGTAACTAACCATCCGGTGGTGGTAGAATTGTGCAACAAGCTTGGTAAGCCGCTAGTGTCAACAAGTGCCAATTTAACAGGTCAACCGCCGGCAATAACCATTGATGAAGCAAAGGCTGTTTTTGCCGATTCAGTTGTGTATGTTGATGGTGAAGTAGGTGGAGCAACAAAACCGAGTACCATTCGCGATGGCGATACTGCCGAGGTAATAAGAGCATGATAGGGTCTACGCAACTTGATGGGAAAGATGCAGCAGAAGTTATCGAACAAGTAAAATCATACCTTCTCAATCTGCAGGATACCATCTGTCAAACGTTGGAGTTAGCCGATGGTAAAGGCCAATTTGTCGAAGACAGTTGGCAGCGAGAAGAGGGCGGTGGAGGCCGTTCACGCGTGCTCAAAAACGGTGCTGTTATTGAGCAAGGTGGCGTAAACTTTTCACACGTATTTGGCAGTCAGATGCCGGCCTCGGCTACTGCCAATCGGCCTGAATTAGCAGGCAGAAACTTTCAAGCTATGGGCGTGTCGCTGGTTATACATCCTCACAACCCTTACATTCCTACATCACATGCTAATGTTCGCTTTTTCATTGCAGAGAAAGAAGGCGAAGCGCCTATTTGGTGGTTCGGTGGTGGTTTCGATTTAACGCCTTTCTATCCGTTTAAGGACGACGTAATACATTGGCATGATACAGCGAAGAAGCTGTGTAAGCCTTATGGTGAAAATGTATACGCTAAGTACAAGAAATGGTGCGATGACTATTTTTACCTTAAGCATCGTAACGAGACCCGCGGTGTTGGTGGTTTATTTTTCGACGATCTAAACGAGTGGGGTTTTGATACTTCGTTTGCTTTCATGCAGGCGGTAGGCAATGGTTACATCGATGCCTATGTACCTATTATGGAGCGTCGTAAACAAGTGCCATATGGCGAACGAGAGAGAGATTTTCAGCTTTATCGTCGTGGTCGCTACGTTGAATTTAACTTGGTCTTCGACCGTGGAACCTTATTCGGTCTTCAAACGGGTGGCCGCACTGAATCTATCTTGATGTCTATGCCGCCGCTTGCGAGGTGGGAGTATTGTTATACGCCTGCACCTGGTAGTGCCGAGGCGAAGCTTGTTGACTGGCTTAAGCCCACCGATTGGTAATTAATGCCATAATATAAAGCGCCGCTACATCCATAGCGGCGCGTGATTTTGATCTACATCAATACACATATCTACCAAGGTTTTCGTTACCTAATAAACTTGCGCTGGATCAACATCTTCTTTTTCTAAATACGTACAGTGGCCTCATTGAAGTAAATCACTTATGAGAGCACATTATGCGTACATCAACTCTTTCAACAATTTGTCTAGCGCTAGCAGCGCTTTCTCCAGCGGTTCACGCGCATCAACAAGGCGACTGGTTAGTTCGTGGCGGTCTAACAACAGTAGCGCCGGATGAATCTTCATCAAATATTGTTGCTGGTGGCTCGGACTTAGGCGTAGCGCTTACAATCGGTAATGATACTCAGCTAGGAATTAACGTCGCTTATTTCATTACAGACAATATCAATATAGAGCTTCTAGCTGCCACACCGTTTAAACACGATGTGTCTTTTTCAGTACCAGACCCATTAGGTACTGGCAATCAGTTAGGTGAAGTAACACACCTTCCACCAACGCTTACTGCCAACTATTACTTTAATGATGCAGCCTCATCGTTCCAGCCCTACATTGGCGCAGGTATCAATTACACCTTTATTTATGATGAGAAATTTACTGATGCTAACGAAACTGCGGGCTTAAGTGACTTGTCGTTAGATAATTCTTTTGGTTTATCTGCTCAAGTAGGAATGGACTATCACATAGATGAAACGTGGCATGTGAATGCGTCGGTGCGCTTCATTGATATAGATACAGACGCCACTTTTAAAGTGGGCGATGCCGAAGGCAAAGTGGGTGAAATAGAAATAGACCCATGGGTTTATACGTTATCTGTGGGCTATACATTTTAATGCCGCTTATTGTACCGCTATATAGTAGGGCCTCTTTTTTTATAGCGATACCTTGTTGAAATTATTGCACTACTTATGCGCCATTAAGAGCGTTTAGAGTAACAGGGGGTTGCGTGCGATTGGCTTTTTGCTGATTCGCACGCTTTTTTATTTTGTGTTTATCATATGTTCGGCAAGTTGATCTAGCGCCGTCAGAAGCTTTTGCGCTAATGCTAAATCGTCTACGGTTTTAAACATTGCTTTTCGCATGCAGTACATCCACTGGTCTTTAAGTTCTGGTGAGACAGTGAATGGCAAGTGGCGCGCACGAAGGCGAGGGTGGCCGAACTGCTGTTGAAAATCATCTGGTCCGCCAAGCCACATCGTCAAATACAAGAAGAATACATGTCTTATTCTATCTAATGGTTGCGGGTGTATTGCCAGCAGTTCAGCTGCTAACGGATCGGTTTCCATAATATCATAGAACGAATTTGCCAATTCTCGCACTTTCATCTCTCCGCCAATTCGATAGTATGGCGTATTGTGTGAGGCGCTTTCTTCGCTTTTCTTTTTACCTTTAAATAAATCGCGTATACCCATGAAAAAATTCGCTGTATTTGGTAATCCTATTGCCCAGAGTTTATCACCAACTATCCATGAAATGTTTGCAGAACAAGTGGGAGAAAAGATTTCTTATGAAAAGATACTTGCGCCAGTAGACGGTTTTGTAGATGCCGCCAACGCGTTTTTAGCTCAGGAAGGCGCTGTAGGTTGTAACGTCACCATGCCTTTTAAGCTTGATGCATTCAACTTGGCAAAGGTAGATGACCAAGCAGCCAAAGATGCACAAGCTGTTAATACGCTAATGAATGGTGACAGCGGTGAAGTGTGGGGATACAACACTGATGGTGTTGGGCTGGTAAACGATCTGCTTAACAGTGGTGTGGAAATTAAGGGTAAGCGCGTGTTGCTTATTGGTGCCGGCGGCGCAGCCCGTGGCGTAATCTCCCCGTTATTAAAAGCAGGGGCCGCCTCTTTAATCATCACCAATAGAACCAAAGCGAAAGCAGAGGAAGTGGCAAGTGCCGCTTCAAACGCTAAAGTGCAGGTGGTTGCGCTTGAAGATATCGCAGATGTTGGGCCTCATATTATTATTAATTCAACAGCCGCCAGTTTAAGCAATGAATTGCCGTGTAGTTTAGAAGATGGTGTTTTGAATAACTGTGACGTGGTTTACGACATGGTTTATAAAAACTCGCCCACGCGTTTTATGAGGGATGCGGCCGAACTTGGCGTCAAAACCCAAATAGATGGATTAGGGATGCTGGTTGAGCAAGCTGCCGAGGCTTTTTATATATGGACTAAAAAGCGCCCCGATACGTCAGATATAGTGAAGCGCGTAAGGGAAATCGTTACACAAAAAGAGAAGCGAAACTAGTTCGCTTCTTCTAGATACTCGTCTTTTAATACAACATAGTTCACAGCCGACTGTTTAAGAAAAGCCAGTTCGCTTTCTTTTAAAAGCCTTTTCTTTTGCATTGGGTTACCGACATATAAGTAGCCACTCTCAAGGCGCTTGTTTGGCGGAACCAATGTACCTGCTCCAATAAACACATCGTCTTCAACAACGACTCCATCCATAATGATAGCGCCCATGCCTACCAAAATGCGGTCACCTAACTGGCAGCCATGAAGCATACATTTATGCCCAACGGTAACGTCTTCGCCGATTATAAGAGGAAAGCCCTCGGGGTTTTGTGACGATTTTCTCGTTACATGTAAAACACTCCCGTCTTGAACGTTAGAGCGAGCACCAATACGAATTTTATTTACGTCGCCGCGAGCTGCTACTAAGGGCCATATACTCGCATCGTCTCCTAAAACCACATCGCCCACAATTCTCGCCGAGCCGTCAACATAGACATTCTTTCCCAACGTAGGAGATATACCTTTAAAACTGTTTATAGGTTGTGCCATAAAACTCTCTTTTAACGAAATTATGCAGGCTATGGTAAGCCCTTTTTCAATAAATGCATAAAACACTGTAACACTTGATGGTTAATCTAGTTATTGATGGCGGACTTCAATCTTTTAAAGTGACAATGCTGATATACTATCGTCAAAAATTAAAAAGCTACTTCTACGGAGAGTCCATGTCAAAGCGCTACGTACTATTTGCTGCACTGCCATATTCCTATTCAATTTTGCGACCTATCCAATCTGAGATCAGAAAGCGTGGAGGGGAAGTAGCGTGGTATCTAGAACCTAGTTGTGAAGATTTGCTGCTTGAGGATGAAAGAAGATTAGCAACCGTTGAAGAGCTTGTCGAATTCAATCCCGATGCAACATTGACACCTGGTAACTATATCTATCATTTTATTCCTGGTATTAAAGTAGGCGTTTTTCACGGTTACTTTATTGGTAAGCGCGGTGAACAGACTTACCAAGAAGATTCACATTTCCGCATTCGCGGGTGGTTTGACCTAATCTGTACACAAGGGCCAAGCAGTACAGCACCTTATAAAATATTAGAAGAACAGCATGGTAGCTTTAAGGCTTATGAGACAGGATGGTGTAAAGTCGACACCTATGTAAAAGGAAAGCGCCCGCCGGTAACAAACCCTCCGACAATACTTTATGGAACCACATTTACCAAAGGGATTAGTTCGGCTGAACAGGTATTTTCGACTATCGAGAAATTAGCTAAAGAACGAGAATGGAACTGGATCCTTACATTTCACCCTAAATTGCACGGTTCTGACATTGTGGAACGCTATAAACAATTAGCAGCATCCATGGATAACGTTAAATATTTACACACCGTTGATTTAGACAGTGTGAACGAAGCCAGTGTGCTGCTTTGCGACAGCTCATCCATCATCTTAGAATTTATGATGCAAGAAAAGCCCGTGGTGACCTTCCGAAATACAAATCCAGGCCCTCATCTCATCGATGTAACAGAGGCAGATAAAATTGAAGAGGCGATTGATTATGCGCTTACGAAGCCGTCTAAAGTAATTGATGAAATAAATGCATATGTAGATCACCACGAAAAATATCGCGATGGTCATAATAGCGAACGCGTTCTTGATGCTATCGATGACTTTATTCTTAACTATAAAGGAAAGCTAAAGCCGCATAAGCCAGGAATATGGCGCAAATTCCAGATGAGAAAGAAGACGGGATACTGGAAATAGGGCGTTTTTGCTGAATAAACGAGCGTTCAAAACAAATATGACACTTTTTTTAAAATAAGTGTTGACGTGAGCGCTCATTTCCCTAAAATGCGCATCCGCTTCGGGGGGAAAGCAAAACAGCTAACCAAACGAAGTGAGTCTCTACTACCTATATAGGCCAGTAAAGACGGGAGTTTAAAAGAAACACTTTCGAAAATAAATTTTCAAAAAGTGTTGACACTGAAAACTTCCAGCGTATAATGCGCACCTCACTCGAACAGGGTGAGTCACTAAGAAGCAACGGCTTCAAGTGAAT